>NZ_JBHLWE010000029.1:0-374767 GCF_042432925.1 Paracoccus niistensis | reverse complement strand
TGCCGTCGCCCCTGAAATACCGGCCGGCCGCCGCGCCCAGGCGCAGCGCCATCTCGGCCGTCATCGGGTGGCTGTTGGCGCGCCCGCGCACGCCGTCGGTGCCGAAAAGCTTCCTGCTCATGCCTCTGCCCCTCTTATCGCCTGCCACAGGGCAAGCCCTTGTCTGGTTCCCGCCACGTCATGGACGCGGTGGATCTGGATGCCCTGCTGGACCGCCGCCAGCGTCACCGCCAGGGTGCCCGGATCGCGCCGGACTGCTTCCCCGGCCCCGCCGATGGTGCCGATGAACCGCTTGCGCGAGGCGCCCAGCAGCACCGGCACGCCCAGGGCATGATACAGCGAAATGCGCCGCAGGATGGCCAGGTTATGCTCCAGCGTCTTGCCGAAGCCGATGCCGGGGTCGATCACGATCCGGTCCCGGGGGATGCCGGCGGCCTCGGCGCGCGCGATGCGCAGGGCCAGCGCGTCATAGACGTCCAGCAGCACGTCACCATAGCACGGGTCGTCCTGCATGTTCTCCGGCAGCCCCTGGGCGTGCATCAGACAGACTTCCGCGCCGCTTTCCGCAACCGCCGCCGCCATGCCGGGATCGAAGTCGAACCCCGAGACGTCGTTCACCATCCCCGCGCCCGCCGTTACCGCCGCTCGCGCGACCTGGGCCTTGCGGGTGTCCACGGAGACCGCAGCCTCGGCCGACAGGGCCGCGATGGCCGGGCGGGTGCGGGCGATCTCCTCGGGGACGGGCACGGCCGCCGCGCCGGGGCGGGTCGATTCGCCGCCGATGTCGAGGATATGGGCGCCTTCCGCGATCAGCTCGCGCCCGTGGGCGATCCCGCCGTCCGCATTCCAGTGCCCGCCGTCGGAAAAGCTGTCGGGCGTCACGTTGACGATGCCCATGATGCGCGGCGCGTCCATGGACAGGCCCAGCACCGGCGGGCGCGGGGCTGTCAGCGCCGCGATCACCTCGGACGGAACGTCGGTCACGATCCGGGGCGGGGCGCCCCGGGTCAGCAGTTCGAAGGAAGAAAAGCCAGTCCAGCCGCCGGCAAGACGCCAGCGGCCGCCGGAGATGTCGGGAACGGGACGGAAATACTGGGTGGTCATGGCATGGCGGCTCTGAATCAGCGACTCATGCCGCCAGGATGCCCGCTCTGCAAGGTTCAGGCATCCAGCAGCACCGACCGGATGCGGAAACTCGCCGCTTCGCTGGGCAGCGCCGCCCCCTCGGGCAGTGCCCAGTCGATGCGATCGGCGTCGAGCCTGTCGGCCAGCCACATCGCCAGCGCAGCAGGATCGGCAGGCACTTCGGCATCAGCGGCCATCCGGGCCGGCGCCCAGACAACGGCGAGGCCGTTCGTGGCGGCCCAGTCGATCTCGGTCCGGCTGTCCGCCACATCCACGCCCAGCGCCCCGGCCAGTGCCCAAGCCGCCTGGTCCAGCGCCAGCAGCGCGATCCGCCGCCGGTTCCCCCCCTGCAGCAGGGGCAGGTCCGGGGCCGGGGGCACGATCACCAGCGGACCCGGGGGCAGCGGGACCCGCCGTCCCATGACCAGCAGAGCCGGGCGCACCGCCTGCGCCGCGACCTCGACCTGCGCCGTCCGGCGCGTCAGCGTCACACCCAATGCGCCGGGCACGCGGTCCAGCTTCTCGATCGTGACCGTCACCTCGGCGGCCTGGGGATGGGTCAGCACCTGCGCCGCGATCCGCTCGGCCAGCGTTTCCAGAAGGTCATAGCGCCGGTCGGCCAGCCCGTCGCCCACGGCCGCGACCAGCACGTCATAGCTGAGGATTGCGTCAACCTTGTCCTCGGCCCCGGTCACGGGCTGGGCCAGCGCGACCTCGAGGGAAAAGAGCAGGCGCTGGGTCAGGCCGCGCTCGCTCTGGAACGCGCCGATCTCGGCCGCGACGATATAGTCGCGCAGGTGGATGCGGTCGGGTCTGTCCATGGCGCCAGTTGAAACGAAAGCGGCCCCGCCGCAAGGGCGAGGCCGCGATATCCGCGTGGGTCGAGCCTCAGTTTGAGGCGATCCGCTGCCCGCCCCGACGATAGAAGACATGGGCGCCGATCTTCGTGGTCCGGGTGAACCGCTTGGACCAGGACGGCTTGACATAGGTGGTGTGGAAATAGGTGGCCCCGCCGGTCAGGTTGCGCGGCGCGCCCGCCAGCGCCTCGGAGGCGATCTTCTGGGCGCGGTTGAACGCCGCGCGGTCGCGCATCTTGCCGACCTTGCCCTTGTAGCTGAACTGGCTGGGCTGGTTGACGACGCCGCAGACCGACTTGGGGAAGGCCGGGTGGTCGACGCGGTTCAGGATGACCTCGGCCACGGCGCGCTGGCCCTTCACCGATTCACCCCGCGCCTCGTGATACAGCGCCTCGGTCAGGCACCTCAGCGAGGCGTTGGAAGTTCCGCCCGCCTTGGCCTGGACCAGCCGCTCGGGCCCGCCCGCGGCTGCACGCGGGTTCTGGGCCTGCGCCGTGGCGGGGATAGCCAGCGCGATACACACTCCGACGTGCGCCAGCCATTTCAGCAGCTTGCTCATGAAGGATCCTGTTGTTGCCACTTCTTTCGCCTCGGACCTGCCAGGATCCTCGGCGGCTGGTGACGGTCATGCGGCACGGGTTCCCTGCGGCGCTACCGAAAGAAGCGGGAACGGCCGGAAAAGGGGGAAAATGAGCAATTTCCGGCAGGTTCCTGCCGACATAAAATAATCAGTTCGGCAAGAATCGGCGCTCAGGCGCCGTGTGACCTGTGGGAACCGAAGGCAGTTCCGGCGGCGAGATCGCTGTCATCACGCACCGATTCAGTCAGCCGGGACAGAATCGCCTCCTGCGCGGCGGCCAGCCGGGCAACCGGGACACGGAAGGCCGAGCAGCTGACATAGTCGAGTCCCGCGCGCTGGCAGAAGGCGATGGATTCAGGATTGCCCGCATGTTCGCCGCACATGGCGACGGTGATGGCCCCGTTGCGCGTCCGCGCCCGCTGGGCGCCGATCAGAACCAACTCGCCCACCCCTTCCTGGTCAAGGATGTGGAAGGGGTCCTCGGCATAGACCCCCTGCCCCACGTAGCTGCCCATGAAACGCGCTGCGTCGTCGCGCGACAGACCATAGGTCATCTGCGTCAGGTCGTTCGTCCCGAAGGACAGGAAGGCGCAATGTTCCGCGATGTCGCCCGCCCGCAGCGCGGCGCGGGGCGTTTCGACCATGACGCCCAGCCGATAGGTGAACTCGGCCCGCGTCTCGGCGCGGACGGCGGCGGCGATGCCCTCGATGCGGTGTCGGACCAGCTCGACCTCGCGCATGGCGCTGACCAGGGGGATCATGATTTCGGGGACGACGCCCTGCCCGCTGCGGCCGACCTCGACCGCGGCCTCGAAGATGGCGCGGGCCTGCATCTCGTAGATTTCCGGCACGGTGATGCCCAGCCGGACCCCGCGCATCCCCAGCATGGGGTTGTATTCTGTCAGCGCCTCGACCCGGCGGACCACGTCAGACAGGGGCAGATCGAGCGATTCCGCCAGTTCCCGCATCCCCTCGCGGTCATGCGGCAGGAACTCGTGCAGCGGCGGGTCGAACAGGCGGATGGTGACGGGATAGCCGTCCATGATGCGGAACAGCGTGGTGAAATCCCCCCGCTGCATCGGCAGCAGGCGGTCCAGAGCGATGCGGCGGTCCTCGGCCCGGTCGGCGAAGATCATCTCGCGCATGGCGGGCAGGCGCTCGTCGTCGAAGAACATGTGTTCGGTGCGGCAGAGGCCGATGCCCTGCGCCCCGAAGCGCCGGGCGCATTTCGCATCCTGCGGCGTATCGGCATTCGCCCGGACCTTCATCGTGCGCGCGGCATCGGCCCATTCGAGCAGTTGGTTGAAGCTGTCGTCCAGCGCCGGTTCCAGCATTTCTGCCGCGCCGGCCAGCACCTCGCCCGAGGTGCCGTCCACGGTGACCTCCTCGCCCTCGCGGAAGCTGCGGCCCCCGGCGTGCATGACGCGGCCCCGGAGGTCGATCGTCAGACCCGAGGCGCCCACGATACAGGGCAGCCCCAGCCCGCGCGCGATCACAGCGGCATGGCTGGACATGCCGCCGCGTTCCGTCAGCACCGCGACCGAGGCGTGCATGCCCCGGATGTCCTCGGGCAGCGTCTCGCGGCGCACCAGGACGCAGGATTCGCCCCGCGCGGCGGCGGCCTGGGCGGCGGCGGCGGAAAAGACGATGCGGCCGGTGGCGGCGCCGGGGCTGGCGGCCATGCCGCGGGTGATCAGGTCGCGCGGCGCGCGCGGATCGACCTGGTGGTGCAGCAGGTCCGTCAGCGCGCGGGGCTGGACTCGCATCACCGCCTGTTCCGGCGGGATGATCCCGTCGCGCGCCAGCCCCACCGCGATGCGCACCGCCGCGCGCGAGGAACGCTGCACCCGCACCGCGTCGATCAGGGACAGGCGGCCATCGGCCACCACGAATTCGATCTGCATCTCCTCCTTCAGACGCTCGCGGGCGGCCACGCCGAAGCGGACGAGATCGGCAAAGACCTCGGGTGCGGCTTCCTCCAGCGAGGGGCCGCGCGGGTCGCGGGTCAGATAGATCGACTCGGCGTCATGGCGCTGCGCCCGGCCTTGGGTCTGGCCGCGAAAGCGCCCGGTGATGCGGGGATCTCCCGTCACGCTGTCGATGAACTGGATCGTGCCCGATCCGGTGACGCCCGGCCCCAGAGCCAGCGCCATGTCCTGCACCACCAGCCCCAGCGGCGCTTCTGCGGGCGCGCCCTTGGCCTGACGCAGCAGACGCGCGGTCGGCCCTTCCCAGGCGCGGGCCATCGAGCGCAGCACCTCGACCAGCTGCCGCTCGGGGTCCTGCGGGAATTCCTCGTCGGTCTCGTCCTGGTAGCTGCGCAGCGCCTCGGACAGGGTCGCCTCGGAGTCGCTGAACATGTCAGGATCAAGCCGCGCGACATGGATCGCATAGGCCTGGACGAAGCCGCGATACAGCGCATCCGCCGCCTCGGCGCCCAAGGTTTCTGTCAGTTCGGCATGGCGGGCGGCGTTCATGCCCACGTTCAGGACCGACCGGGGGCCGCCCCATTCAGGATCGAGCGCCGAGGGACGGACGCCCAGCAGCCCGCCCGCGCTGCCGATCAGCCGCCCGAGGTCGGCACCGGGCAGCGGCCGTCCGGCGGCGATCGCCCGCACGGCGGCGGCCGGAATGGCGAAGCTGCGGGGAACCGGCAGGTTCATGCGGATCAGCCGCTGCAGACACTTGGCCCGCCAGCCGTGGGTGGCGGTGTCGATCCGGGCAGAAGGCGTGATCTCGACGATGGTCGTCTCGGTGGGCTGGTCCATGGCCCGGCACCCTAAGCCCGGCCCGGATCACCGGGCAAGAGAGAAGGCAGGCTGGCGGTTACGCGGCCAGGTCCACCCAGACGGGAACATGGTCGCTGGGCTTCTCGCCCGCGCGCTGGTCGCGGTCAATGCCTGCGCCGCGCATCAGGTCGGCGGCCTGCGGTGACAGAAGCAGATGGTCGATGCGGATGCCGTTGTCGCGTTCCCAGGACTGGCGCTGGTAGTCCCAGAAGGTGAAGGGGCCGCGCGTGGCATGAGGGTCCGAGATGCGGATCGCGTCGGTCCAGCCCTGGTTGACGATCCGGCGGAAGGCCTCGCGCGATTGCGGCAGGAACAACGCGTCGTCCACCCAGGCCTCGGGCTTCGCGGCATCGCGCGGCTCGGGGATGATGTTGTAGTCACCCAGCATCACCACCGGGGTTTCCGTCGCCAGCAGTTCCGCCGCGCGCAGCCGCAGCCGTTCCATCCAGGCCAGCTTGTAGTCGTATTTCGGCCCCGGCGCCGGGTTGCCGTTGGGCAGATACAGGCCCGCGACGGTGACGGCATGGGTGTCGCCCATCACCACGGCCTCGATCCAGCGGGCCTGCTCGTCCGTCTCGTCGCCGGGCAGGCCGCGGCGCACCTCCTCGACGGGCAGACGGGACAGGACGGCGACGCCGTTCCAGCTTTTCTGCCCGTGGGTCCAAACGCGCCAGCCCAGGTCCTCGATGATTTCCGAGGGGAAACCCTCGTCCACCGTCTTGATTTCCTGCAGCACCACGACGTCGGGCTGCGCTTCGGGCAGCCAGGCCGTCAGCTGGTGCAGCCGCGCCTTGATCCCGTTGACGTTGAAACTGGCGATCTTCATGGCCGCGACCCTAGGCCGGGCGCGAAGCCGGGGCAAGAAGCCCCGCAGGAACCGGCGCGCAAGCGCAAGGATTGAACATGCTGAACGACTTGAAGGTCCAAAGCCATGTTCCAGCTTGAAAACTCCATCCCCGAACTGATGGGGCGCGGCGCGTTCCTGTTCATCCTGTTCATGGTCCTGTTCCGGCTGCTGCCCCGCCGCACGGGCGGAGAGCTTGCGCCGATGGATCTGGTGTTCCTGCTGCTGATCACGGAAGCGGCGTCGAACTCGATGGGGGATTACAGCTCGCTTGCGGATGGCACGGTGATCATCCTGACCATGCTGGCGCTGAATTACATCACCAACCGCCTGTCCTTCGCGCTGCCCTGGTTCGAGCGGATGATGGAGCACAAGCCGCTGCAGATCATCCGCGACGGCCAGACGATCCCGCGCAACCTAAAAAAGGAAATGCTGACGGCGGACGAGCTGATGGGCAGCCTGCGCCTGAACGGCGTGGACGACATCGCCCAGGTTCGCAGCGCTTGGGTCGAGGGCGACGGACGGCTGAGCGTCGTCAAGAAGGAGGATGACAGCCGCGGCGAGGGCACGCAGCACGGCAGCAGGGCGGGCTGACCGCCCCCCTTGTCACTCCGCCACGGGCGGGGTGACGATCAGCTTGTCGATCCGCATGGCGTCCATGTCGGCGACCTCGACGGTCCAGCCCTGATGGTGGAACACGTCGCCAGCCCGTGGAATGCGGTTGATGATGGACAGCACCATCCCCGCCACCGTGTTGAAATCGCCCTCGGGGACGGGAAAGCCCGTCTCGCCCGCGAACTCATCGGCGCTTTCCCCGCCCGAGACGAGCCAGGACCCGTCGGCACGCCGCACCATGTCGGGCTCGTCGCCTTCCGCGTCGGCGAAGTCGCCGGTGATGGCCTCGAGCAGGTCCATCGCGGTGATGATGCCTTGGAAGTGCCCGTATTCGTCATAGACCAGCACCATGCGCGACGGCGTGGCGCGCATGACCTCGATCACCGACAGGGCGTCGGCGGCGTCCAGAACGGTGGGCGCCTCTCGCATCAGGGCACGCAGATCAGGTTTCTCCACGCCGATCAGGTCGCGCAGGGCCACGACGCCCAAGATCTCGTCGTCCGAGCCCTCCGTCACCGGCAGGCGGGAAAAGCGGGCGCTGCGGGCCTTTTCCAGAACGACCTCGGGCGGATCGTTCACGTTGATCATCTCGACATCGCGGCGGGGCGTCATCATTGCGGCGGCGGACCGGTCGGCCACGCGCATCACGCCCGCGATCATGCCGCGCTCGCCTTCCATCAGGACCCCGGCCTGCGTGGCCTCGGCGATGGTCATGCGCACTTCCTCGTCGGTGATCGCGCGGTCCGAGCTGTTGTCGATCCCGATCAGTCGCAGCACCAGCCGCGCGCCCGTGTCGAGGAACCAGACCAGCGGGGTGCCGATCCTGGCCACCATCCGCATCGACGGCGCCACCCGCGCGGCGATGCCTTCGGGATTGGACATGGCGATCTGCTTGGGCACCAGCTCGCCGATGATGACCGACAGGGCGGTGATGGCGGTCACGACCAGGAAGACGCCCAGCGACTGCGCCACGCTGTAGGGCACGCCGGCCGCCACAAGGGCGGTGCCCACGCGCGCGCCTAGGGTCGCACCCGACACGGCGCCCAGCAGCACGCCGACCAGGGTGATCCCGATCTGCACGGCCGACAGGAACTTGCCGGGATGCTCCAGCAGCTCCAGCGCCGCCTGCGCGCCGCGGTCGCCCTTTTCGGCCATGCTGGAAAGACGCGCGGGGCGCGAGGACACGACGGCAAGCTCGGACATCGACAGCACGCCATTCAGGATGGTCAGGCCGACGATCAGCAGAATCTCAAGGAACATGGGGTCTCAGATCGAGAAGGACGTGCCGCAGCCGCAGGATGAACTGGCGTTCGGGTTGTCGATGACGAAGCGCGCGCCGATCAGCTCGTCCGACCAGTCGATCCTGGCGCCGGCAAGGAAGGGCAGCGAGACCGGATCGACGACCACGCGCTGGCCTTCGCCTTCCAGCACCAGGTCCTCCGCCGCGGGTTCGTCCATGCGGATGTCGTACTGGAAGCCCGAGCAGCCGCCGCCCAGGACGGCCACGCGCAGCGCCGGCCCCGGTCCGCCTGCGTTGATCTCGGCCAGCCGCGCGAAGGCGCGGGGCGTGACCATCGGTGGCAGGTTCATGGGGCGTTCCCGTTTCGTTGAGGTTTCACAGACTATAGGGTCGCCGATGCACTCCCGCAAGGAACCAGCCCCGATGGTCGCCGTCCTGCCCGCCCCCTATGCCTGCCAGCCGGGCGAAAGCCGGGGCCGCCTTCACCCCGAGGAACTGTCCACCTTCCGCAGCCCCTGGCAGCGCGACCGCGACCGGATCATCCATTCCTCGGCCTTCCGGCGGCTCAAGCACAAGACGCAGGTCTTCGTCGAACATGACGGCGACGAATACCGCGGCGATTATTACCGCACCCGCCTGACCCACACGATCGAGGTGGCGCAGGTCGCCCGCACCATCTCGGCCGCGCTGGGCCTGAACACGGACCTGGCCGAGGCGGTGGCGCTGGCCCATGACCTCGGCCACCCGCCCTTCGGCCATACCGGCGAGGATGCGCTGGCCGCGCTCATGGCCCCCTATGGCGGCTTTGACCACAACGCCCAGGCGCTGCGGATCGTGACGCGGCTGGAACGTCATTACGCCGGCTTCGACGGGCTGAACCTGACGTGGGAGACGCTGGAGGGCATTGCCAAGCACAACGGCCCCGTGGCCGTGCCCTACCCCTGGGCCTTGGCCGAGGTGAACGCCGCCTGGGACCTGCGCCTGTCCACCTATGCCAGCGCCGAGGCGCAGGTCGCCGCCGTCGCCGACGACGTGGCCTACAACCACCACGACCTGCATGACGGGCTGCGCTCGGGCCTGTTCACCGAAGCCGACCTGATGGAGCTGCCCCTGATCGGCCCCGCCTTCGCGGAAGTTGACCGCCGGCATCCGGGCCTCGAAACCATGCGCCGCCGGCACGAGGCCCTGCGCCGCGTCTTCGGCGTCATGGTCGAGGACGTGATCGCCGTGGCCCAGGGCCGGATCGAGGCCGCCCAGCCGCAAAGCGCCGAGGCGATCCGCGCCATGGACGGCCCGATCATCCGCTTCTCGAAGCCGCTCTACCAGAGCCTCAAGGCGGTCAAGCAGTTCCTGTTCCAGCGGATGTACCGCGCGCCATCCGTGATGGAGGAGCGCGCCCGCGTCACCGCCATCCTGAACGCGATCTTCCCGATGATGCTGGATGACCCCCGCCTGATGCCCGAGGACTGGCAGGCCGAGGCCTTGGGCGCGGGCGACCGCACCGCCTGCGCTCGCGTGGTGCTGGACTACATCGCCGGGATGACGGACCGCTTCGCCATCGCCGAATGGCGGCGGCTGACCGGCGGTCGGGACTGACGGTCAGCGCAGGAAGATCAGCCCCATCCCCGTGACCGCGATCAGCGCGCCCGCCCAGCTTGCGGCAGGCGGACGCTCGCCGGTGAGCACCCAGAGGACCGGCAGGATCAGCACCGGCGACAGCGCCGACAAGGTGGACACGATCCCGACCTTGCCGCCCTGCAGCGCGAACAGCAGCAGCGTCATGCCGACCACCATGGCCAGTATCCCCGAGGCCCCGATCTGCGCCGCGCCCTTGCCCGACAGCCTGCCCCTGGGCCTGGCCACCCCCAGCGGCAGCCCCGTCAGCGTGCCCAGGCACAGCACCGCCACCCCCACCCGCATCAGCGAGGCCACCATCGGATCGAGCCCCGCCGCCATCGCCGGCCGCGCGATCAGAGACCCCGAGGCCTGTCCCAGCGCCGCAAAAAGCCCCAGCGCCACGCCCTGCCAGATCGGGCCATGCACCCGTTCCAGATGGCTCGACGACGCACGCCCCAGCACGCAGATCGCCACGCCCGCGGCGCAAAGCGCCACGCCTGCCGCGCCCTGCGGCGACAGCGTTTCCCCCAGCACCGCCCAACCCAGAACCGCGGCCATCGGCGCGTTCATCGCGAACAACGCTCCCGTGCGGCGCGGACCCAGGCGGCGCAGGGCAAAGAACAGCACCGTGTCGCCCATGAAGACACCGACGAACCCCGAGAGCGCCAGCACCGGCAGCAGCGCGGGGTCGATCCCCTTCCAGGCACCGGACAGCAGCACCAACACGCCCAGCACCAGGGTGACAAAGGACTGCCGGTAAAGGTTGAAGGCGAATGGTCCCACCTCGGCCACCGGCCGCGCGGCCAGCAGTCCCGTCAGCGCCCAGCAGACCGCCGCGCCGAGTGCCGCAAGCTCGTGAATCGGCACTTTCGGCCCGTCCCCCGCTCGTTTGCGCAAGTGCTAGCGCGGGCGTTGAACCTGGGCAATGATCCCCGCGTTCGACCGCGAACCAACTCAGGAGAAGCGACATGGCAATCACCAGAACCGGCTCGGCCCGCTGGCAGGGCGGCATCAGGGACGGCAAGGGCGAGGTCTCGACGGAATCCGGCGCCCTTTCGGCGCTGCCCTATGGCTTCAACACCCGCTTCGAGGATCAGCCCGGCACCAACCCCGAGGAACTGATCGGCGCCGCCCACGCCGCCTGCTTCAGCATGGCGCTGTCGGGGCAGTTGGAAAAGGCGGGGGTCAGGGACGCGCGCATCGAAAGCTCTTCGGCGGTGACGATCGAGAAGCAGGGCGACGGCTTCACCATCACGAAGGCCCACCTGACCGCCCGCGTTTCGGGCCAGGGCGATGAGTCGGCAATCCGGCAGGCCGCCGAGGCCGCGAAGGCGGGCTGCCCGGTCAGCAAGGTCCTGAATGCCGAGGTGACGATGGACCTGACGGTGGGGTAAGACTGGCGGGAACGACAGGACAAGGGAGCAGGATTCCGCTCCCTCTTCCGGACGTTAGTTGTTCCTTAACTCCTGTGCCATAGCCTGACTGGCACAGGAGGCAGGAATGATTGATTTCAACAACAAGTCCTTCTTCAAGATGAAGCAGGATCCTGAATATGGAATGAAGGTGAACGACCTTCTCATTCCGGGGGAAACGATCGTTTCCTCCTACCGGTCCATGAGGGACGGGGTTGTTTTCACGAATAAGCGGATCATCGCCGTCAACGTGCAGGGCTTCACCGGAAGCAAGAAGGACTACACCTCGCTTCCGTACAAGAACATAGTTGCATATTCCGTGGAAACGTCAGGAACACTCGACATCGACTCGGAGCTTGAGATCTACTTTTCCGCTCTGGGCAAGGTCAAATTCGAATTCACGGGCCGGACCAACATCGTCGAGATCGCGCGGATCATCTCGGAAAGGATCTTCTAGTTCCGCAGCGCAGCTTCCCGAACTGCAGTTGACAGGACAAATTGGACTGCAGCAACTCAAGTGCTGAGGTGGGCTGTGCTCCTGCTCGATCAGGTTCCCCGACAGCTCGAACTGCCGCGTGCTTGAGACGCAGAGGGACCCTTCCGGGAGAGCCCCCGTGACTACAGGAACCACCTGTCAGACCCCGGACGTGCCCGCAGGCAAAAGCCTCCTGCCACCCTCAGCGCCGTCGCAACAGGAGCGGTGCCGCATCACTCTTCGGGAAACTTCTCCCTCTTCTGCATGTTGTAGGGAGGAGATCGAAGAAGGGGACAATCGATGGCGCTGGAACCCAAACCCTCGCGCGGGATGCCGCGTTCGCTGCTTTACGCCCTCATCCCCGGAGGGTTCATCCTGATGGTCGTGCTCATGATGGTGTTCGGGCGCGCCGAACAGGAAGAGGCTGGACCGCCGGGCCAGGTCGAGACAACCGCTCCCGCGACAGGCACGGCGGCGGAACGGGCGGCGCAACCGTCGCAGTGATTCCCCTGCCCCGTCCGAATTGGCCTTATCAGGGCCTGTAAGGGTTACAGGCCGAACACAGACAACAGCTCTCTGGAGCCGCATCGCGGCCCGGCTGAGCGCATAGGAACCGGAGAGCGATCAGGCCTCTGGCAGCCCGCGTGGGGCACCGGGGCAAGGCCCCTGCGAGAGGCTGATCAGCCTCTTGCGGGGCAATCAGACCATCATTTCCTTGGTCGCGGTCAGCTTGAGCTCGGGATGGTCGCGCTGGACCCGGTCGATGTCCCACTGCAGCCGGGTCAGGTACACCAGATCGCCGTCATTGTCGGTGGCCATGTGCTGCTTGTTCGTCTGCGCGAACTTCTCGACCGCGTCCTTCGGCCCCGACAGCCAGCGGGCCGAGGTGAACTGCGAGGATTCGAAGCGCACGGGCAGCCCGTATTCCTGTTCGATGCGGCTCGCCAGCACGTCGAACTGCAGCGCGCCCACGACGCCCACGATGAAGCCCGAGCCGATCATCGGCCGGAAGACCTTGGCCGCGCCTTCTTCCGCGAACTGCATCAGCGCCTTTTCCAAATGCTTGGCCTTCATCGGGTCGCCCGCCCGCACCGTCTGCAGCAGTTCCGGCGCGAAGGAGGGGATACCGGTGAAGCGCAGCGCCTCGCCCTCGGTCAGCGCGTCGCCGATGCGCAGCTGGCCGTGGTTCGGGATGCCGATGATGTCGCCCGCCCAGGCCTCCTCGGCCAGTTCCCGGTCGGCGGCGAGGAACAGCACCGGGTTCGACACCGCCATCGGCTTCTTCGACCGGACATGCAGCAACTTCATGCCACGTTCAAAATGCCCAGAGGCGAGGCGCACGAAGGCCACGCGGTCGCGGTGCTTGGGGTCCATGTTGGCCTGCACCTTGAAGACGAAGCCCGCGACCTTCTCCTCCTCGGGGGCGATCTCGCGCTCGGCGGCGTTTTGCGGCTGGGGCTGCGGCCCGAACTCGCCGATCCCCACCATCAGCTCCTTGACGCCGAAGCTGTTGATGGCGCTGCCGAACCAGATCGGGGTCATGTGCCCTTCCAGGAAGGACTTGCGGTCGAAGGCGGGCAGAAGCTCCCGCGCCATCTCGACCTCTTCCCGCAGCTTTTCCAGCAGGTCGGCGGGCACATGCCCGGCCAGCTTCGGATCGTCGAGACCGGAGATCTTGATCGACTTGGCTACCCGGTTGCGGTCGGCGCGGTCCATCAGTTCCAGCCGGTCGTGCAGCAGGTCATAGGTGCCTAGGAAGTCGCGGCCCGAGCCGATGGGCCAGCTTGCCGGTGCCACGTCGATGGCCAGGTTTTCCTGGATCTCGTCGATGATCTCGAAGGTGTCGCGGCTTTCCCGGTCCATCTTGTTGCAGAAGGTCAGGATCGGCAGGTCGCGCATCCGGCAAACCTCGAACAGCTTCCGGGTCTGGCTTTCGACGCCCTTGGCCCCGTCGATCACCATGATCGCGGCGTCGACGGCGGTCAGCGTGCGATAGGTGTCTTCGGAAAAGTCCGAGTGGCCGGGCGTGTCCACGAGGTTGAAGCGGTACTGCCCGAAGTCGAAGCTCATGGCGGATGCAGACACGGAAATCCCCCGGTCCTGCTCCATCTTCATGAAGTCCGAGCGCGTCCGCCGGGCCTCGCCCTTGGCGCGGACCTGGCCCGCCATCTGGATCGCGCCCCCGAACAGCAGGAACTTCTCGGTCAGCGTGGTCTTGCCGGCGTCGGGGTGCGCGATGATCGCGAAGGTCCGGCGGCGGGCGATTTCGGGCGGCAGTTGGGGGCGATTGTCCAGCATGGGCGGCATGTAGAGGTCCGGTACGTCCTTGGCAACGTGGCGTTGCGACAACCCCACAGCGATGCTAGTGATCACAAAATCGAGAACGGGATCTCAGGTGTAGTATGGTGGATGGAGCCAGCGCCCCCGAGCGCAAGAAGTCCCGCATGAGAGGATGGCGGGACAACTTTGAGCAATTCGAGAACTCCCGGCGCGGCAAGGTCATAATCGGCACCATACTGATGGTCATAGGGGCACTGGCCGGCAACGCGATCGACCGCGGCATAGACATTGTATTCCCTGATCAGGCCGAGAAAATCGCAGAGGCCCAGCAGGCGTTGCTGATTGATCGCACGGATGGCATCAGCCAAGGCGTGCAAGAGCTGCGCACACGCTTGGAGAACCTGGGAAGCAATCCGGACACTGCAGAGTTGATGGCATTGCAGCAGGACGCGGCCCGTCTTGTCACGGAGCTGCGGACAGTGGCGCCGGAGATAGTGTCGGCCGCAAGCCGCAATGCCAATCTCGTCGCCCAGATGCGCACCCTTGATCTCGAACGAACCGGAGCGACCTCAAGACCCGCCTTGATGATGCCGATCGGAGGAGGGGCGCAGATTTGCGGCGGCTTCACCGTCGGCGTGCAGCAAGGCACCACCGCGAACAACGTGCGCCTCGTCATCAGCCGGGGAGGAGTAACTCAAGCAATATTCGCAGGCGCAGGGGATGGAATCAGCTTGGCGCAAGCGGGTACGGTCGCAGGCGTCTCCGTTGCACAGTTCACTTCCGAAGACCCAGAGCGTGTAGGTCTGAATTTCACCTGCGATCAGGAAAGCTAGCCCGGGATCAGATATGGTACCTGCATGCCCTATCTGCGTGCGACCGCTGCGGCGTTCCCGAGCGGTCGCACGTTTCAGAAAACAGGGACCCGGCTAGAAATCAGGCCCGCACCAGCGCCTCGTAATCCTCGGCGATCTTTCGCGTCGTCGCGCCGACCTGGAAGTGCCAGTTCTCGCCGATCTGGGCGACCGGGGTCACTTCGGCCGCCGAGCCGGTCAGGAAGCACTCCTGGAAGCCCTCGACCTCCGCGGGCAGGATGTGGCGCTCATGCACCGCCATGCCCTGGTCCTTGCACATCTGGATGATGGTCTGGCGGGTGATGCCGTTCAGGAAGGCGTCGGCCAGCGGCGTATGGATCTCCCCGTCCTTCACGAAGAAGACGTTGGCGCCGGTCGCCTCGGCCACATAGCCGCGATAGTCCATGAACAGCGCGTCCGAGCAGCCCTTCTTCTCGGCCGCGTGCTTGGACATGGTGCAGATCATGTAAAGGCCCGCCGCCTTGGCCGCTGCCGGGATCGTCTCGGGGCTCGGGCGCTTCCATTTCGAGATGTCCAGCTTGGCGCCCTGCCACTTGGCATCCCCATAGTAGCTGCCCCATTCCCAGGTGCAGATCGCCAGGCGGACCGGGTTGTGGCTGGCGGCAACCCCCATGTCGGGACCGGCGCCGCGGAAGGCAATGGCGCGCAGATAAGCGTTGGTGAAGCCGTTGGCGTCAAGCACCTGACGCTTGGCCTCGCAGATCTGCTCGGCCGTCCAGGGAATCTCCATGTCGATCAGCTCGCCCGATTTCAGCAGGCGCTCGGAATGCTGGCGCGACTTGAAGATCTTGCCGTCATAGCAGCGCTCGCCCTCGAAGACGGCGCTGGCATAATGCAGCGCATGGGTCAGGACATGGACCTTGGCGTCGCGCCAGTCGACCAGCTCCCCGTCCATCCAGATCTTGCCGTTGCGGTCTTCGTAGCTGCCTGCCATGATCCCCATGACCCCCGTTCTTTTCGGAATGTTTCGCGCGACCCTGCGCACGCGGCGGAAAGTTGCGTCGAAGGCAAGGCGTAGAGATTGATTCTTGGAAAGTCAACAAGGCTGCCCTATCCTTGGGCAGACCTTCGGCAACAAGGATGCGGCAATCCGGAATGAGAAACGACCCCCATCCCATTCCCGGCGGCGAAAGCCTGCTGTTCCTCACCGACGAGCAGATCCGGCGGGGGATCGAGGCGATGTATTTTGCCTATCGCGCCTTCACCGCCGACCCCGACCTGATCCTGGAAGAGATCGGCTATGGCCGTGCGCATCACCGGGCGCTGCATTTCATCACCCGCGATCCGGGGCTGACGGTGACGGCGCTGCTGGCGGTGCTGGGCGTCACCAAGCAGTCCCTGAACCGCGTGCTGCGAACGCTGATCGAGGACGGGCTGGTGGACAGCCGCGTCGGCCGCCGCGACCGGCGCGAGCGGCAGTTGTATCTGACCGAAAAGGGCGTGGCGCTGGAACGCCGCCTGTCCGAGGCCCAGCGCGCGCGCGTCCGCGCCGCCTATCGCGCGGCCGGGCCACAGGCGGTGGCGGGCTTCCGGCAGGTTCTGGAGGCGATGATGGATGGCGAGATGCTCGCGCAGTTCCGCGCGCTGCGCGAGGCGCCGGACCAGCGGCTGAGCGCCCGCCGTGCGGGGTCCGCCGGATGAGCGTGCCCGAGACGCACCTGCTGATTGTCGATGATGACGAGCGCATCCGCACGCTGCTGCGCCGCTTCCTGGCCCGCAACGGCTATTACGTCACCACGGCCAAGGACGCCGCGCAGGCCCGCCGGCTGCTGGCGGGGCTGGAATTCGACCTGATCGTGCTGGACGTGATGATGCCGGGCGAGGACGGCATCGCGCTGACCCGCGCGCTGCGGCGCCACGGCCAGACGCCGATCCTGCTGCTGACGGCCAAGGGCGATACCGACGACCGGATCACCGGGCTCGAGGCCGGGGCCGACGACTACCTGCCCAAGCCCTTCGAGCCGCGCGAGCTTCTGCTGCGCATCGCCGCGATCCTGCGCCGGATGCCCACGGTGGAAAACCGCGGCCCCAAGTTCCTGACGCTGGGGCCCATGCGCTTCGACACGGCAAAGGGCGAGCTTTGGAACGGCGACACGCCCATCCGCCTGACCGGCAGCGAGCAGACCCTGATGCGGCGGTTGGCCGAGACGCCCGGCGAGGCCGTGGACCGCCCCACCCTGATCGAGGAACTGGGGCGCGAGCCGGACGACACGGGCGAGAACTCGGACCGCGCCATCGACGTGCAGATCACCCGGCTGCGCCGGAAGATCGAGCCCGACCCGCGCGAGCCGCGCTATCTGCAGACGGTGCGCGGGATGGGCTACATGCTGGTGCCGGACTGAGGGCGCGCTTGCGTCACCCGCCGGACCGGGAGTTTCCCACCTCCATCGTCGTATACGACGATCACGGAGGACATTTCCGGACAGAAGATGCAGGCCGGGCCTGTTCCGGTCGCAATCTCACGCTTTCAGGCGGCCCTCAATCCAGCAGCCTTGCGAGGTAGCGTCCGTAGTCGGTCTTGCCGAACCTCTGGGCCTGCCGCCGCAGCTGGACATCGCTGATCCAGCCCTGCTGGAAGGCGGCTTCGTCGGGGCTGCCGGACTGCATCCCCTGGCGCTTTTCCAGGGTGCGCACGAAGTTGCCCGCGTCCAGCAGGCTGCCGTGGGTGCCGGTGTCGAGCCAGGCAAAGCCCCGGCCCATGCGCTCGACCGTCAGGCGGCCCTCGTGCAGGTAGGTTTCCAGAAGCGTGGTGATCTCGAGCTCGCCCCGCTCCGAGGGCTGGACCTCGCGCGCGCGGCGTGGCGCGTCGGCGTCGAGGAAGTAGAGCCCCGTCACCGCGTAGTTCGAGGGCGGCACGGCGGGCTTTTCGATGATCTGCACGGCCCGGCCGCCGTCGTCGAAGGCGACTACGCCGTAGCGCTCGGGGTCGGCCACGTGATAGCCGAAGACGGTCGCGTCTTCCCGCCCGTCCGCGGCCGCCAGCAGCTCGGTCAGCCCGTGGCCGTAGAAGATGTTGTCGCCCAGCACCATCGCCGAAGGGGCCCCGGCCAGGAACTCCTCGGCCAGGATATAGGCCTGCGCCAGCCCCTCGGGCCGGGACTGGACGATCCAGGTGAGCGCGATCCCCCACTGGCTGCCGTCCCCCAGCAGGCGCTGGAACTGCGCCTGGTCGTCGGGCGTGGTGATGATGGCGATCTCGCGGATGCCGGTCAGCATCAGCACCGACAGCGGATAATAGATCATCGGCTTGTCATAAACCGGCAGAAGCTGCTTCGAGACGCCAAGCGTGATCGGGTAAAGGCGGGTGCCCGACCCGCCGGCCAGGATGATGCCCTTGCGGCTGCTCATGCGGAAAGCTCCTGAATGACGCGGTCCAGCCCTGCGCGCCAGTCGGGGCGCGCAAGGCCGAAGTCGCGGGAAATGGCGGTGCAGTCGAGGCGCGAGTTCAGCGGCCGTCGTGCGGGTGTGGGATAGGCGCTGGTCGGGATGTCCTCGACCTGCGGCGACAGGCCGGAGCGGGCGAAGATCTCGCGCGCGAAGCCGGCCCAGCTGGTGTCGGGGCTGCCTGCGAAGTGATAAAGGCCGCCCTTCGCGGGGTCCGCGATCATCGCCCGTGCCATGACCAGCAGCGCCGCCGCGATGTCGGCGGCGGGCGTCGGACCCCCGACCTGGTCGGCCACGACCGTCAGCCGCTCGCGCTCGGCCCCGAGCCGGCGCATGGTCTTCACGAAGTTCGCCCCATGCGCCGAGAACACCCAGGAGGTCCGCATCACCGCCCATTGCCCGCCCGCGGCGGCAATGGCGCGCTCGCCGTCCAGCTTGGTCTGCCCGTAGACGCCCAAGGGTCCGGTCGGCGCCTCCTCGGCGCGCGGCGCCTCGCCCGAGCCGTCGAAGACATAGTCGGTCGAGACATGGAGGAAGGGGATGCCCAGCTCGGCGCAGGCACGGGCCATGGCGCCCGGTGCCTCGGCATTGACCAGCCGGGCGGCGTCGGCGTCGCTCTCGGCCCGGTCCACCGCCGTGTAGGCGGCCGCATTGATGACAGCCGCGGGGCGCATCGCGCCGATCCGCGCGGCGCAGGCGGCGGGATCGGTCAGGTCGGCCTCATCGCGCCCCAGGAACCGCGCCCCCGGAACCAGCCGCGCCAGTTCCAGCGCCACCTGGCCCCTCCGCCCGAAGATCAGAAGATCCGTCATGTCGTGCCCTCCTGCTTGCGGCGTTCGAGTTGCTCGGCCATCGCCTGGAACAGCCAGGCGGTCGTGGGATCGGCGCGGCTTTCGGCTTCCAGCTCGTCCAGCAGCGCCGCCAGCGTCCCGCTCCGGGGATCGGGCTGCGCGGCCTGCCGGCGCGCAATCTCGCGCAGCGTGTCGTTGCGGGTGTCCAGCGTGTCCTGCATCAGCGCCAGCAGCGCGTCGCGCGGGCCGCCCTGCGCACCCAGGGCGTTGATCCTCAGAACCGCGGGGACGACCGAGTCCGCGATGGATTCATGCCGCCGCTCGGGCACCGTCGCCCCGGTCGCGTCGATGTCGATCACGCGCGCGAGCTTCGGCATCCAGTTGTCCTGCGCGGACAGCTCGATCAGGTCGCGCGCGCCGAAGCCCGCCGCGAGATCGCGCCGCAACCCCTTGAGGTCGGTCAGCTTCTGCACCCTTGGCCGCGCGGCGAAGTCGGCCATGTCCAGGTCCAGTGCGAAGTCCATGCCGTCCTCGGGCGGGTTGATCATGCACTGCTTCCACATGGACCGCTGCCAGCCCGACAGGTCGCGCGTCATCAGGATCAGCCGCACGTCCCAGCCTTCCGTTTCCTCGCGGAACCAGGCCAGATGTTCGGGCGCGAAGTCGTGGAAATGCAGCGTCAGCCCCTCGGCCGAGATGAGGACGTCGCCGCCGGCCTGTGCCAGCACGGCGGGCAGCCGTTCGTCCGGCCCGTGCCGCAGCGCCGAGACAAGCCAGCGGTGGCGCGCGGCCATCAGGCCGCAATCGTCGGTCTCGGGCCAGCACAGCCCCTGCGCGGCCAGCAACGCGCGGTTCGTGCCGGCCCAGTCCTGCAGCGCTGACGATCCGCAATGGGGCAGCCCGACGTGCAGGAAGAGCGAGCGGCGGCCCGCCATCAGCCCTGCCTCCGAGGGCGCCGGGGCCCCGGCCCGGCCCCGAGATCCCTGCGGGCGCGCATCCTCAGGCCGTGCCCAGGCGCCGGCCCACGCCCTCGCGATCGAGAAGCGGGCGCCACCAGGCCTCGTTGTCGAGGTACCAGGCGACGGTGCGCTTCAGGCCTTCCTCGACCGTGACCGAGGGGCGCCAGCCCAGTTCGGTGCGGATGCGCGTGGGGTCGATCGCATAGCGCCGGTCGTGGCCGGGCCGGTCGGTCACGAAGCGGATCAGCCGGTCATGCGGTGCGCCCTCGGGCCGCATCTCGTCCAGATGCGCGCAGATCGTGCGCACGAGGTCGATGTTGCGGGCCTCGTTCTCGCCGCCGATGTTGTAGCTGCGGCCGACCTCGCCCTTTTCAAGGCACAAGAGCAGGGCGTCGGCGTGATCCTCGACATACAGCCAGTCGCGCACGTTGCCGCCGTCACCATAGACCGGGATCTCGCGCCCGTGCAGGGCATTGAGGATCACCACCGGCACCAGCTTTTCCGGGAAGTGGAAAGGGCCGTAGTTGTTCGAGCAGTTCGTCAGCACCACCGGCAGACCGTAGGTCTCGTGCCAGGCGCGGACCAGATGGTCGGATGCGGCCTTTGACGCCGAATAGGGCGAGCGCGGATCGTAGGGCGTGTCCTCGGTGAACTGCCCGGTCTCGCCCAGGCTGCCGAAGACCTCGTCGGTCGAGATGTGGTGGAAGCGGAAGCCCTCGGGCCTGTCCTGCCCCGTCCAGAAGGCCCGCGCCGCTTCCAGCAGGTTGTAGGTGCCGGTGACGTTGGTCTCGATAAAGGCGCCAGGGCCGTCGATCGAGCGGTCCACGTGGCTTTCCGCCGCCAGATGCATCACCGCATCGGGCTTGTGCTTGCCAAACACCCGGTCCAGCGCCGCGCGGTCGCGGATGTCGGCCTGCTCAAAGGCGTAGCGCGGGCTTTCCGCCACGCCCGCCACGTTTTCCAAGTTCGCCGCATAGGTCAGCGCGTCGAGGTTGACCACCTCGTGCCCGCGCGAAACCGCCAGCCGCACCACCGCCGAGCCGATGAAGCCCGCGCCGCCCGTCACCAGTATCTTCATCTCACGCCTCGAAGGGGGATTGCCAGTCAGCGAAGGGCACGGCCGTCTTGTCCTTGTCGGACAGGACCGGATCGGCCACGCCCCAGTCGATGCCGAGGCTGTCCCAGCGCACCGCCCCGTCGGCGGCCTTGTCGTAAAAGCCCGTGCATTTGTAGACGACCTCGGTGTCGTCCTCGCGCGTGACAAAGCCGTGCAGGAAGCCCGGCGGCACCCAGAGCTGGCGTCCGTTCTCGAAGCTGAGTTCCACACCCACCCACTGCCCATAGGTCGGGCTGCCACGCCGCCCGTCCACGGCCACGTCGTAAAGCGCGCCGCGCCCGCAGCGCACCAGCTTGCCCTGCTCGTGCGGCGGCGCCTGATAATGCAGTCCCCGCAGCGTGCCCGCCTTGGCAGACAGCGAGTGGTTGTCCTGCACGAATGGGGGCAGGTGCACCCCTGCCTCTTCCAGCGTGCGCCGGTTCCAGCTTTCCGAGAAGAAGCCGCGCGCATCGCCATGCCGCGCCGGCGTCAGGATCAGCACGCCCGGCAGGGCAGTTTCCTCGATCTGCATCTATAGCCTTTCAACTCCGCAAGGGGGCGCTTGCCATTTTTCACGGGAAAGGGAAAGCCGTCTGCAACCACGGCGGTCCCGCGCCGCATCGTCACAGGAGAGCTTCCATGCGAATCGTCGGCGGCCGCCTGCGCGGGCTGAAACTGGCCGAGGTCGGCGCAGGCGATCCCGCCGCCCATCTGCGCCCCACGACCGACCGGGTGCGCGAGGCAGTCTTCAACCTGCTGCTGAACAGCCACGGCTTTCCCATCGAGGGTGCGCGGGTGCTTGACCTTTTTGCCGGGACCGGGGCGCTGGGGCTCGAGGCCCTGTCGCGGGGCGCAGGCCGCGTGGCCTTCGTGGACGAGGGCGCGGCCGCCCGTGCGCTGCTGCGGGCGAACGTGGAAAAGGCCCGCGCGATGGGCGTGACCGACATCTGGCGGCGCGACGCCACCAACCTGGGCCCGAACCGGGGCGCGGGCTACGATCTGGTGTTCCTCGACCCGCCCTATGGCCAGCGGCTGGGCGAGGCGGCGCTGGCCTCGGCGCTGGCCGGCGGCTGGCTCGCCCCTGAGGCCATGGTGGTGTGGGAGGAGGACACCGCCCCCCTTCCCCCGCTGGAACTGACCCCCATTGACCAGCGCCGCTACGGCGACACGCTGGTCACGCTGCTGCGGGCGGGGTCGGAAGCCGGGGCCTAGCGGGACAGGGCCCAGAGACCCACGGCTGCAAGAAGGACCGTCCAGACCGCCGCAGCGTGCCAGAAGACGATGGACAGCAATGCGATCAGCCGCACGACATCGGCAAGCGTCCCGGCCCATGCGGCGGCAGGCACGGCAGGAACGATCCCCGCCACGATGCAGAGGAAGCTCGCCAAGGGCAGTCCAGCACCAGCGCCACGATGCCGGCCAGCGAACCCGGCCCCGGCAGACGGAAGCGAGGGCGCGGCAGCCGACGCCAGGGACGCTCGGTGCCCGGGCTCTGCCAGCCGTCCTGGCCGCCTTGCTGCCGCCGGTTCACCCTTGGGGCCGGAAGGCCGTGACCCGCGCGGGGTTCGTCTCGATGCGCCCGGCGCCGATCAGGTCCAGGCAATAGGGCACCGCCGCGAAGACCGCGTCGAGGCAGGTGGCGATGGCGGCGGGCTTGCCGGGCAGAAGGATCATCAGGCAGGCACCGCGGATGCCCGCCGTCTGGCGCGACAGGATCGCGGTCGGTACGCCCTCGGCCAGGCTCGCGCGGCGCATCTCCTCGCCGAAGCCGGGCAGTTCCTTCTCGATGACATCGGCCAGCGCCTCGGGCGTCTCGTCGCGGGGGGCCGGGCCGGTGCCGCCGGTGACAAGGATCAGGTCGGCGCCTTCACCCTCGGCCAGGCGGCGCAGGGTCGCGGCGACCCCCTCGCGGCCGTCGGGGATGATGTGGCGCGCGATCTCGACCGGCGAGGTCACGACCTCGCGCAGCCAGGCTTCGGCAGCGGGGCCGCCGCGGTCCTCGTATTCGCCGCGGCTGGCGCGGTCTGACACTGTCACGATGGCGATGCGGGCAGTCTGGCGCTGGGTCAAGGTGGGCTCCGGCGTGGCAAGTCTGCCGCATCCTGCAGGGGAATCGCGGAAGTTGAAACGGCGATCTGTGCCGGGTGCGGCCTCCAGCGGCGTTGCTCCGCGCGGGCAATCGTGCCAAAGATCGGGCAAAAGCAACGCCGGATTGCCGCCATGATCGACTACCAGGAACGCCGAACGATGATGGTGGACACCCAGGTCCGCCCGAACGATGTCACCAAGTACAACGTCATTGCCGCGATGCTCGAGATCCCGCGCGAGGAGTTCGTGCCCGACAGCCGCCGCGACGTGGCCTATGTCGGCGAGAACATCGAGATCGCGCGGGGCCGGGTCGTCCTGGAGCCCCGCACCATCGCCAAGATGATCGACGCGCTGGACCTTCAGCCGACCGAGCTGGTCCTGAACCTGGCGGCGGGCTACGGCTATACGGCCGCGGTGCTGGGACGGCTGGCCCAGGCCGTCGTCGCCGTCGAGGAGGATGCCGAGATGGCCGCCGAAGCGACGCGCAGGCTGGCCGGGATCGGGGCCGACAACGTGGCGGTCGTGCAGGGGCCGCTCGCCGCCGGGCACAAGGCCGAGGCTCCTTACGACGCCATCCTGATCGAGGGCGCCATCGAGGAACTGCCCGAGTCGCTGGCCGGACAACTGGCCGAAGGCGGCCGCATCATCGCCCTGTTCCTCGACGCGACCGTGGGGGTCGTGCGCAGCGGGGTCAAGCTCGACGGGGTGATCACATGGCGCTACGCCTTCAACGCCGGGGCGCCTGTCCTGCCGGGCTTCCGCCGCGTCCGCGAGTTCACGCTGTGATCCGGCGCCGTCTTCTTGTCGCCGCGCTGACCCTGGGAACGGCGCTGTCCAGCGCGCCGGCCTGGGCCGAATCGCTGGCCGATACGCTTGTCGCGGCTTATCGCAACTCGGCCCTTCTGGATCAGAACCGCGCGCTTCTGCGGGCCGCCGACGAGGACGTGGCCCAGGCCATGTCCACGCTGCGCCCCGTGGTCCAATGGGCCGCCTCTCACAACTTCCAGCAGGTGGACGGGATCGAGGCCGTCTCGACCACGCTGGAGTTGGTCGGGCAGATGACGCTTTACGACTGGGGCCGGGGCCAGCTGGCGATCGACATCGCCAAGGAACAGGTGCTCGCCACGCGGGAATCGCTGGTTTCGGTCGAGCAGGACGTGCTGCTGACCGCAGTGCAGGCCTTTCTGGATGTCCGCAGCGCCGAGCAGCAGGTGGCCCTGCAAGGCAGCTCGGTCCAGCTTCTGACGCGCGAACGACAGGCGGCGCAGGACCGATTCGACGTGGGCGAGATCACCTCGACCGACGTGGCGCTGGCCGAGGCCCAGCTGGCCTCCAGCCGGGCCGGGCTGGCCTCGGCGGAAGGTCAGCTCGAGGTCGCGCGCGAAAACTACCGGGCCGCCGTCGGGCGCTTCCCCGATGACCTGGACGCGCCCCCGCCCCTGCCGCGGCGCCCTGAGTCGCTGGAGCTGGCACGCGAGACGGCGCGCCGCACCCATCCGGCGGTCCGCCAGTCGCAGCGCACCGTGGCGGCGGCGGAACTGTCCGTGGCCGCTGCGCAGGCCGAGCGCCGCCCCCAGCTGACGGGCTCGCTGGGGCTTGGGACCACGCGTGCGCCGGGGCGGACACTGCTGGGCTCGTCGGGACAGGAAAACACCACCACGCTGCGGGCGGGGGTGCAGGCAAGCCAGACGATCTATTCCGGCGGGCGCCTTCCCGCAGTCCACCGCCAGGCAATGGCGCGCCGTGATTCGGCGCGCTCGGCGCTGCTGGACACGGCGCGGCAGGTCGAGCAGTCGGTCGGGACCGCCTGGGCCAACATCGACGTGGCCCGCGCCCAGATCGGGGCCATCGAGGAACAGATCGTGGCCGCGCGCGAGGCTTATGAGGGCGTGCGCGAGGAAGCCACGCTGGGCGCGCGCACCACGCTGGACGTGCTGGATGCCGAACAGGAGCTTCTGGAAGCGCAGGTTGACCTGATCACGGCGGAATCCAACCTGCAGTTAGCACATTATCAATTATTGGCCGCTATGGGTTTGCTGACGGTAGCAGAGCTGCAGTTG
This sequence comes from Paracoccus niistensis, assembly GCF_042432925.1. NCBI lineage: Bacteria > Pseudomonadati > Pseudomonadota > Alphaproteobacteria > Rhodobacterales > Paracoccaceae > Paracoccus > Paracoccus niistensis. The sequence goes on along the minus strand of NZ_JBHLWE010000029.1, from coordinate 349,683 downwards.
GGGATACCCACCTATGATCCATCGGCCTATTACAGCGCGGTCCGCGACGCGCCCTACACCAGCAGCCAGGGCGAAAGCCTCGACCGCGTCCTGCGCGCGATCGGCAAGCAGCCGGGCGGCAACTAGGCGCCTCGCCTCCCTTCCGGGGGCAGTGGCATGACCGGGGCGGCTTGCCTGTTCGAGCCTGCGCCTGTCGACACGGGCGACGTGCTCGCCTCGATCCGCCGGCTGATCGCCAGCGACAATGCGACACCCGGCGCGAGGGGCGAGGGCGTCCGGATGAGCGGCGCACCCTTTGCGCGGGACGGCGCCCTGCCCTGTGCGACAAGCCTCGGCTGTGCCCGATCCGCCAAGGCTCCGTTTGTGGGCAGCGACCGGACGGCGGCCTTGTCGGAGGCCGATCCCGTTGCGCTTCCCGGCATGATCCGGCACCTCGCCACCGACCTTGGCCAGGCACCGCTGCGCCTGAAGCCGGAGGCGATGATCGCCACGGCAGAGGCGACCGGCCATGCGGCCGGGTCCCTGCGCCTGTCCCAGGAGATTGCAGCGCCTCGGCCTGCAGCCGCCCCGCCCGAGGAAGCGGCATCAAGCGCCGGACAGGCTGCGGCCGACCCTTCCCTCGATGAAATCGCGGTAGCGTCTGACACGGCGCCGGTGGTGACCACCGGCCCCGATGCGCAGTCGGTGCTGGATGCCGGAAGCGGCTCTCCTGCGGCGCAAGGCTTCAGCGCCCGCGACAGCAACCCTCATGACCTTCCCAGCCCTTCGAACAAGGAAACGACCATGCATGCCTACCCGACCGGCGTCGTCTCGCCCCTGCATGCCGAGCCCGTGATGGCAGGCGCGGCGGAACGCTGCCCGCAGAACATGGCTCCGGCGGCTGCCGTTGCAGCTGCGGCCCCCGCCTCTGCAATTCCCATGGCCGAGGAAAACCCGCTGCGTGCCCTGCTGCGCGAGGTCGTGCGCGAGGAGTTCGAGGCCGAGATGCAGCGCCGCTTGGACGACAACCTCCGCGGCATGATCCGCGGCGAGATCGTGGTCGCGTTGACCGAAGCACTGGTCCGCCGCCCCGCCTGACCCTCATGGCAGCGGGTGAGGAAAGGCACCTTGGATGAGGCTGTTCCTTTCCCGTCCGCTGCGCCCGTGCCCGCTGCGTCAGCAGCTTGGCACACAGGTGCGTCGGCAGGCGAGGACAAGAGGGCGGACGCAGGTACGGGCAGCCGCAGGCACCAGTCCCTTCTACACAACCGTAACTCGTGCCCAGTTATCCCGCATTACGCATGGGGGGCCGATACTTCAGTCATCGGAGGACGTGCCCCCCTGCCAAGCAGGGCCAAGGCAAGGGGGTGCAGAACGCCAACCGGGCCGCAGGCATCCGATCAGCGCATGTCACACTCGGTGGAAGAAGCCAGGATCGGCGGCTTCTTCCCTGCCCTTTCAGCCGAGGCTGCGGAAGGCCCTACAGGTAGCCCTCGGGATCGACGCTGTCGAAGCCGTCGCGGACCTCGAAATGCAGGACGCCGCTGCTGCGGGCAGCGCCGATGCTCTGGCCGCGCTTGACGGCGTCGCCCTTGGCAACCGACAGCTTGTCCACGCCCGCATAGACCGTCATCAGCCCGTCGTCGTGCCGCACGACCACGATGGGCACCCCGTCGGTGTCGCGCGTCACCGCCGCCACAGTCCCGCCACCCGCCGCCTTCACGGGCGAACCCGGAGGGGCCGAGATGTCGATGCCCTCGTTCGTGCCTTTCTTGTAGGCCCGCATGATCGAGCCGTTGGCCGGCATGGCGAACTTGCCGCTGCCCGAGGCCGCGGTCCGCGTGCTGCCCAGGTTCGGCGCATCCGCCGTCTTCGTCGGGGCGCTGGCGGGCTTGGTTTCCTCGCGCGGCAAGGGCTGCCCGGAGGACGGCGGCCGGGGCGTGGGCGACCCGACGCCGGGCGCGGTGACCACGGCCGCCGTGGTCTGCGAACTTGCGGCCGGCGTCGCGGCGCGCGCGGGTGTCGCATCCGCGACCGAGGGCTTGCGGACGCCCTGCCCTGCGAAGGGGTCCGTCACCTGCGGCGTGGCGCCCGCAGCCCCTCCTTGGGCCGGACCTGCACCAGCGCCGGCGCCCAGAGGCCAGCGGATCTGCGGGATCCTGAACGGACCCATGCTCACGGTTCCTGCCCCTCCTGCCGCCGGTTGCCCCGCAGCCGCAACCTGACCCGGCGCTGCGGCGGACCCGGGCTGCCCCGGCGCCCCCGGTGCCGCGCCCGGCTGGACGCAGCCCGCCAGGACCAGCACCAGCCCGCAGGCCGCGACCTGCCCCGCATTCCGACCGAAACCCGCGCGGGTCCCCGCCCGTGCCGTCACTGAAATGACCATCTGCCCGTCCTCATCGTCCCTGCCGGGGGTCATGTCTGTCCCAACCCCTCGACCAGCGGCACGAACCGCACCTGCCGCATCTCGTCATAAGCGAAGCCCGTCTCGGTCCGCGTCACGCGGATCAGCGTCTGCACCGCGTCCGACTGTCCGACCGGCACCACCATGATACCGCCGACCTTCAGTTGCGACAACAGCGGTCCCGGAGGGTCCTCGGCCGCCGCCGTCACCATGATGCGGTCGAAGGGCGCCTGCTCGGGCAGTCCGAAGGACCCGTCCGCCACCCGCGCCGTGATGTTTGTCAGGCCAAGACGGCGGAACACCTCCTCGGCCTCGATCACCAGGCGGCGGTGGCGGTCCACGGTCATCACGCGGCGGCAGAGCAGCGACAGGACAGCCGCCTGATAGCCCGAGCCCGTCCCGATCTCGAGCACCACGTCACGCGGGCCCACGTTCAGCGCCTGCGTCATCAGCCCCACGACCGAGGGCTGGCTGATCGTCTGCCCGCAGGCAATGGGCAGGGGTGTGTCGTCGTAGGCGCGGTCCTCGAAATGGCCGCGCACGAAGGCGCCGCGGTCGATCCGCTCCATCGCGGCCAGGACACGCGGGTCCGTCACCCCGTGCGAGCGCAGGGCGAAGAGAAAGCGCATCTGCCGCTCGGCAGGGCCGTCCCCGGGGTCGTCGGGCGGAGGCGCGGGGGCCATGGCTCAGCCCTCGTCCAGCACCGCGGCCAGCCGCTCGGTCGTCGCGCGGCAGGTCAGGTCGGGGCGCATGGGGGTCACGGCGATGTGGTTGGCGCGCAGGGCCTCGACATCGCTGCCCGTGCCGCCGGGCGCCTGCTGGGACCCGCCCGCGATCCACAGGAAGCGCCGCCCGTTGGGGGCGACCTGCGCCTTGACTCCGAAGCCCACCCCCTCGCGCCGTCCCTGAGGCGTGACACGGGTGCCCCGGACCTCGGCCGCCGAGCAGGGCGGGAAGTTGACGTTGTAGAACAGGGGATAGTCCTCGCCCTCGGCCCAGTCGGCATGATCGAGCAGCGCCCGGATCACGCGGGAACCGTGGAGGCGCGCGGCCTCGAAGGGATCGTCCAGCCGCGCGGTGCCCAGCCCCAGGTATTGCGACAGCGCGATCGAGCGGACGCCCTGCAGCGCCCCTTCCATCGCGCCGCCGATGGTGCCCGAATACATCACGTTCTCGCCCGCGTTGTTGCCCCGGTTCACGCCCGAGAGCACCAAGTCCGGCCTGCGGTCCGACAGGATGTCCCCCAGACCCGCCAGCACGCAGTCGGCCGGGCTGCCCTCGGCCGCCCAGCGCCGGGGCGACAATTCCGCGATCAGGGTCGGATGGGCATAGCTGATGCAATGGCCCACGCCCGATTGCTCGAAGGCGGGGGCCACCGTCCAGACCTCGCCCCCGGGTCCGGCAAGCTCGGCCGCGATTTCGGCCAGCGCCTCGAGTCCCGGCGCGTTGATGCCGTCGTCGTTCGTGATGAGTATGCGCATCGCTTTCCCTGACGCGGGGACGGCATGCTGTGCCCCCGAATGGCCGCATCCTGATTAGCCTCGCGCAGCCTTGACGCGCAAGTCGGCCGAATCGCTGTTTGACGCCCGCCCCTTGGGATATCAGGATGGCCCAAAAGCCGGGCAGCCATGCAGATCTTCCTTCCGATCGCCGAAGTTTCGGTGAATGCCTTTACCTTGGTCGCGCTGGGCGGCATCGTCGGGCTGATGAGCGGGCTGTTCGGCGTGGGCGGCGGCTTCCTGATCACGCCGCTTCTGTTCTTCATCGGCATCCCGCCCGCGATCGCGGTGGCCACCGGCGCCAACCAGGTCGTGGCCTCGTCCTTTTCCGGCGTGCTGGCGCATCTGCGGCGCAAGACGGTGGACATCCGCATGGGGCTGGTGCTGCTGGCCGGCGGCATCGCTGGCTCAGCGCTGGGCGTCGGCGTCTTCAACCTGCTGCAGCGGGTGGGGCAGGTCGAGCTGGTGGTCCAGCTCAGCTATGTCGTGTTTCTCGGCCTGATCGGCCTGACCATGCTGCGTGAAAGCCTGGGCGCGCTGATCGCCTCGCGCTCGGCCGCGCCGCCCAAGCGGCGGCTGCACGAGCACAGCTGGGTCCACCGCCTGCCCTGGAAGATGAAGTTCCGTGCCTCGGGGCTTTACATCAGCGTCATCCCGCCCCTGCTGGTCGGGCTGGCGGTCGGCGTGCTGGCCGCCGTGATGGGCGTCGGCGGCGGATTCATCATGGTGCCCGCGATGATCTACCTGCTGGGGATGCCGACCAAGGTCGTGATCGGCACCTCGCTGTTCCAGATCGCGGCGGTCAGCGCCTTCACCACGCTGATGCACGCGGTCAGTTCCAACACCGTGGACATCATGCTGGCGGTTCTGCTGATCGTGGGCGGAGTCGTCGGCGCGCAGATCGGCACCCACTGGGGCGCGAAGCTGCGGGCGGAACAGCTGCGGGTTCTGCTGGCCCTGCTGGTGCTTGCGGTCTGCGGCCGGCTGGCCTTGGATCTGGTGCTGCGGCCGGACGACCTTTTCTCGCTCGCGGCGGGCTGAGCATGCGCGGGTGGATCACAGCGGCCGCCCTTGCCGCGCTGCTGCCCCTGGCGGCGGCAGGCCAGACGGCGCCCGCGCCCCCCCCGGTCACGCAGTCCGGCGTGCCCCTGCAGCGTGGCCCCGCGGTGCCGGCGCCAGAAACCCCTACGCCCGAGCGGCTGGTCAGCGGATTGTCCCGCGACGAGGTGGCGATCACGGCCACCTTCACCGGGTCCGAGATCCTGATCTACGGCGCCATCCGCCGCGACCAGCCCGCGCCGGCGGCCCCGCCTGGCATCATCGTCACGGTGGAAGGCCCCTCGCAGACCGTCACCGTGCGCCGCAAGGACCGGGTCGGGGGAATCTGGGTGAACACGCAGGGGGTCCGCATCGGCGCCGCCCCCGACTTCTACGTGGTGGCCACCAGCGCACCGCTGAAGGACATGCTGGAGCCCGCCGAGGACGTGCGCCACCGGATCTCGCCGCCGCTTGCCATCCGGGCGCTGTCGGGCGGCCTCGACGTCGAGGACACCACCCCCTTCACCGAGGCGTTGCTGCGCCTGCGCACCGAGTCGGGCCGCTACCGGGTGGACGAGGGCGCCGTGCATATCCTCGAAGACACGCTGTTCCGGGCCGACGTGCAGCTGCCCTCGAACCTGGTCGAGGGCGACTATCGCGCCCGCATCTTCCTTTTGCGCGAAGGCCAGGTGATCGACAGCGACACGGTGCCCATCCGGGTGCAGAAGGTGGGGCTGGAACGCTGGCTCTACCGGCTCGCGATCCAGCAGCCCTTCTGGTACGGGCTGATGTCGCTGGCCATCGCCATGGCCGCCGGGCTGATCGCCTCGGCGGCCTTCCGGGCACTGCGGCGGGGCTGAGGCAGCCCCGCGTTTCCTTGAAGGGGAAAGTCCGGTTTTCCTCGACGCAGGCGGGCGCCCCTCAGCGCGCGGCGCGGCGGGCGATCTCGGCCGCGGCGGCGCCGGTGCCGCCCGGCGCATGGGGCAGGTCCAGCGCCGCCATTCCTGCCTCGACCGTGGCAAGCGTGCCCAGGTGCATCGGCGCGGCGATGTGGCCCATATGCGCGATCCGCAGCGCATCCGAAGGCTCGGGCGCGCCCAGGCCGATGCCCAGCGTCAGCCCGGCGGCGTTTTCGGTCCAGGCCCGCAGCCGCTCGGCACCGGGCAGGTGGACGGCCGTGACCGACCGCGCCCGCGCCGCCGGATCGGCAACCAGCGCCCGAGGCCCCTGCCCACCTGCGCCCCAGGCGTCCAGCGCGGCCCAGGTGGCGGCGGCCAGCCCCTCGTGCCGCGCCCAGGCGGCCTCCAGCCCTTCCTCGTCCAGCAGCATCGCCAGTGCCTCGGCCAGCCCGTAGATGTGCTGGACCGGAGGCGTGCCGCCCCAATAGCGCCACAGTTCCTCGGGGCCGCTGCGGGGGCGCCAGTCCCAATAGGGCGTGGCCGCGCCACGGCCCGCGGCGACCTTTTCGGAATACCAGACGAAGCCCAGGCCCGGCGGCACCATCAGTCCCTTCTGGCTGGCCGAGACCAGCACGTCCACGCCCCAGTCGTCCATCTGCATCGGCTCGCAGCCCAGCGAGGCGATGGCATCCACCGCCAGCGCCGCCGGGTGGTCGCCCATGGCCTCCCGCAGGGCGGGGATGTCGCTGCGGACCGAACTGGCCGTGTCCACCTGGCAGACCAGCACGGCCCGGATCTCGCCCGCGGTGTCAGCGGCCAGCCGGTCGCGCAGGCGCTGGGGATCGACCGCGGTGAAGGGGGCGGATTCGATGCGCTCGACCTGCACGCCCATCGCCTCGGCCGTGTTCGCCCAGGCGCTACCGAAATGCCCCGATACCAGCACCAGCGCCCGGTCGCCCGGCGCGAACAGGTTGATGTTCGCGGCCTCCCAGGCGGCATGGCCGTTGCCGATATAGGCCGCGACATGCTGCGTCGTCCCCGCCAGACGCTTGAGGTCCGCCATGACGCGCAGGTTGAGCTCGACCAGCTCGCCCCCGTAGATGTCGGGCGAGGGGCGGTGCATCGCCCGCAGCACCCGGTCGGGCACGGGCGAGGGACCGGGAATGGCAAGCACGGGGCGACCGGCGGCAAAGCTCATGAAAGACCTCGGGAAATGGACAGGCCCGGCATGGGTAGAACCGCCCGGCCCTGCCGTCCAGCCCGGCCGCCGATCCGCCGACGCCACGCCGCATTTCGTCCTGACCCGACGGCTTTCCCCGCCGAGATTCCGCGAGGGCCGAGCGGGAACGCCCTGACTGCCCCGGCCTTGCCCCCCCTTCCCGGCGCGGCTATCCCGCCCTGAACCAGGAGTGCCCGATGCCCTCACGCGCTGACCGACACCGCGGCCTGTTCCGCAGGCTCTGGCGGGATTACCTGCGCCCCTACTGGCCGCGCATGGGTTTCGCCACGGTGCTGATGGTGATCGAGGGCTCGACGCTGGCGCTGCTCAGCTGGATGCTGAAGCCGCTGTTCGACCGGGTCTTCGTGGGCCGCGACGAAAGCGCGATCTGGTGGGTCGGAGGCGCGATCTTCGGCCTGTTCCTGATCCGCGCCGTCACTTACGTCGTCACCCGCGCGATCCTGACATCGGTCCAGCAGGGCGTGGCCACCCGGATGCAGGCGGATCTGTTATCCCACATCATGACGCTGGACGGCGACTTCTTCCAGGAAAACCCGCCCGGCGCACTGATCGAGCGCATCCAGGGCGACACGCTGGCGATCCGGTCCATCTGGACGACCTTCATCACGGGGGCGGGGCGCGACGCGATCTCGCTGGTGGCGCTGTTCGGCGTGGCGCTGGCCACCGATCCCTGGTGGACGGCCGCGGCCTTGGTGGGGGCACCGCTGCTGATCCTGCCCACGGGCTTCGTCCAGCGATACATCCGGCGCAAGATGCGGCAGAACCGTAACTTCGCTTCGACCCGCGCGACCCGGCTGGACGAGGTGCTGCACGGCATCCGCGCGGTCCGCCTGTACCGGATGGAGGAGTACCAGACCGCCACCTTCCGCCGCATCGTGACCGACATCCAGCGCTCGGAAACCAAGGTCAGCGCGGTGGGTGCGCTTGTCCCTGCCCTGATCGACATCGTGACCGGCCTGGGCTTTCTGGGCGTCCTGGCCCTGGGCGGCGCGCAGGTCACCAGCGGCGAGCGGACGGTGGGCGACTTCATGTCCTTCTTCACGGCGCTGGCGCTGGCCTTCCAGCCGCTGCGGCGCCTGGGCGGGCTGGCCGGGGGCTGGCAGACGGCGGCGACCTCGCTGGAACGGATCTACGCGATCTTCGACACCCATCCGACGATCCGTTCGGGGCCGCGCAGCGAGCCGCCGCCCGACACGACCATCCGGCTTGAGGACGTGCATCTTTCCTATGGCGGCCACCCGGTCCTGCGCGGCCTGACATTCACCGCCGAGGCGGGCCGGACCACCGCGCTGGTCGGCCCCTCGGGCGCGGGCAAGTCCACCGTCTTCAACCTGCTGACGCGGATGGTGGACCCCGATGCGGGCGCCGTCACCCTGGGCGGCGTACCGGTGCGGGACTTCACCCTGCCCACCTTGCGCGACCAGTTCTCGACCGTCAGCCAGGAAGCCGCGCTGTTCGACGAGACGCTGCGCGAGAACATCACGCTGGGCCATCCCGTCCCGGAAGACCGCCTGCGCGCCGCCGTGGTCGCGGCCCATGTGGCGGATTTCGCCGACGAGCTGCCCCAGGGCCTCGACACCCGCGTGGGTCCGCGCGGCTCGGCCCTGTCAGGGGGCCAGCGCCAGCGCACAGCCATCGCCCGCGCGCTTCTGCGCGACGCGCCAGTGCTGCTGCTGGACGAGGCGACGAGTGCCTTGGATGCCGCCTCGGAACGGCTGGTGCAGCAGGCGCTGGATGAACTCAGCCAGGGGCGCACGACGCTGGTGATCGCGCACCGGCTGTCCACCATCCGCGCGGCCGACCGGATCGTGGTGATCGAGGCGGGGCGGGTTGTCGAACAGGGCAACCATGACCAGCTTATGGCGGCGAACGGCGCCTATGCGGCGCTGGTCAGATTGCAGTTCGGGGGCGATTGATGCGACGGATCATCCGGGTCGGCGGGGCCGACCGCATGGACTTCCTGCAGGGGCTGGTCACCAATGACGTGACCCGCGCGCCCGTCTGGGCTGCGCTGCTGACGGCCCAGGGCAAGTACTTGGCGGATTTCCTGGTCGTGCCGGACGGCGAGGCGCTGCTGATCGACGTGGACGCGCGGCTGGCGGACGACCTGCTGCGACGGCTGTCGATGTACAAGCTGCGCGCGGCGGTCGAGCTTGCGCCGACCGACCTGCAGGTGACGCGCGGCACCGGCCCCGCACCCGAGGGCGCGATACCCGACCCGCGCCACCCCGCGCTCGGCTGGCGGCTTTACGGCGCAACGGAAGGCGACGACGGCACCGACTGGGACGCCATTCGCGTTGCCCACACCATTCCCGAGACGCTGGTCGAACTGATCCCGAACGAGACCTTCATCCTCGAAGCCGGGTTCGAGCGCCTGCACGGCGTCGATTTCCGCAAGGGCTGCTATGTCGGGCAGGAGGTCACTGCCCGGATGAAGCACAAGACCGAGCTTCGGAAGGGCCTCGTCACGGTCGCCATCAACGGCGAGGCCCCGGTCGGCACTCCCATCCTGATGGCCGACGGGCGCGAGGCGGGAACCTTGTTCACCCAGTCCGGCGGCCGGGCCATCGCGCATCTGCGCTTCGACCGCATGGACGGCCCGCTGACCGCCAACGATGCGGCGATCTCGGCGATCGATGAGCGGGCACAAGCCACGCCGTAGGGTGCGTGCCCGGCACGCACCCTCCCGGCCCCGGCGCGTGGAGACCACGCACCCTGCGGGCGCGTCGGCACCATGACCCCCGACACGCCCCATCGCATCCGCCGCATCGTCCATGTCGACATGGACGCCTTCTTCGCCAGCGTCGAGCAGCGCGACAACCCGGACCTGCGCGGCAAGCCCGTGGCAGTCGGCGGCTCATCCCTGCGCGGCGTCGTGGCGGCGGCCAGCTACGAGGCGCGGCCCTATGGGGTGCGCTCGGCCATGCCGTCGGTGCGGGCGAAACGCCTCTGCCCCGACCTCATCTTCGTCAAGGGCCGGTTCGAGGTCTATCGCGCCGTCAGCGCCCAGATCCGCGACATCTTCGCCCGCTTCACCCCGCTGATCGAGCCGCTGTCCTTGGACGAGGCCTATCTGGACCTGACCGATCACCTGGAAGGCCGCACCGCCACCGGGATCGCCAGGGAAATCCGCGCGTTGATCCGGGCGGAAACGGGGCTGACCGCCTCGGCCGGGGTCAGCTACAACAAGTTCCTGGCCAAGCTCGCCTCGGACCAGCGCAAGCCCGACGGGATGTTCGTGATCCCGCCCGAAGCCGGCCCCGACTTCGTCCTGACCCTGCCCATCGGCCGCTTCCACGGGATCGGCCCCGCAACGGCCGCCAAGATGGAACGCCACGGCATCCGCACCGGCGCCGACCTGCGTCGCCAGAGCCTCAAGTTCCTGACCGCCCGCTTCGGCAAGGCCGGGCAGTATTACTGGAACATCTCGCGCGGGATCGACCACCGCGAGGTCCGCCCCGACCGCGAGCGCAAGTCGGTCGGGGCCGAGACGACCTTCATGACCGACATCCACGACCTCGATGCCGCCGCCGAGGCGCTGGCGCCCCTGGCCGAGAAGGTCTGGCGCCACGCTAGCCCGCGCGGGATTTCGGGGCGGACGGTGACGTTGAAGGCGAAATACACCGACTTCCGGACCGTCACCCGCGCCCACAGCCAGCCCGGCCCCGTGATGTCGCAGGCCGAGCTGCTGGCGCAGGCCACCGCGCTGCTGCCGCAGGTGCTGCCGGACCCGCGCGGCGTGCGCCTGCTGGGGATCACGCTCTCCGGCCTCTGCCCCCTGCCGCAGGGGCCCTGGCCCGAACAGTTGAGCCTTTTCGGCTGAGGCTTGCGGGCGGCGCATGGATCGGCTCCAGTGCGGCGATTTCAAGATGCGAGGCGGCGGATGCAGGGGGGCGATCGCGGGCTGGTCCTGCTTGTGCCGGTGTTATGGGGGCTGAACTTCCCGGCGACGGCGCTGCTGCTGACCCATTACCCGCCGATCCTGGCGGCCACGCTGCGCTTCGTCCTGCTGGCCATTCCCGCGATGCTGTTCGTGCCTTTCCCGCAGGTGCCGCTGCGCTGGCTGATCGGTGGCGCCATGGGCGTGGGCGTCATGCAGTTCGCCTTCCTTTACCTCGGCATGGCGGCGGGAATGCCGGCGGGGCTGGCCTCGCTGGTGCTGCAGGCCTCGGCGCCCTTCACCATCCTTCTGGCCGCGGGTTTCCTGGGCGAGCGGCTGACGCCCCTGCGGCTGGCAGGGATCGGCCTGGCCGTGCTGGGGCTGGCGATCATCGGGGCCACCCGCGCGCAGTCGGCGGCGCTGCTGCCGGTGCTGCTGACGCTGATGGGCGCCTTCGGCTGGGCTATCGGCAACATCTGCTCGCGGCTGGCGATGCCGCCGAAGCCCCTGCACATGACGATGTGGATGTCGATCGTCCCGCCGATCCCGCTGTTCGCACTGTCGCTGATGATGGAAGGACCGCAGATCGTCCCTGCCCTGAGCGGCGCCTTCACCGCCGGGGCTATGCCCGCCAACCTCGGGCTGCTTTATGTCGTCGTCTTCGCCTCGTTCATCGGCTACGGCATCTGGAACACGCTGATCTCGCGCTATCCTGCCAGCGAGGTCGCGCCCTGGTCGATGCTGGTTCCTATTGTCGGCGTCGCGTCGTCCTGGGCGCTGCTGGGCGAAAGGCCCCATCCGGTCGAGCTGATGGCAGGCGCCCTGGTGATCGGCGGTGTCATCCTTGCCAGCAGGGCGGCCGTCCGCTCATAGACATTTTTTGATGTGTTTTCCCGCAACCCAAGCGGTCTCCGGGGGTTGTCAAGCAGGCTTTGCGGAATAGCTGCCACATCGGCGTCGCATAAGCCTTGATAAACTTGGCTCATGCGCGGTTTGCGTGCGGCGCATGGCCGCAATGCGGGCAAGGGGATAACGAATCGGTGCCGGGGCATATACTGCTACGCGACACCCTTCAGGGCAGATAACACGGGGCCTGCGGCGAGCCCCTTTTCCCTCGTTGTGGGGTGACAGGAATGGAAAGACTTCATGCGTGATTTTGTGGACGGCTCGGCATTCAACTTCGAACAAGGGCAGCGGGCGCGCAAGCTTTTCGCGGCGGTCGTGCTGGCCGCGCTGGATGACGCCATCGCGGACGACAAGAAATACGGCAACGGCGCCGAGCAGATTGCCCGCTGGGCGCGGTCGCGTGACGGGCGCGAGGTGCTGAGCTGCGCCGGCATCGACCCGAACGAGCGGGTGGTGAAGGGCCTGGTCGAATTCGTGACCAAGGGCGTGCGCACCTCGGTTGCCCTGTCGCGCGAGGAAAGTGAGCGCCGCATGGCCGCGGAAGAGGCCGAGGCCGCCTGAGGCATCCGTCCACTGCATCACGGGCCGCCCCTTGGGGCGGCCTTTTGCGTTTCAGCCGAACAGCCGCAGGACAAGCGGCGCGATCAGCGCCGTCAGGATGGCGTTCAGCCCCATGCCGATGCCGGCGAAGGCTCCGGCCGTGGGGTTGACCTGGAAGGCGCGGGCCGTGCCGATCCCATGCGCGGCCGTGCCCACCGCCAGTCCCCTCGCGCGCCAGTCGCGCAGACCCAGCGCGTTGAACAGCGGCGTCACCACGATGGCCCCGCAGATCCCCGTCAGCAGCACCAGCACCGCCGCCAGTGTGGGCTGTCCCCCCAGGTTCTCGGCAATGCCGATGGCGACGGGCGCCGTCGCGGACTTGGGCGCAAGCGAGGCCATGACCTCGTCCCCCAGACCGAAGAGCCGCGCAATGGCCAAGGCCGAGACGACCGCCACCACCGATCCCGCGACCAGCCCCGCGACGATCGGCAGCGCCGCCGCCCGCATCCGGGGCAGGTTGTCCTGCATCGGCAGGGCCAGGCAGACCGTGGCCGGACCCAGCATGAAATGGACGAACTGCGCGCCCTCGAAATAGGTCGCATAAGGCGTGCCGGTCGCCGTCAGCAGCAGCCCCAGCAGGAGGACCGAGATCAGCACCGGATTGGCCCAGCTCTGCCCCCGTGACAGGCGGAAGACGGCGGCCCCCAGCGCATAGGCGGCCAGCGTCGCCGTGAGCCACAGCAGCGGCCCCTGCGAAAGATAGGCCCAGATCAGGGCAGGATCGGCGCTCATCACTCCTCGGACCCCGTCCAGCGGGCGACCAGCGTGAAGACCGCCGCCCCCGCGACCAGCGCCAGCACCGTCGAGACGACAATGGCCGCCAGCAGCGCCAGCCCCTGGTGCCGCAGCAAGGGCAGATGCGCGACGATGCCGACGCCCGCCGGCACGAAGAACAGCGACAGATGCGCCAGCACCCCCTGTCCCACCGGCCGCAGCCAGTCGGCCAGCTCCGGGCGCAGCCGCATGGCCGCAAGCAGCAGCACCAGCCCCACGACCGGCCCCGGCAGCGGCAGGTGGAGACCGCGAGAGGCGATCTCTCCGACAAGCTGGAAGCCCAGGATGGTGACAAGCGCCGGAACCATGCGCCATCGTTAGCATGGGCCTGCCGCTTTGGAAGCCTCTCGCCGTCACGCGGCGGAAAGACCGCTGCCGCGTTGACTTGCCCGCGCGCAGGGGTTGAATCGCGCCCGACGTTTACGGAGCCGCCTTGCAGTTCGACCGCCTTCGCCTTTCCGGCTTCAAGAGCTTCGTGGACCCGACCGAGCTGGTCATCCGCGACGGGCTGACGGGCGTCGTCGGCCCGAACGGCTGCGGCAAGTCGAACCTGCTGGAAGCCCTGCGCTGGGTGATGGGCGAAAGCCGCCCCACCGCCATGCGCGGCGAAGGGATGGAGGACGTGATTTTCGCCGGCACCACCCGCCGTCCTGCCAAGGGACAGGCCGAGGTGACGCTGGCCCTGGACAACCGCGCCCGCCGCGCGCCCGTGGGCTTCAACGACACGGATGCGCTGGAGGTCACGCGGCGGATCACGCGCGAAGCAGGCTCGGCCTATCGCATCAACGGGCGCGAGGTGCGGGCGCGCGACGTGCAGATGCTGTTCGCGGATGCCTCGACCGGGGCGCAGTCGCCCGCGCTGGTCCGTCAGGGGCAGATTTCCGAACTGATCAACGCACGTCCCAAGGCGCGCAGGCGGGTGCTTGAGGACGCGGCGGGCATCGGCGGCCTTTACCAGCGACGACACGAGGCCGAGTTGCGCCTGAACGGGGCCGAGCAGAACCTGTCGCGCGTGGATGATCGGCTGGAACAGCTCGCCTCGCAGGCCGCCGCGCTGTCCCGGCAGGCCCGCACCGCCGCCCGCTATCGCGAGATCGGCGCGGCGCTGCGCCGGGCCGAGGGGGCGCTGGTCTGGCGCCGCTGGTCCGAGGCGCAGGCGGTCCTGACAGCCGCCCTTGCCGCCTTGGCCGACACCCGCGCCGCAGCCGCTCTGGCCGAAGCCCGCGCCCGCGCCGCCAGTGCCGCGCGCACCCGCGCCGAAGCCGCCCTGCCTGCCTTGCGCGAGGAGGAGAGCATCGTCTCCGCCCTGCACAGCCGCGCGGGCGCCGAGGCCGAGGCGCTGGACGAGGCCGAGGCCCGCGCGCGCGACAGCATCGCCGCCCTCGCCGCCCGCATGGCGCAGCTCGACCGCGACATCGCGCGCGAGTGGGCGCTGAACCGCGACGCGGGCGAGACGCTGGCGCGGCTGGAAGCAGAACGGGACGATCTGGAGCGGGCGCAGGCAAGCCACGACGACCGCCTTGCCGCAGCCGCCAGCGCCGCCGAGGCTGCGGGCGCCGCCCTGCGCGATGCCGAGGCGCGGCTGTCCGCCCTGACCGACGAGTCCGCCCGGCTCGAAGCGCACCACCAGTCGGCGGAGCGGCTCGCCATCGACCTTCGTGCCATGCGTGACCGGGCCGAACGCGCCCGCACCGAAGCCGTGGCGTCAGCCGAGCTTGCCGAAAGAACCGGGCGCGAAGCCGGGGACCTGCTGGCGGCCGCGGCACGCGCCTTGGATGCCGCGCGGGCGCAGACCGAGACGGCCGAAACCCGCCTTTCTGCGGCCGAGACCGCACGCGCCACGGCCGCCGAGGCCGAGACCACCGCCCGCGCCGCCCGCGCCACCGCCGAGGGCGAGGCCGCCGTGCTGGAGGCGGAGCGCGGGGCGGTGGCCCGCCTTGTCGAACGCGGCCGCTCCACGGCGGGCGCGGTGCTGGATGCCGTGACGGTCACGCCCGGTTTCGAGGTTGCCTTGGGCGCCGCGCTGGGTGACGACCTGCGCCTGCCCGTGACCGAGCGGGGCGCCGGGTGGCGCGAGCTTCCCGCGCCTGGCCAGACCCCAGCCCTGCCCGAAGGCGCCGCGTCCCTTGCGGCACAGGTGCAGGCGCCCCCCGCCCTTGCCCGACGGCTGGCCCAGATCGGCGTCGTTCCGGACGCGGGGACGGCCGCCCGGTTGCAGCCCGCGCTGGGTCCCGGCCAGCGGCTCGTCACCCCGGCGGGCGATCTTGTCCGCTGGGACGGGCTGGCCCTTCCGGCCGGGCAGGCCGCCTCGGCCGCAGCTTTGCACCTGCAGCAGGTGAACCGCCTCAAGGCCACGCAGGCTCAGGCCGCCGAGGCCCGCAACCGCGCCACCGCAGCCATCGCCGCCCATGACATTGCCGGCGCCGCGCTGAAACAGGCTGCCTCCGCCGAGGCCGCCGCTCGCGACGCGGCCCGCGCCGCCGAACGTGCTCTGTCAGAGGCCACCCGCAGCGCGACCCGCGCCGAATCCGACCTGTCGCGCGCGTCGGCCAGGGCCGAAGCCGCCCATGCCGAACGCGCCCGCCATGCCGACGATGCGGCCGAAGCCGCCCGTCGCCTGGTTGCGGCCGAGGCAGCCCTGTCCGCCCTTCCCGACCGTCAGGCCGTGGCGGCGGCGCTCTCGCAGACCCGGACTTCGGTCGAGGCGGCCCGCACGACGACCCTTGCCCAGCGCGCCGCTTGGGACGAGATGCGCCGCGACGGCGAGGCCCGCGCCCGCCGCCTGCAGGCGATCGCCCGCGAGCTTCCGGGCTGGCGCGCGCGGCTGGATCAGGCCAGCACCCGTGACGCCGAACTGGCTGCGCGCCGTCAGGCCACCGCCGCCGAACTGGCCGAGGCCGAAGCGGTGCCCGCAACCCTTGACCAGCGCCGGGCCGCCTTGTCGCAACGCCGGGGCGAGGCCGAGACCCGCCTGTCCCGCGCCCGTGCCGCGCTGAGCGCCGCCGAGACCGCCCTGCTTGACGCCACCGCCGCCGAACGCGAGGCCGAGCGCGCGGCCTCGGATGCCCGCGAGGCCCGCGCCGTCCGCGAGGCCAGAACAGATGCCGCCCGCGAGGCCGAAGCGCAGGCCCGCGCCCGCATCGCAGAGGACACCGGCACTGGTCCAGACGCACTGGCCGCAACCCTGGGTGCCACCGACTCCTTGCCCTCGGCCGCGCAGCTCGAGATGGAAATCGCCCGGCTACGCAGCCAGCGCGACGCCCTGGGGGCCGTGAACCTGCGCGCCGAGGAGGACAAGCGGGAACTGGAGGAGGAACGCGAAAAGCTCGCCGCCGAGAAGGACGACCTGACCGAGGCCATCCGCAAGCTGCGTACCGGAATCGGCAGCCTGAACCGCGAAGGACGCGAGCGGCTGCTGGCCGCATTCGACACGGTGAACGCCAGCTTCGGCACGCTGTTCGCGCATCTCTTCGGCGGGGGCGAGGCGCGGCTGGTGCTGGTCGAATCGGACGACCCGCTGGAGGCCGGGGTCGAGATCCTCGCCCAGCCGCCGGGGAAGAAGCTGTCCACGCTCAGCCTTCTGTCGGGGGGCGAGCAGACGCTGACGGCCCTGGCGCTGATCTTTGCGGTCTTTCTGGCCACGCCCGCCCCCATCTGCGTGCTGGACGAGGTGGACGCCCCCCTGGACGACGCCAACGTTGCCCGCTTCTGCGATCTTCTGGACGAGATGACGCGGCGCACCGACACGCGCTTCCTGATCATCACCCACCACGCGGTGACCATGTCGCGCATGGACCGGCTGTTCGGGGTGACGATGGTCGAACAGGGCGTGAGCCAACTGGTCAGCGTGGACCTCAGGCGCGCCGAGGCGATGGTGGCGTGACGGACAATGGGGGCGCTGCCCCGCCTTCGGCTCCCCCGGGATATTTGGGTCCGGCCCGAGGGGCGCGGGGTGGCAAACCGGGCGGGGCGCGGCTAGCGTGGCGCCCGACCACATACCGGAGGAAGCCATGTCCCACGCTGCCCGCCTGCGCGAGCTGAACATCACCCTGCCCGACGCGCCGCTGCCGGCCGCGAACTATGTTCCCGCCGTCCAGGCCGGCGACATGCTGTTCGTGTCGGGACAGATCGCTGCCGGGCCCGAGGGGCTGATCCGGGGCCGGCTGGGCGAGGACATGGACGTGGCCCAGGGCGCGGCCGCCGCGCGGGCCTGCGGCCTGGCGCTGATCGCGCAGGCGCAGGCGGCGCTGGGCTCGCTGGACCGCGTGGTGCGGGTCGTCAAGCTGACGGGCTTCGTGAACTCGACCCCCGGCTTCACCGACCAGCCCGAGGTCATCAACGGCTGCTCGGATCTGATGGTCGAGGTCTTCGGCGATGCCGGCCGCCATGCCCGCGCCGCCGTCAGCGCCCCCGCCCTGCCGCGCGGCGTCGCCGTCGAGATCGAGGCGATTTTCCAGGTGGCCGGCTGAGGGCACCTGCCGGTCTTCTTCTCACAAATATCCCGGCCCGAGCGGGGCAGTGCCCCGGCCCGGCGGTTCCACCATCCGGACATCTGTCATGCTGCATCCTGATTTCCTGACCCGTCCCCTAGCGCATCGCGGCCTGCACGGGCCGGGCGTGCCCGAGAACTCGATGGCGGCCTTCCGCGCCGCCGTCGCGCAGGGCTACGGGATCGAGCTGGACATCCAGCCTGCCGCCGACAGCACGCCCCTGGTGTTTCACGACCATGATCTGCGACGGCTTGCCGGGCGCGAGGCCATGATCTCGGCCTTGTCGCCATCCGACGCCGCGTCGACCCGTCTGCTCGGCACCGACGAGAAGATTCCCACGCTGGAGGCGGTTCTGGACATGGTCGCAGGCCGGGTGCCGGTGCTGATCGAGATCAAGGACCAGGACGGCAGCCTCGGTCCCCGAATGGGCGGACTGCCGGGCCGGGTGGCCGAGGTCGTCGCGCCCCGGCAGGCGGATGGGCATCCGCTCGCCGTGATGTCCTTCAATCCCCATGCCGCGGCCGAGGTGCGCGCGGTTGCCCCCGGCATCACGGTGGGACTGACCAGCTGCCGCTTCGACCGCGACAACTGGCCCAGCGTCCCCGAGGCGCGCCGGGTGGCCCTGTCACGGCTTGAGGATTTCGAGAAGGTCGGCGCGGATTTCATCTCGCACGATCACCGGGACCTCGGAAACCCGGCAGTGGCCGGGCTGGCTGCGCAGGGCGTGCCGGTCCTCTGCTGGACGATCCGCTCGCCCGCCGAGGAAACCGCCGCCCGCCGCATCGCCCGCAACATCACCTTCGAGGGCTACCTGCCCCCGAGGACCTGAGCGCCGGGCGTGCCGCGAAGGATCAGACCGCCGCCGTGTCCTGCGCCGCCGCCAGCACCGCGTGCAGCGCCACCGGGTCGTCGTTGGCCCGCAGCTTTGTGCGCATGTCGCCGTCCCGCAGGGTGCGGCTGACGAGGGCAAGGGCCTTGAGATGCTCGACCCCAGGGCTGTCGGGGGCCAGCAGGGCGAAGACCAGGTCCACCGGCTGGCGGTCCACCGCGTCGAAGTCCATCGGCTTTTCCAGCCGCAGGAACAGGCCCGCCACGCGGTCCAGCCCCGGAATGCGGGCATGGGGCAATGCCACGCCGTGGCCCACGCCCGTCGCGCCGAGGCTTTCGCGTTCCTGCAGCGCGTCCAGCGTCGTGGCCGCGTTCAGGCCATAGGCCTGCGCGGCCATCTCGGCCAGGTCGTGGAAAAGCCGCTTCTTGGAACTGACCTGCGCCTGCGAGCGGACCGCCGCAGGGGAAAGAATATCGCTGATGCGCATGTTCTGCTGTCCTGCCCGTCCTTGACCCGCGGCGTGAAAACCGGACAGGCCGAAACCTGCCCGGCTATCGTGCTAACGCTGCGGCGTCAGCTCAGGTTGCGGGGGTCGATCCAGCCGACATTTCCGTCCTCGCGGCGGTGAACCACGTTGACGCCCCCATGTTTCTCGTTGCGGAACACCAGCATCGGCGCGCCCGCAAGCTCCATCTGCATGACCGCGTCGCCCACCGACAGGGTCGGCACCCGGGTCTCCATCTCGGCGACAATGATGGGCTGCAGGCCGGCTTCGTCCCGGTCTTCCCACTCATCCTCGTCGGCGGCCAGCACATAGCTGGCTGCGGCGCCGTATTCAACAGGCTCGGTGCGGTCCTTGTGATGGTCCTTCAGGCGGCGCTTGTAGCGGCGCAGCTGCTTGTCCATCTTCTCGCGGCATTTCTCGAAGGCCGCATAGATGTTGTCGGGGTCCTGCCCCTTCGCCTGAACCGTCAGCCCGGTGGACAGGTGCACCACCGCGTCGCAGGTCAGGTGATGGGCATCACGCGAAAAGATCACCGTGGAGTCGGTCGGCCGCTGGGCGTATTTCTCGAAGGTCGCGTCCAGCTCGTTCTCGACATGGGTGGACAGCGCCTCGCCGATGTCGATCTGCCGTCCACTGATCTGATAGCGCATGATTCTTTCCTTTCCGAAAGCCGCCCTGACCACCGCGCCCAGCCGGCACGGGATCGGGCCGGGAAGAGAGCCTGAAGCGGCCCCCTGTTCTTCATTTGGGAACAGCCTGCCTCCCGTGTCAATCAGCGGGGCTCAGCCCATCGAGAAGCTTTCGCCCAGGTAGACCTCGCGCACGCGCGGGTCCTGGACGATCTCGCCGGTGGTGCCCGACATCAGCACACGGCCATCATGCAGAATATAGGCGCGGTCCACGATCCCGAGCGTTTCGCGCACATTGTGGTCGGTGATCAGCACGCCGATGCCGCGCGACTTGAGGTCATGGACAAGGCCCCGGATCTCGCCCACGGCGATCGGATCGACCCCCGCGAAGGGTTCGTCCAGCAGAAGAAAGGCCGGGTCCGAGGCCAGGCAGCGCGCGATTTCGACCCGCCGCCGCTCGCCCCCCGAAAGCGCCAGCGCCGGGGCATGGCGCAGGTGGCCGATGGAGAAGTCGCCCAGCAGCTCCTCCAGCCGCTCGCGGCTCTGGTGGCGCTCGCGGCCCGCGACCTCGAGGACGGCCATGATGTTCTGTTCCACCGTCAGCCCGCGGAAGATCGACATCTCCTGCGGCAGGTAGCCGATGCCCATCTGGGCGCGGCGGAACATGGGCAAGGCGCTGACGTCCCGCCCGTCGATGACGATGCGGCCCGCGTCGGGAATGACCAGCCCCGCAATGCAGTAGAAGCAGGTGGTCTTGCCCGAGCCGTTCGGCCCCAGCAGCGCCACGACCTCGCCCCGCGCCAGCCGCAGCGAGACGTCGCGGATCACGGGGCGGTTGCGATAGGACTTGCGCAGCCCCTCGACCACCAGCCCTTCCCGCGCGGCCGCCCGGGGCCGCGCCGCCTCGCGCGTCTCGGCCATCAGTTGGCGCCCGGCTGCAGGACGGTGCGGACGCCCCCCTGGACCGAGGCGGTGCCGTCCGTCAGGTTCACCTCGATCCGGTCGCCCGCCAGCACGCTGCCCTCGCGGGTGACGATGGCATCGCCCGTCAGCACGACCGTGCCCTTTTCCACGTCATAAACGGCCTCGGCCGCCTCGGCCGCGTCGGGGCCGCTGACCAGCGTGACGCCGCCCGTGGCGTTCAGCGAACGGATGCTCTGCGTGCCGCCCTCGGCATAGACGACGGTCACGCTGTCGGCCGACAGCCGCATCTCGCCCTGACCGATCAGGACATTTCCGGTGAAGACCGCCTCGCCCGTGTCCTGGTTCACGCGCAGCGATTCGGCCGTGACCTCGACCGAGGCCGCCGTGTCGGCCTGGATGCCGCCGAAGGCCACGGTCTGGGCCGTTGCGGGCAGCGCCAGGCCCAAGGCCAGAAGGCCGGGCAGGATCGGAAATCGCGGCATGGTCAGGCTCCTCTTCCCTTGGGAAACGGCGGCGCTCAGGGGCGGTATAGCAGCCGCACGCCTCCGTTCAATTCAAGAACCTTGCCCCCGCCCTCTCCGGGGCCGAGGCGCATGGCGCCCGCCTGAAGCTCGCCGAAAGGCGCGGTGACGGCGACGGATCGCGGCGCGGTGGCGACGCCGGCCCTGATCCCGGCCTGCAACTCGGGGGCGGACAGCTCCCATCCCGTGGACAGGGTCATGCGCACGCCGCCGTCTAGGGTCAGGCCGTCGCCCTCCAGCTGCGCGCCGGGGGCCGTGACCAGCATCAGCAGCCCGTCGCGGAAGCGCCAGTCCAGCGTCACGTCTCGCGCGGTGCCGCTGTCGCCCCCGCCCGGAACCGCGCGCGCCGCCCGCAGCGTGACCTGCGCGCCATCCGCGGTGACGGTGGTGAACTCGGGCGTGCCGATGCCGGGGCTGCGCGACAGTTCCTCGATCGCGCCGCGGGCATAGGGGATCGCGGCCTGCGGATCGGGCTTGCGCGCAAGCAGGAACAGGACCGACAGCAGCGCCAGCGCCGCCAGCGGCAGGATCACCCGCAGCAGGCGGACAATGCTCGTGCGCAGCACCTCACACCATCCCGGCCCGCAGGCAGTCGTGGATGTGCAGGATGCCGCGCGGCCTGTCGTCCTGGACGGCGAACAGGCTGGTGATCTTGCGGTCCTGCATCTGCGCCAGCGCGGCCTCGGCCAAGGCATCGGGCGAGATGGTGCGGGGGTTTTTCGTCATCACCTCGCCCGCGCTGTGGTCCAGCAGGCCTTCCATGTGCCGCCGCAGGTCGCCGTCGGTGATGATGCCGACCAAGCGGCCGTTCCCATCCGTGACGCCGGTCACGCCGAAGCCCTTGCGGCTGATCGTCAGCAGCGCCTCGGCCATGGGCGCGTCCACGTCCACCAGCGGCATGTCGTCGTGCATCAGGTCGCCCACGCGGGCCAGCCGCGCGCCCAGCTTGCCGCCCGGATGGAAGGTGCGGAAATGCTCGGGCGTGAAGCGGCGGTGTTCCATCAGCGCGACGGCCAGTGCGTCGCCCAGCGCCAGCGTCATGGTGGTCGAGGTCGTGGGCACGATCCCCGTCCCGCAGGCCTCGGCCGCCTGCGGCAGCAGCAGCGCCACGTCAGACTGGCGCAGCAGGGTCGAGCCCTCGCGCCCCGCCACCCCGATCAGCGGGATGGAAAAGCGCCGGGTATGGGCGACGATGTCCGCGATCTCGGGCGTCTCGCCGCTGTTGGACAAGACCAGCGCCACATCGCCCCGCGTCACCATGCCAAGGTCGCCGTGGCTGGCCTCGGCCGGATGGACGAACTGCGCGGGCGTGCCGGTCGAGGCCAGCGTCGCCGCGATCTTGCGCCCGACATGGCCCGACTTGCCCATACCGGACACAATGACACGGCCCTTGGCTTCAAGGATCAGCCTGACCGCCGCATCGAAAGGCTGGGCCAGGGGGCCGGCCAGCGCGGCCTCGATTTCAGACAACCCTTGTGCCTCGCAGCGGATCACGCGGCGGGCGGTATTGACATATTCGCTCATGAGCCGGACTTAGTGGTGGAAGATGTCGTTGTCATCGCCCCAGCCCATCAGGTCCAGGGTCGCCCGCGCAGGCAGGAAGTCGAAGCAGGCCTGCGCCAGCGCCGTCCGCCCCTCGCGCTCCAGCCGCTTTTCCAGTTCGGCCTTCAGCGCATGGAGGTGCAGCACGTCGGATGCGGCGTATTCCAATTGCGCGGGGGTCAGCTCCGCCGCGCCCCAATCGCTGGTCTGCTGCTGCTTGGACACGTCCACGCCCACAAGGTCGTTCAACAGGTATTTCAGCCCGTGCCGGTCGGTGAAGGTCCGCACCATCTTGGATGCGATCTTGGTGCACCAGACCGGCCGCGTGACGACGCCAAAGGCGTTTTCCAGCGCCGCGATGTCGAAGCGGCCGAAGTGGAACAGCTTCAGCGTGCCCTCGTCGGCCAGCATCCGGGTCAGGTTCGGCGCCTCGCGCTGGCCGCGGGCGATCTGGACCAAGTGGGCGTCGCCGTCGCCCGCGCTCATCTGCACCAGGCACAGCCGGTCGCGGCGGGGGTCGAGGCCCATGGTCTCGGTATCGATGGCCACGACCGGGCCGAGATCCAGCCCGTCCGGAAGGTCGTGGCGGTGAAGATGGATGGTCATGCGCGGATCCCTTCGGCTTTGGGGCGGATGTGCCCGCCCCAAAGGGTCGCGTCAATGAAAAGGCACCGCCTCAGCCGGTGCCCTGCCCGCCGGTCGCGGCATAAACCTCGCCGGTGATGTAGCTCGCCTCGTCGCTGGCCAGCAGCACAAAGATCGGGGCGATCTCGACCGGCTGGCCCGCCCGGCCCAGCACGGTGTCGGCGCCGAACTTGGGCAGGTCCTCCTTGGGCTGGCCGCCCGAGACCTGCAGCGGCGTCCAGAACGGTCCCGGCGCCACCGCGTTCACCCGGATGCCCTTGGACGCGACCTGCTTGGCCAGCGCCTGGGCAAAGACCTTCCCGGCGCCCTTGGTCATCGCATAGTCCAGCATGTCGGGCGAGGGCGAATAGGCGTTGATCGAGGAGGTCACGATGATGGAGGCGCCCTTCTTCAGATGCGGCAGCGCCTGCTGCGCCATCCAGAAGGGGGCATAGATATTGGTCTTCATCGTGGCGTCGAACTGCTCGGTCGTGATGTCGGCGATCGACTTCTGCGCCTGCTGCATCCCGGCGTTCAGGACCAGCACCTCAAGCCCGCCCAGCGCCTTGACGGCGTCGTCCACGACCTGGCGCGCGGCCTTCTCGTCCTTGAGATCAGCAGGCAGCGCCACGGCGCGGCGGCCCTCGGCCTCGATCAGCCTGATCACCGTCTCGGCGTCGCTTTCCTCGCGCGGGTGATAGCAGATCGCCACGTCCGCGCCCTCGCGCGCATAGGCGATGGCGGTGGCGCGGCCGAGGCCGCTGTCGCCGCCCGTGATCAGCGCGCGCTTGCCTGCCAGCCGCCCGTTGCCCTTGTAGCTGGTTTCGCCGTGATCGGGCTGGGGCTCCATCTTCTCGGCCAGCCCCGGCCAGGGCTGCTGGTCGTCGGAATAAGGGTTCAGCGGCAGGTCGGGGTTCTCGATCGAGCCCGCGCGGTGCGGCGGGATGACGGGATCGTTTTCTTCCTTCGAGGACATGGATTCGGCCTTTCACTTGTCGGAAGCTGCCGGGGGCAACGCCGCGCGTCCTGCCCCGTTCCACCCCGGCCCTCCGATATGGACCAACAAAAGCGAAATGCGCCGCCCTTCAGTCCACGCGCGGCCGGTCCGCCGCCCGCGTGCGGCGGCGGCGGATGCTGGCGCGGTATTCCGCGTCGAAATAGCGCACGACGACCCCGATCGCCGCCCCCAGCGGCACCGCCAGCAGCAGGCCCGCAAAGCCGAAGAGCGTCCCCCCCACCGCCAGCGACAGCAGCAGGAAGACCGGGTGCAGCTTGACGGAATCCCCCACGATGCGGGGGGTGACGAAGTTCCCCTCGGCCACCTGTCCGAAGACGAAGACAAAGGCCACCAGCGCCACCATCCACCAGTCGCCCCAGAACTGGACCAGTGCCACTCCCGTCGCCAGGATGAAGCCGGAAAACGACCCCAGGTAGGGGATGAAGTTCAAGAGGCCCGAGGCGATGCCGATCAGCAGGCCATAGTTCAGCCCCAGCGCCATCAGGACCGTGGAATAGAAGGTCGCGAGCAGCGCCCCCACGATCACCTGCCCGCGCACGAAGCCCGTCATCACGTCATCGATGTCGCGGGCCAGCCTGCGGAACAGCGGCGCCTGCTCGGGCGGCAGGCGCTTGTTCACGCCCTGGAGGATCCGGTCCCAGTCATACAGCATGTAGATCGAGACGGTCGCCGTCGCGATGAAGATGAAGATCGTGCCCACCGCGCTGATCACGGTGCTGACCGTGCCGCCCAGCAGCAGCAGCGCCGTCAGGCGGATGCGCTCGAACAGGTCGGTGATGAACTGGCGCAGGAAGCCGCCGTCCTCCATCAGCTCGGGGAAATGCACGGTCAGGAAGTCGAAGCCCGAGCGCACCGCACGCGGCAGCGCCTCGACCGCCTGCCGGACCTGCGCGATCAGCGTGGGCAGCACCCACAGCGCGACCGCGATCATGGCCGACAGGCCGACCAGCGCAATGATCGCCACCGCCCAGGCGCGGCCGATGCCCAGCCGCTCCAGCCGGTCGGCCAAAGGGTCCAGGAAATAGGCCAGCGCCGTGCCTAGGACAAAGGGCGAAAGCACATGGCCGACCTCGCGCACCAACAGGACGAACAGCACGAGCCCCGCCAGCATCCAGATCGTCCGCGGCCGAAGCATCACCAGCATGTCGCGCCCACCGTCCCTGTTTTGACCGCGACTATTGGCGACAAAGCCTGCCTGCGCAACGCCGCTGCGCGCACGACCCCGGCACCCCCCCTTGATGCGGAAAGGGGCGCCCCCGCGCCCCCTTCCTAGTTCTTCTTCGTCCAAATAGCCCGGGCTGCCGAGCGCTCGGGAAACAGTCCGGTGGACTGTTTCCAGCGAGGCAGGGGCCGGGAGGCCCGAGCGGGGCAGAGCCCCGGTCCGGCGTTCCCGCTCACTCGGCCGGGATCGCCGCCAGGTCCCCCGTCTCGGCCAGCGGGTGCTTCAGGTGCGGAAGCATCTCGCGCGGGCAGAGCTGCAGGAAGTTCGCCTGCTCGCGCTCCCAGTCGGCCAGAATGTCCCGGGCGCGGCGGCTGCCGGTCTCGGCGGCATGGCGCTCGATCAGCCCGCGCAGCTCGGCCTCCCAATGGGCGACCGTGACCGGGCAGGTCACCAGCGTCTCGGCGTTGACATAGCGGTGCGCCACGCCCTCGGGGTCGTACAGGTAGGCCATGCCCCCCGTCATGCCCGCGCCGAAGTTCGCGCCGATGGACCCGAGGATCACCGCGACGCCGCCGGTCATGTATTCGCAACCGTTGGTGCCGCAGCCCTCGATCACCACCCTAGCGCCCGAGTTCCGCACCGCGAAGCGCTCACCCGCCCGCCCGGCGGCGAACAGCCAGCCGTCGGTCGCGCCATACAGCACGGTGTTGCCGATGATGACGTTGTCGGCGGCCTCGAGCGGGCTGCCCATGGCGGGCTTGACCACGATGATGCCGCCCGACAGGCCCTTGCCCACATAGTCGTTGGCGTCGCCCGAGACCTCGATCTTCAGCCCCGGCGCCGCAAAGGCCCCCAGGGACTGCCCGGCGGACCCTGTCAGCCGCACCGTCAGGTGGTCGGGCTGCAGCTTGTTGCGCATCCCGTAGCGCTGCACGATCAGCGAGGACGTCCGCGTGCCGACCGTCCGCTGGGTGTTGCGCACCGCGTAGGACAGCTGCATCTTCTCGCCGTCCTCGAAGAAGCGGGCGGCGTCGCGCTGGATTTCCGCATCCAGCGTGTCCATCACCGCGTTCCGGGGCTTCGAGCGGTCATAGACGATCTTCTCGGACCCATCGACGGTGATCAGCAGCGGGTTCAGGTCGAGGTCATCCAGGAAGGCCGAGCCGCGCGACACCTGCGTCAGCAGGTCCGCCCGCCCGATCACCTCGTCCAAGCTGCGCGCGCCGATGGACGCAAGGATCTCGCGCACCTCCTGCGCGTAGAAGGTGATGAGGTTCACGACCTTGTCCGCGCTGCCGGTGAACATCGCCCGCAGGCGCTCGTCCTGGGTGCAGACGCCGACCGGGCAGGTGTTCGACTGGCACTGGCGCACCATGATGCAGCCCATGGCGATCAGCGCGGCGGTGCCGATGCCGTATTCCTCGGCCCCCATCATCGCGGCCATCACCACGTCGCGGCCCGTCCGCAGGCCGCCATCGGTCCGCAGCGTGACGCGGTCGCGCAAGCGGTTCATGGCGAGAACCTGGTGCGCCTCGGTCAGCCCCATCTCCCACGGAAGCCCCGCGAACTTGATGGACGTGGCCGGGGATGCCCCCGTACCACCGTTGTGGCCCGAGATCAGGATGATGTCGGCCTTGGCCTTCGCCACCCCCGCCGCGATGGTGCCGACGCCGCCGCCCGCGACCAGCTTGACGGTGATCTTGGCGCGCGGGTTGATCTGCTTGAGATCATAGATCAGTTGCGCCAGGTCCTCGATCGAGTAGATGTCGTGGTGCGGCGGGGGCGAGATCAGCGTCACGCCCTTGGTCGAATGCCGCAGCCGCGCGATCAGCTCGGTCACCTTCATGCCCGGCAACTGCCCGCCCTCGCCGGGCTTGGCCCCTTGAGCCACCTTGATCTCCAGCTCCTCGCAGGCGTTCAGGTATTCGGCCGTGACGCCGAAGCGGCCCGAGGCCACCTGCTTGATCTTGGCGCAGGGGTTGTCGCCATTCGGCAGCGGGTGGCTGTGCGCCGGGTCCTCGCCGCCCTCGCCCGAATCGGACTTGGCCCCGATCCGGTTCATGGCGATGTTCAGCGTCATGTGAGCCTCGGGGGACAGCGCCCCGAGGCTCATCCCCGGCGTCACGAAGCGCTTGCGGATCGAGGTGATCGACTCGACCTCCTCGATCGGCACGGGCTTGCCCAGCGGCTTGATGTCCAGCAGGTCGCGGATGTGGATCGGCGGGTTCGCCCTCATCTGCGCCGAGAACTGCTTCCAGATTTCATAGGACGCCTTCTCGCAGGCCAGCTGCAGCAGCCGCATGGTGCTGGCTTCCCAGGCGTGCTTCTCGCCCGTCCGCCGCGCCTTGTAGAAGCCGCCGACCGGCAGCAGGTCCGCCGCGGGGGCGTGCCAGCCCTTGGCGTGGATCTCCTCCAGCTTCTGCTGCAGCCCGTGCAGGCCGATGCCGGAAATCCGGCTCTGCATTCCGGGGAAGTATTCCGCCACCATCGCGCGGCTGAGGCCCACGGCCTCGAAGTTCAGCCCGCCCCGATAGGACGACAGGACCGAGATCCCCATCTTCGCCATGATCTTCAGCAGGCCCGCGTCGATGGCGTCGCGGTAGTTGCGCATGACCTCGATCAGGTCGCCCTTGATCAGCCCCCGCTCGATCCGTTCCGCGATGGTGTCCTGCGCCAGATAGGGGTTCACCGTGGTCGCCCCGCAGCCGATCAGCACCGCGAAGTAATGCGGGTCGATGCACTCGGCCGAGCGTACGTTCAGCGAGCAGAAGGTCCGCAGGCCCTTGCGCGTCAGCCAGGAATGCACCGCGCTGGTCGCCAGGATCATCGGCAGCCCGATCCGGTCCGGCCCCTGGTGCTCGTCCGTCAGAACCAACTGCCCCGCGCCAGACCGGACGGCATCCTCGGCCTCGCCCCGGATGCGCGCCAGCGCCTCGGCCATCGCGTGCGGCCCCGCGCCGTCGTCGAAGGTGCAGTCGATGGTGGTGACCGCCTCGCCGAACATGGCGATCACCTCGGCCAGTTCGCCATTCGCGAGGAAGGGCGTTTCCAGCAGCGTGATCTCGGTGTGCTTGGAGGATTCATCCAGCACGTTCTTCAGGTTGCCGAAGCGGGTCTTGAGGCTCATCACCCGCGTCTCGCGCAGGCTGTCGATCGGCGGGTTCGTCACCTGACTGAAGTTCTGCCGGAAGAAGTGCGACAGCGGCCGATACTGCGCCGACAGCACCGCGGGCGGCGTGTCGTCGCCCATCGAGGCCAGCGCCTCCTTGCCGTCCTCGGCCATGGGCGCCAGCACCGCCTCGATCTCCTCGACGGTGTAGCCCGCGGCGATCTGGCGGCGGCGCAGTTCCTCGCCGGTGTAGGTGACGGGCTCGGGCAGGTTCTCCAGCATCGTGCCGGGCTGGACGACCTTTTCCACCCAGTCGCCGAAGGGCTGGCTGGCGGCCAGCTTATCCTTCAGCTCGACATCGTGATAAAGCCGGCCCTCGACGATATCGACGGCGATCATCTGCCCCGGCCCCAGCGCGCCCTTTTCGCGCACGGAAGCCTCATCCACCGGCACCATGCCGACCTCGGAGCCCGCGATCAGCAGGTTGTCGCCCGTCACCACATAGCGCATCGGCCGCAGACCGTTGCGGTCCAGGCCCCCGCAGACCCAGCGCCCGTCGGTCATGGCCAGCGCCGCCGGGCCGTCCCAGGGCTCCATGATGGAATTGCAATAGGCATACATGTCCGCCCAGGGCTTGGGCAGGTCGGTCGTGGCCTTCGACCAGGCCTCGGGCACCATGATCGTCTTGACCATGGGCGCCGAGCGACCCGAGCGCACCATCACCTCGAACACCGCGTCCAGCGCCGCCGAATCCGAGGATCCCCCCGGCACGATCGGCTTGATGTCCTCGGCCATGTCCCCGAAGGTCGAGGACGCCATGCGGATCTCGTGGCTTTTCAGCCAGTTGAGGTTGCCCTTCAGCGTGTTGATCTCGCCGTTGTGCGCCAGCATCCGGAAGGGCTGGGCCAGCCACCACTGCGGAAAGGTGTTGGTGGAATAGCGCTGGTGATAGATGGCGAAGGCGGATTCGAACCGCTCGTCCTGCAGGTCGGGATAGAAGACGGCGACCTGCTCGGCCAGCATCATCCCCTTGTAGATGATCGACCGGCAGGACAGCGTGCAGATGTACATCCCCGCGACCTGGGCCGCGACCGCCGCGCGCTCGATCCGGCGGCGGATGATGTAAAGCTCGCGCTCGAAGGCTTCCTCGTCGATGTCCTTCTCGCAGCGGATCAGGATCTGCTCGATCTCGGGGCGCGTGGCGTTGGCCTTTTCGCCCAGGACCGCCGTGTTCACCGGGACATGCCGCCAGCCGTAGATGTAATGGCCCATCCGCAGGACCTCGGTTTCCACGATGGTCCGGCAGCGTTCCTGCGCGCCGAAGTCGGTGCGCGGCAGGAAGACCTGCCCCACGGCGATCATCTTGGACGCGTCGGGTTCATGCCCGGTGCTGCGCACCTGGTCGTGGAAGAAGGGGACCGGGATCTGCACATGGATGCCCGCGCCGTCGCCGGTCTTGCCGTCCGCGTCCACCGCGCCCCGGTGCCAGACCGCCTTCAGCGCGTCGATGCCGTTTTCCACGACCTTGCGGCTGGGGGTGCCGTCGATGCTGACGACCAGCCCCACCCCGCAGGAGGAATGCTCGTCCTCGTCACGGTAAAGCGAGTTTTCCGCCATCCAGGCGCGGCGGGATTCTTCCTGGGCTTGCCAGTCCTGGGTCATGGTCGGGCTCCTTGGCGGCGCGACGCGGGCGGCGTCGGATGGAATGGGGATCAGGCGGGAATGCGGAAGGTCAGGCCGACCATCTGCATGTTGCAGTCATAGTCGGGCGTGGTGGAGCCGAAGCCCGGCTCGCCGGGGCGGATGAAGCGCATGGGCGAATCGTCGGTTTCCTGCGTCTCGCCCGTCCAGTCGGTCGAGGTCTCGACGCCGCCGAAGAAGCGTCCGAGGCTGCGGCTGACGAATTGCGTGCCGCTGCGCTCGATCAGCAGCTCGCCCGTTTCGGCGAAGGTCCGCAGGGTGAAGCGGGTGGTGTCCAGCGTCTCGCCGTCGATCTCGACCGTGCCGGTCATGTCGTCGCGGCCGATGTGGCGCAGCCGCTCGCCCGTGTCGGACTGCGTCCAGAAGTCGAAGTCGTCGCTGCCGGTCTTCAGCAGCGTGGACAGGCTTGCATGGTCGCGCGCCTCAGGGTCCAGCCGGTCGGTGATCCCGCTGACAAGATCGGTGCTTTCCATCCAGCGCGTCTCGGCGTCGATCCGCGACTGGCTGACCAGCCCGTCCTGCGTGAAATAGGCAACCCACTGGTCGCCCGGCGCATCCGCCTCGCAGCGGTAATGCTGGGCCACGGTGCAGGACCGCTGCTGGACCGTCATCTCAAGCCGGCAGCCCTGCGGCGCTTTCCATTCGGCGGCCACGGCGGGGGCCGCGCCCAGCGCCAGGATAAGGCAAATTCCCTGACCCATGCGCCGCACCGCAGCATTTTCTGCCGCGGTGGCGGTATGCATCCGCTGTGCATCCCCTGTGCATGGCTTGTGCATCACTCTCACTCCGCCGCGATGCTGGTTTCGACGGCCAGTTCGGCGGCAATGGACTCGGCCGCCTCGCGCCCGTCGCGGATCGCCCAGACGACGAGGCTCGCGCCCCGCACGATGTCGCCCACGGCCCAGACGCCGGGCAGGCTGGTGCGGTGCGTCCGGTAATCGGCGCGGATCGTGCCCCAGCGCGTGACCTCCAGCCCCTCGACGCCCCAGAGGCGGGGGATGTCCTCGGGCTCGAAGCCCAGCGCCTTGATGACAAGGTCGGCCGGCTCGTCGTAATCGGCGCCCTCGATGGCTTCCGGCGACTGCCGGCCGGTGACATCGGGCGCGCCCAGCCGCATCCGCGTCACGCGTAGGCCTGCAACGCCCGCAGGCCCGGTCGAGAGGTCGGTTTCCGTGACGACGTGCCGGGGCGACAGCTTGGGATTGTCGCCGATCCCGTCGCCGTCCACGTCGCCGCCTGCATTGTCCACCAGCGCCTCGGTTTCCGCCGCGGCGATCCCTGTGGCATGGCCCGCGAAGGCCGAGGGGGCGGACAGCCAGACGAACTCGACGCCCTCTTCCTCGGCGTTCTGAACTTCGCGCTGGCTTCCGGGCATGTTGGCCCGGTCGCGGCGGTAAAGGCATTTCACGCTGGTGGCGCCCTGCCGGATCGCGGTGCGCACGCAGTCCATGGCCGTGTCGCCGCCGCCGATGACGACGACGCGCTTGCCTTCGGCGTTCAGCTCTCCGTCCGTGAAGTCCGGCACGTCGTCGCCCAGGTCGATGCGGTTCGAGGCGGTCAGATAGTCCAGCGCCGCGACCACGCCGCGTTCGGGCGCGTTGTCGATCCCGAGGTCGCGGGTCTTGTAGACGCCGGTCGCGATCAGCACCGCGTCATGCTTGCCGCGGATCGCGTCAAAGCTGATCGTGCGGCCCACGTCGGCGTTCAGGACGAACTCGACGCCTGCGTCTTCCAGCCAGCGGGTGCGGCGCTCGACCACCGGCTTTTCCAGCTTGAAGCCGGGGATGCCGTAGATCATCAGCCCCCCCGCGCGGTCGTGGCGGTCGTAGATCGTGACCTGGAAGCCCTGCCGCCGCAGGCGTTCCGCCGCCGACAGGCCCGCAGGCCCCGCGCCGATGATGCCGACGCTTTCCGGGCGCTCGGCCAGGGGGCGGATCGGCTCGACCCAGCCCTGCTCCCATGCGGTGTCGTTGATATATTTCTCGATGGCGCCAATGGTGACGGTGCCATGGCCCGACTGCTCGATGACGCAGTTGCCCTCGCACAGGCGGTCCTGCGGGCAGATGCGGCCGCAGATCTCGGGCAGCGCGCTGGTTTCCTGGCTCCGCAGGTAGGCCTCGTGCAAACGCCCCTCGGCCGTCAGGCGCAACCAGTCGGGAATGTTGTTATGAAGGGGGCAGTGCGACTGGCAGTAGGGGACGCCGCATTGCGAACAGCGACTCGCCTGCTCCTTCGCCTTGGCATCCGCGAACTCGCGGTAGATTTCGTGGAAGTCGGTGTTGCGTTCGTCCGCCGCACGCTTCTCGGGCATCTCCCGATCGACGGTCACGAATTTCAGCATTGTCTGCGTGGCCATGCGCTGCGTCCCTCGAATCAATCGAGAACCGCTTTAAAACAGGGCTTGTCAGCCAAAAAGTCAGCAATACTGACCTATATATAATTTTACTCCGGGATGCTTGATAAATCAGAAGATTTTCTGCGCTTATTTAGGTCAGGTTTGCTTACCCAACCACGCTAAGCCCCAGCAGCGCCACGATTCCCACGATGATCCGCCACCAAGCGAACAGCCCGTAGCCCCGGCGCGAGACATAGTTCAGCAGCCACTTCACCACGAAGACCGCCGCCGCGAAGGCGCAGGTGAAACCCACAGCGACATTCACCCAGGCGGCCGCGTCCAGCACCGCGCCGGTCTTGTAGAGATCGTAGGTGAAGGCGCCGGCCATGGTCGGCATGGACAGGAAAAAGCTGAACTCGGCCGCGGCCCGCTTGCTGGCGCCCATCAGCAGCGCACCCACGATGGTCGCACCCGAGCGCGAGACCCCCGGCACCATGGCAAGGCACTGGATCGCCCCGATTCCCGCAGCCACGCGCAGGGGCAGGTCCTCGACCTCGGCATAGCGGGGGCGGGTCGCGATCCGGTCCACGAACAGCAGGACGATCCCGCCCAGGATCAGCATGACGGCGATCAGCGCGGGCGTCTCGAACAGCACGGTCTTTATGATGTCATGCGCCAGCACGCCCACCACCGCCGCCGGCAGGAAGGCCAGACCCACCGCCATGATGAAGCGCCGGGCCTTCGGATCATGCGGCGCACTGGAAAAGATGCGCCAAAGCCGCCCGGCATAGATGCCGAGGATGGCCAGGATCGCGCCCAGCTGGATCAGCACCTCGAAGGCACGGCCGGGGCTGTCGAAACCGAGGAAATGCCCCGCCAGCAGCAGGTGCCCGGTCGAGGAGACGGGGATGAATTCGGTCAGTCCCTCGAGCAGCCCGAGGAACGCCGCGACAATGGTGTCCTGCTGCATCAGTCGGCGCGCAGGTTCTTCGCCGAGTCCTTGATGGCGGTGTATTGCCCCGAGGGCCGGAAGCGCCACAGGTATTGCGGCACCACGGCCGCCGCCGCCGCAGGCTGGATGCCGAGGTCGGCAAAGGTCCTGACCCCCTGCCCCACCCGGTTCGGGTGTCGCAGCAGCCGCGCCTGGTCGCGGGTCATCACGCGGTTGACCAGCAGCCCGCCGCTGAGCGTCTGAAGCGCGTCAAAGGACACGCCCAGCAGGCTGGCCATGAAGCCGGGCAGGCCCAGGATCCACCGGCGGCGATGGGCGACCTGGGCCACCAGCCGCGCGATTTCACGCATGGTCATGACGTCGGGACCGCCGAGTTCATAGATGCCGGGCTCGGCCTCGCCCGTCGCGCCCATCATGGCGGCGCGGGCAACGTCCTCGACGAAGACGGGCTGCAGTTCTGCATTGGCGCCGGGCAGCGGCACGACCGGCCCCAGCCGCATCATGCCGCCGAGCTTGTTGAAGAAATGATCGTCCGGCCCGAAGATCACGGACGGACGCAGGATCACCGCGTCGGGGCGGTGCTGCAGGATCGCCTGCTCGCCCAGGCCCTTGGTCCGGGCATACTGGCTGTCTGAATCGGGATCGGCGCCGATGGCCGACAGGTGGACCAGCCGCCCGACTCCAAGCTCGGCCGAGATGCGGGCGATGCGGCCCGCGGCCTCGTGGTGGATGGCCTCGAAGGTGTTCTTCTTCTGGCCGACCAGGATGCCGACGCAGTTGATGACCGCATCCGCGTCCATCATCGCGGCCCGCACGGACAGGTCGTCGCGCACGTTGCAGGACACCGGCTGGACCTGGCCCACGTCGCCATACATCCGCACGGCGCCCGCCAGATGCGGACGGCGGACGGCCACGCGGACACGCCAGCCCTCGGCCGCCATGATCCGCGCGATCTGCCGCCCGACAAATCCCGAGCCGCCATAGATCGTGACCAGCCTTGCCATGCCTCGCCTCCAGCCGTCGGACGCTGCAGCGCGCCCCTTTCCGCAATAGCGAACCGGCCCCGCATCATCAAGCGCGGGGCCGGAACGCGCCCCGGCAGGGGCGGGCGATTTTTCTTCGAAAGGGGCGTTGACAGTCCCTGCGGCTCCCTCTACATCCCCGCCTCACGACACCGGCCCAGGTGGCGGAATTGGTAGACGCGCACGGTTCAGGTCCGTGTGCCGCAAGGCGTGGAGGTTCGAGTCCTCTTCTGGGCACCAACGTCGCAAGGCCCCCGCAGCACCCGCTGCGGGGGCTTTGCGTTTCGGGGCTGCGTGAACCCGCGCGGGGCTTTGGACGTTGTCGGGCCGACACCGAACGCGAAAGGTCCGGCCATGTCCCAACTGATCGTCATCGGCTTCGATGCCGAAGCCGACGCCTTTGCCCTGCGGCAGGAGCTTGGCGCGGCACAGAAGGAATACCTGCTGCGGCTCGAGGATGCCGTGGTGGTCACCCGCCCGACCGAGGGCGAGTACCAGTTGCACCAGGCACTGAACCTGACCGGCGCGGGGGCGCTGACGGGCACCTTCTGGGGCGGGCTGATCGGGTTGCTGTTCCTGAACCCGCTGGCGGGGGCGGCGATCGGGGCGGCCTCGGGCGCCTTGGCGGGGAACGCCACCGATTACGGCATCAACGACGACTTCATCCGCCAGATCGGCAAGACCGTGCCGGTCGGCAGCGGCGCGGTGTTCATCTTGGCCCGCGACTTCAACCTCGACAAGCTGATGCCCCGTCTTGAAAAATACGAGGGGCGCGCGCGGGTCATCCAGACCTCGCTGTCGAACGCCGACGAGGCGCGGCTGCGCGATGCGCTGGCCGGAACCGGCGGGCGGATGCTGCAAGTCGGGGAAGCCCTGATCTCGGACGCGACGGCAGCGCATCCGCCGGGCGTGCCCGAGCGTTCCTGAGGCCAGCGTTTCCTTGACGCAGGCGCGCCGGGCGTGACACGACGGGCCATGTCCCGCCCGGATGCCTTTGCCGATGCCCTTCCGGCCCTGCCGTCACGCACAGGGTCCAGGCGCGCGCGGCTGTGGCGGATGCTGAAACCCCTGCGATGGCTGGCCCGGCGCTTTCTGGCGCTGATGCTGGCGGCGGTGATCCTCTTCGGCTGGATCCTCAATCCGCCCACCACCTGGACCATCGTGTCCGAGGGCGTCAGCACCCCCCGCAAGTGGACCCGGGCCGCCGACATCGCCCCCGTGATGCTGCGCTCCGTCGTCGCAGCCGAGGACGCCAATTTCTGCCGCCACTGGGGCTTCGACATGGCCGAGATCCGCCGCGTGATCGCGCGGGGCGAAAGCCGGGGCGCATCCACCCTGACGCAGCAGACAGCCAAGAACGTCTATCTGTGGCAGGGGCGCAGCTGGCCCCGCAAGGCGCTGGAGACGATCTACACCCCCATGATCGAGGCGGTCTGGAGCAAGCGGCGCATCCTGGAGGTCTATCTGAACGTGGCCGAGTTCGGCCCCGGCGTCTTCGGCATCCACGCGGCCGCCGCCCATCACTTCGGCACCACGCCCGACAAGCTGAGCGCGCGGCAGGCGGCGGCGCTGGCGGCGGTCCTGCCCGCACCCAAGACGCGGGCGGCGCAGACCCGCTCGGCCCGGGCGCGCGCCATCGCCGACGGAGCCGCCACGATCCAGCGTGATGGACGGGCGGCCTGCTTCCAGGACGGGTGACGGTGGGGCCCTGCGGTTGAACAACCGGCCCCGGAGGCGTATCACCCCTTGGTCCCCTTCCTCGGAACGCCGAAATTCCCCCCATGAACACGCATTCGACCCCGCGTCTTTACCACGTTGCCCTGTCGCCCTTCTGCCGCAAGGTGCGGCTGGTGCTGGCCGAGAAGCGCATCGATGTCGAACTGGTCGAGGAGCGCTGGTGGGAGCCGGGGTCCGAGATCCTGCGCCGCAACCCGGCAGGCAAGATCCCCGTGCTGCGGCTGGACGGGCGGCTTTGGGCGGAAAGCCAGGCGATTGTCGAATACCTGGACGAGGCCTATCCGAATCCGCCCCTGATGCCGCTGACCCCGGCCGAGCGGCACGAGGTGCGCCGCCTCTGCGCCTGGTTCGACGACAAGTTCAACACCGAGGTGACGCGGCCCATCCTGTCCGAACGGGTCTGGAAGAAGGTGATGAACGCGGGCTACCCGGATTCGCGGCTGGTCAAGTCGGGGCTGCGCGCGGTCAAGGACCACATGGACTACCTCGGGCACCTGCTGGAACATCGCAAATGGCTGGCGGGCAACATGCTGACGCTGGCGGACTTCACGGCGGCGGCGCATCTGTCCTGCCTCGACTACATCTCGGACGTGGACTGGGACCGTTCGGCCGCGCTGCGGGACTGGTATGCGACGATCAAGTCGCGCCCGGCCTTCCGCAACCTGCTGGTCGACCAGGTGCCCGGCTTCGCACCGGCGCCGCATTATGCCCAGCTTGATTTCTGAAGACAGGGGGGCCTTGCCCCCCGCCGGCGGGGCCGGCTCCCCCCAGGATATTTGGGCGAAGAAGAAGGAACTGGTCGCGCGCGCATTGGCCGAGGGGTTTTCGGCGGCGCGGGTGACGACGCCCGATGCGATCCCGCAGGCGGCCGGACGGCTGGCGGACTATGTCGCCAAGGGCCGGCACGGGCAAATGGGCTGGATGGCCGAGCGTATGAACTGGCGCGGCGCGCCCGACGCCCTGTGGCCCGAGGCGCGGTCGGTTCTGATGCTGGCCGAGGCCTATACGCCCCCCCATGATCCCCGCGAGGACCTGGCCCGGCCCGATCGCGGCGCGGTCAGCGTCTATGCCCAGGGCAAGGATTACCATGACATCGTCAAGGCGCGGCTGAAGCGGCTTGGCCGCTGGATGATCGAGCGCTGGGGCGGCGAGATCAAGGTCTTCGTGGACACGGCGCCCGTGATGGAGAAGCCGCTGGCGCAGGTAGCGGGCCTCGGCTGGCAAGGCAAGCACACGAACCTGCTGAGCCGGAGCTTGGGCAACTGGTTCTTCCTGGGCGCGATCTTCACCACCCTGCCCCTGCCCCCCGATGCGCCCGAGGCCGAGCATTGCGGGTCCTGCCGCGCCTGTCTGGACGCCTGCCCCACGGGCGCCTTCCCCGCGCCCTTCCAGCTGGATGCGCGGCGCTGCATTTCCTACCTGACCATCGAGCACAAGGGACCGGTGGACCCCGAGCTGCGGCCGATGCTGGGCAACCGCATCTATGGCTGCGACGATTGCCTCGCCGCCTGTCCCTGGAACAAGTTCGCCGTCCAGGCGAACGAGTTGCGCTATCACGGGCCGCATCGCGCGCCTGCGCTGGAAGAACTGGCCAGCCTCGACGACGCGGGCTTCCGGGCGCGCTTCTCGGGCAGCCCGATCAAGCGGATCGGGCGCGACCGGATGGTGCGCAATGCGCTTTACGCCATCGGCAACAGCGGGCGGGCCCGGCTGCGTCCCGTGGCGCAGGGGCTGGTGGACGACCCCGATCCGGCGGTCGCGGATGCGGCGCGCTGGGCGGTGGGGCGGCTGGCTTGAGAAACCCCACCACCGGCATCCTGCTGAAGCTGGGCAGCGTCTTTCTGTTCACCGTCATGGGCGCCATCCTCAAGGCCACCGCCGAGGAGGTGCCGGCGGGCGAGCAGGTGTTCTTCCGCTCGCTTTTCGCCATTCCCGTGATCCTGGTCTGGCTGCTGCTGCGGCGGGAGCTGGCGACCGGGCTGCGGACCGCCAATCCGATGAGCCATGCCTATCGCGGAATCGTCGGCACGATCTCGATGGGCTGCGGCTTCGCCGGGCTGGGGCTGCTTCCCTTCCCCGAGGCGACCGCGCTCAACTATGCGATGCCGCTGATGACGGTGATCTTTGCCGCCATGTTCCTGAACGAGCGTGTCGGCGTCTTCAGGCTGAGCATGGTGGGCCTTGGATTCGCGGGCGTGCTGATCGTGCTGTCGCAGCGGCTGTCGGTCGGCATGAACGGTGTCTCGGCCGCGCAGACGCTGGGCGCGATGCTGACGCTGACCGGCGCAGCCTTTGGTGCACTGGCGCAGATCTTCATCAGCCGGATGGTGGCGACCGAGCGGACCTCGGCCGTGGTCTTCTGGTTCTCGGTCACGGCCACGGTGCTGTCGCTGGTCACGCTGCCCTTCGGCTGGGTGATCCCCCAGGCCGGGACGGCCGCCCTGCTGATCGGCGCGGGGCTGATCGGCGGCGTAGCGCAGATCATGCTGACCTCGTCCTACCGCTTTGCCGACGCCTCGCTGGTGGCGCCCTTCGACTATGCCTCGATGCTGATGGCGATCGCGGTGGGTTGGTTCGTCTTCGGCGAGCCGACCTCGGCCCGGATGCTGGCGGGCGCGGCGGTCATCATCGCGGCAGGGGTGGCCATCATCCTGCGCGAGCGGCACCTTGGCATCCGCCGCGGGCAGCGGGCGGCGACCCCGCGCTAGGGCCTGTCAGGAAAGCCGAACGCCACATAATCGCGCAGGTAAGCGGCCTTGGCGGCCTTGCGCAGCGCGGGATCGTCCAGCGCCGCAGGCGGCGGTTCGGGCTCGGGGCCGTCGCGGTCGAGCCCGGCCGCGCGGGCGAGGAAGCCCAGGTCCTCGGCCATCCGGTCCTCGCGCGCAATCAGGTCAGGGGCCGCTATCCGGGCGAACCCGGCCAGCACCTCGGACTGGGACGCCCAGCCGGGATGAGTGGCAAGCCCGGTCTGGCCAATGAGGTTGCGGCGCAGGAAGTCGAGAAAACCGGCAAACAGCGGCAGCTTGTCCGCATCGGTCAGGGCGTGCAGGTCTTCGTCGGCGGGCAGGTCGATGCGGTGAACCTCGCGCAATACCCGCCGCAGGTCGGGGTTGCGGGCGGCCAGCAGGACGTGGAACGCCTCCCAGGCGCGGGGCAGCGGGTGGCGCAGCACGGTGAAGGCGCGGTGGCCGGGATGGGCGCGCTTCCATTGGCGCAGGGCGTTCTGGGTCAGGTCGCCCTCGACCGGACCCAGGGCGGACAGCCAGGCTTCGATCCGGTCCGAAGGGCCGCCGCGCACCGGCATGAACAGCAGCCCCCGCCCTGCCTCGGCCGTCAGGAACGAGGGCACGGCGGGCCCGCGCTTCGGCTCGAAGCCGGGGATGCGGTGCAACTGGAAGGGGTCGGTGGCGACCAGTTCGGCCTGCATGGCGGCGAAGTTCGTGACCTTCTCGGCCATCTCGCGCGGGTTCTGGGGCACCTGGTCCTGCGCGGGCTCGACGCGGTCCAGGTCGGTGCGGCCCAGCCAGTGCAGAAGGCCCGTCATCACGTCCGCGTCGCGCAGGTCGTCGTAGTTCAGCCAGAAGGCCGTCTGGCCGCGCTGCTGCAACCCGTGGTGGATGCGGTCAAGAAAGGCCTGCGTCGCGCCCAGGCTTTCGCGGAAGCTGGAGGCGTCGAACTCGACCGCCGCCGGGATCGGGGTCTCGGTCGCGTTCAGCTTCCACTGGTTGGTGGCATAGGCGAGTTGCGTCGAAACCCAGCTGTCGATCGGGTTCCGCGTCAGAACGATCTTGGCGCAGGCGGGATCGTCCATGATCGCGTCGAAGACGCGCGGGTCATGGTCGTGGAAATAGCGGAAGCCGGCGAGGTGGTCGGGCTTGTCGAACAGTGCGCGCAGCAGCCGGTGCGGGTCGGCCTCGCGCTCGGCCATGGTGACCCCCCGCAACTCGTCCTTGTCGGGCCAGCCCATCATGTAGGGGTTGAAGGCTTCGCCGAAGCAGGTGACCCGCCTGACCCCGTTCAGCGTCGCTTCCAGCAGGTTCGAGCCGGTGCGCATCCCGGCGAAGATCACGAAGCTGCGAAAGGCGGTCATCGGCTGGTCCTGCGTGTCGTGGCCCAAGGCGGCCGGGCGCAACCTTGGCGGTTGCGCGGGCGGCGTCAACCGGCAGCCGTCAGCCCGTCCGCTGCCGCGGAAGCGCTATTTCCTGGGACGGCGCCTCGGCCTCTGCCGGGCTGTCCGCCACCTCGGGAACGGGAAGTGGCGCCGCCAGCGCCCGCAGCACGCGCGGGTCGCCCATCTTGCGCGGCCTCAGGCCCGCGTTCCGCAGTGCCCGGACCAGCCGCAGGACGCCGGTGATGTCCTGCAGGGGCGGCGCGGGAAGGCTGGCGGCCCCCCCTTCCGGCAGCAGGGTCATGCAGATCTCCGACCAGACCTCGTCGGGCTGGGCCAGCGCCTCGGCCAAGGCCCAGCGGCGCACCCGCGCCTTGACCCAGACCGAATCGAGGGTGTCGAGGAACCGGACCTCGGCCCGCTGCAGCTTGGCCGCGATGCGCCGCACGTCGTCGAACGGCATGTCGGAATGGATCAGCGGCAGGATCCAGGCGCCCGTGACGACCAGAAGCTGCGCGTTCGGATCGGTCGCCATGAACCAGTTGAGATATTGCCGGTCCCGCGGCGAATAAAGAAAGGCGGGCATCGGGTCCGAGGACCGGATCAGCGAGGCGAGGAAACCCTGCGGATCGAGGTTGCGCAGCCCCACATGGGCCGACAGCGCCCCCGGTCCGATGAGGCCGCCATCCGCGAACTCGACCTCCTGCCGGCCGAAGACATGGCCGTGGATCGTTCGGCCCGTGGCCTGGGCCGCAGCCTCGCGCAGGCCCAGGAACAGGTCGCCCGCGCCGTAAAGGACGGCATAGGGCTGGGCCGTCTTGCCGTTCTCGGCGTCCTTCCGGGGAAAGCGGCTTTGCATGTAAAGCCCCGGCCGGCCCAGCCTGCGACGCGCCGCCGCCCGGTCCAGCAGCGCCTCGATCCGCTCGGTGTCGGGCTCCTCGTCGGCGTCCGCAGGATCGGTGCGCCGGGGGAAAGCATCGTAAAGCGCCGAGGCGCCGGGCCAGATCTTGCGCGCGACAAAGATGCGCGAGGTTCCCAGCAGCGCCAGGTGATCGTCGTAGAAGACGTAAGGCTTGCCTTGGGCGTCGAACTTGGCGAGCGTCAGCGACCGGCTTTCGACATGCACCGAATGGCGGCGGACCAGGGTCTGGAAGTAGCTTTCGTCGGGAATCCAGACGCGGCGGAAATAACGGTCGAACTCGGCCCGGCGAGAATCGTTCAGGACCGCTTCCAGCGTCCCGCGCGTGAGGCACCACCATTGCGAGCCGATGTGCGGCTTGACGCCCTGGGGGATGGGACGCGCCACGCCCAGCCGCCGCTGCAACCGCACATAG
The DNA here is from genome assembly GCF_042432925.1 of Paracoccus niistensis. Lineage (NCBI taxonomy): Bacteria > Pseudomonadati > Pseudomonadota > Alphaproteobacteria > Rhodobacterales > Paracoccaceae > Paracoccus > Paracoccus niistensis. The sequence goes on along the minus strand of NZ_JBHLWE010000029.1, from coordinate 307,922 downwards.
CGGTCGAAGAGCTTGCGGTGGCGGCGGAAGGAAAACGGGAAATGCAGCGTGAAGCGTTCCTCGTTCAACCCGCCAACGGTCCAGCCCACGTCGCGCACGCTGACGCTTTCGATGAAATCGGACTCGGGATAGCTGGCGAGGAAGCGCCGCAACTCGTCCACCGGGCGCAGGGGCAGGCAGGCCCCCGAGGCGAGAAAGACATGGGTGACGTCGGGATGCGCCTGCAGCAGCTGCGCCGCCGCGTCCAGCGTGGCCGCCACCAGGCTGAAGGTGCCCCAGGTACAGGACCGGCGCGGGGCGTAGATGGTGCCCGTCCCCTCGAGCGCGTCCTTCAGCCCCTCGACGGCCGCCTCGGGGGCCTTGGCATCGACATGCATGATGACGCGCGCGCCGCCATCCGACCAGATGCGGGCCATCCGCGCGGCCAGGCCGAGGTTCTCGTGGCACAGCATGATGACGCCCAGCCGGACGCCTGCGCCTTCCTTGCCGCCGCGGATGAAGGGGATCGGCGCCGCGTTCATGCCCAGTTGCCCCTCGAGATCAGGCCCAGGTCCTCGAGCTGGCGCCAGTCGCGGTAATCGCGCGACTGCTCGCACCAGAAATCGGCCCGTTGCTGAAGCCCCTGCTGGTAGGCGTGGTATTCGCGGCTGTTGGCGTAATGCTGGCGGCGGTCCAGTTCCTCGGCAGACTTGTCGGCGAAGGTGGACAGGAACTTGGCATGCAGCAGCGCCCCCGAGGCCATCTCTCCCCCGTCCTCGTCATAGACGACGTTCAGCGAGCGCGGCAGCAGCATATGGGTCGAGCTGACATAGGCATAGCTGCGCTTCCATCTGACCAGCGGGATCTTGTTCAGCGCCGGCGCATTCTCGGCGTCTTCGGCGAACAGGGCACGGGCGCGCGGGCCGCCCTGGATCCAGAGGTTGCGGTAAAGCGCGTTCTTGCGGATCGAATAGTTGGCCGGATCGAACCACGAGGCGATCTCGAACGGGTCCTGTCCTTCCGCATAGGGCTGCGCCGTGACGGGCCCCTTGGGATACATGTCCAGCAGCATCGCCGAAAAGGACCGCATGCCGGACGACGCCAGCCAGTCCGTCAGGGCCCTCAGCGGGCGGGTGTTGATATGGGGATAGACCAGGAATTCGTCGGGATCGACGGTCAGGCACCAGTGGCCGTCGCCATGCCGGCGCAGCAGCGCGTTGATCCAGTCCATCCCGAAGCGCGAGCCCTTGTAGCTGGCCGTCGTGGTCCAAAGCGACAGGTCGGGCTGGTCCGCCAGGTATTCGCGGCTGCCGTCATTGCTGCCATTGTCCACGATCAGGAAATGCCCGACCCCGATCCGGCGATAATAGTCCAGGAAATAGGGCAGCCGAACCCGTTCATTCCGCAGCGTGACAAAGGCCAGGATATCGCCCGGAGCGATCTGCGCCGTGCGGTCCCTGACCGAATCGAGATGGCGCCCGCGGCGAATCGCTCGGGCAAGAAGATACTGGCGACGTGCCCTCAGTCGGAACATCGTCACCAGACGCTGTTTGAACTTGCGCACACCAAACGCTCTTGAAAGTCACGCGAAACACAGGGCCGTGACGCAGAGTCAGCAAAAAAAAGGCCAAGGCAACCTGCAGACCAGCATAGGCCAAGCAGATGATCACGTCACGCGGTGCTTTGTTACACCTTTCAGCATCGACATGCTAGCGCGGTCCGTTCCAGCCGCCCGCAGACATCAATCCCGCCTCGACAAGGCTTTCCCAGCCCCCAAGCCGCCGCGCCTGCGGTGCCCAGAGATCGGGGTTGTCGATCAGGGCGGCGTAATAGTCCTGGAAGGCCGAGGGATCGTGAAAATGCTGGCGCCGCTCGCGTTCGATCCGCGACTTCTCGACGATCGAGGGCAGGAACTTGGTATGCAGCAGCGCGCCGGAGAGGCGGGGGTCGCCGGGGCCATCCCAGGCGTCGTTCAGCCGCGCGGGCAGGGCCGAATGGGTCGAATTGACGTAAGCGAAACCCCGTCGCCAGCGGACCAGCGGCAGCTTGTTCAGCGTCGGCGCACGGCGCGGGTGGTTTCCGAAGAAAACGCGGTCGCGCACGCCCCCCTGAACCCAGCGGTTCCGCAATGGCGGCTGGATCGCCGTGCGATAGTTGTCCGCATCGAACCACTCCAGCCGGGCAAGCGCTGCGGCATCGTCCAGCGGCTGCGGCGGGCACAGGGGGCCCTTGGGATAAAGCTCGACCATCAGCGCGCCCAAGGCGGTGACGCGGCGGCGGTCGAGTTCGGCGATCAGATCGCGCAGCGTGGCGCGGTCGTGATGGGGAAAGACGAACAGTTCGTCGGCGTCCAGCGTCAGGCACCAGTGCCCCGCGCCATGACGGTTCAGCAGCCAGTTCGTCCAGTCACGGCCGAAGCGCGAGCCGCGATAGCTGGCGCGCGTCGTCCACAGCGTCACGTCGGGCTGGCGGGCCAGCATCTCGGCGCTGCCGTCGTCGCTGCCGTTGTCCACGATCAGGAAGCGACCCACGCCCAGCCGGCGGTGATGGTCCAGCCAGTGCGGCAGGCGCTCCGATTCGTTGCGCACGACGGCAAACGCCAGCACAGCACCTTGCCCGAGCGTCGGCCTGCCCTTGGTCACAAGGGTCAGGTCATGGCGACTGCGGAAGGCGCGCCACAGCAGGCGGCGGCGTTTCCAGTCAAGCGTCAGGCGCTGTCGCAGAGTCGGGACGGGCGCAGTCTCCGCCACCGTCAGCCGGCGTAATGCCCGGTCTGGTGCCATCGCCAGGCGTCCGAGATCATCGTCGGCAAGTTCGAGCGATGCGGCTGCCAGCCCAGCACCCGACCCGCCTTCTCACTGCCCGAGACCAGCTTCACGGCGTCGCCACCACGCCGCGGCCCTTCGACCATCGGCACGGCGCGGTTGGTGACATGGCGCGAATGATCCAGCACCTCGCGGACCGAGAAGCCGTTGCCGGTGCCGAGGCAGAAGACCTCGATTCCGCCCTCGGGCAGTTCGCCCGAGCTTCGCAGCCAGTTCAGGCCCAGGACATGGGCATCCACCAGGTCCATCACGTGGACATAGTCGCGGATGCAGGTGCCGTCCGGGGTCGGGTAATCGGTGCCGTGGATCGTCAGCGCGTCGCGCTTGCCGTCGATGGCATCCAGGATCAGCGGGATCAGATGCGTCTCGGGCTGGTGGAACTCGCCCACCTGCGCCTCGGGGTCGGCGCCCGCAACGTTGAAGTAACGGAAGATGACCGACCGCAGCCCATGCGCGTCGCCGAAGTCGCGCAGCATGTCCTCGATCGCGCGCTTGGAGGCGCCATAGGAGTTCAGCGGTGCCTGGGCGCTGGCCTCGTCCAGCACCACGCCGTCCTGGTCGCCATAGGTGGCGCAGGTCGAGCTGAAGACGAAGTCGCGGACACCTGCCGCCACCGTCGCCTCGATCAGGTTCAGCGAGGCGCAGACATTGCCGCGCCAGTACTTGCCCGGCTCGCGCATCGCCTCGCCCACCTGGCTGAGGGCGGCGAAATGCATCACAGCGACGGGCTTGTGGATGGCGAAGACCTCGTCCAGCCGGGCGCGGTCCATCAGGTCGCCCTGTTCGAAGGGGCCGAACTTCACCGCCTCGCGCCAGCCGGTGCAGAGGTTGTCATAGGTCACGGGCACATAGCCCGCAGCCGCCAGCGCCTTGCAGGCGTGCGAGCCGATATAGCCCGCGCCGCCCGTCACCAGAACCGTGTCGGCCATTCTTATTCCGCGGCTTTCCGCATCGCCATGACGTCGTGCAGGTATTCCGCGAACTCGTCCTTGAGCTCGTCGCGCGCCAGGCCGAAGGCCACCGTCGCCTGCAGGAAGCCCGCCTTGGACCCGCAGTCGTAACGCTGGCCGCGGAAGCGCAGGCCATAGACGTCGCGGCCTTCCTCGATCTCGTCGGCAATGGCGTCGGTCAGCTGGATCTCGCCGCCCGCGCCCTGCTTGAGCTTGTTGAGGTTCTCCATCACCGTCGGCGCAAGGATGTAGCGGCCGATCACGGCCAGGTTGGAGGGCGGGTTCTCCTTGGGCTTTTCCACCATGCCCTTGGCGCGGACGATGGCGCCCATATCCTCGGCCACGTCAAGGACGCCGTAGGATTTCGTTTTCTCCAGCGGCACTTCCATGGTCGCGACCATGCTGCCGCCGGTTTCGGCATGAGCCTCGATCATCTGCTGCAGGCAGGGCGGTTCGCCCATGACCACGTCGTCGGTCAGCACGACCGCGAAGGGCTCGTCATGGATCAGGCGGCGGGCGCACCAGACGGCATGGCCCAGGCCCATGGCCTTGTGCTGGCGGATATAGGCGATCGCGCCGGATTCCATGTTGGTCTGGCGCAGCAGTTCCAGAAGATCATCCTTGCCGGCCTTGCGAAGGGTGTTTTCCAGCTCGTGCGCGTGGTCGAAATAATCCTCGAGCGCGCCCTTGCCGCGCGAGGTGACGAAGATGAACTCCTTGATGCCCGCGGCCCGCGCCTCGTCGATCGCGTACTGGATCAGGGGACGGTCCACGAGGGTCATGATTTCCTTCGGGATCGACTTGGTCGCCGGAAGGAAGCGTGTGCCCAGGCCCGCGACGGGGAAAATGGCCTTTGTAACCTTGCGATTCATCCTGCGCTCCGTCTGCGAACCGGGTTTATTGGACTTATCCTATGGCTGCCGCACTGCGGCAAGATAGCTTGCGGGCAAAATCCACCGAACTGCGGCGAATGCCGCGGATTTTTGCCTAAAAGAACAGCACGGGGCCGGGACGCGTCACGCCATGCCCATGCGCCGCATCATTTCCTCGATCCGGGGAACATCCTCGGGGTTGTTCAGTTCCCAGAACTCGCGGCCCTGCGCCTGCACCTCGACGCAGAGGACCGGGTAGCCGTTTTCCAGGAAGCGCAGCTGCTCGAGCCCTTCCAGCCGCTCCAGCCGCCCCTCGGGCCAGCCGGCATAGGCCGCCAGGGCCGCCGGGCGATAGGCATAGACGCCGACGTGGTGGAACACCGGGCTTGCCGCGCCGGGCGCAACCTCGTGGGGCACAAAGGGGATGACCTCCTTCGAGAAGTAAAGCGCCCGGCCGCCCGTCCCGAAGACGGCGGTGGTGCCGCCGACCCGCCCCGCCGCACGGTCGGCCAGAAGATCGGCGCGCATCGCGCCCGAGCAGTTCAGCACCGGCGTCGCCACCTGGGCCTCGGGCGCGGCACGCAGGCCCGCGACCAGCTCCTCGACGAACCAGGCCGGCGTCAGCGGCGCATCCCCCTGAAGGTTCACGATCATCTCGGGTGTCTCGGGCAGGCCCGCCAGCACCTCGGCGCAGCGTTCCGTCCCGTTGCGGCAGGCGGAGGAGGTCATGGCGACCTCGGCCCCGAAGCCCGCCGCATGATCGGCGATGCGGCTGTCGTCGGTGGCGACGATCACGCGCGCCGCGCCCCGGACGGCCATCGCGGCCTCCCAGCTGCGGCGGATCAGGGTCCTGGGCTGACCGTCCGCACCCCGCAGCTCGACCAGCGGCTTGCCGGGATAGCGGGTCGAGGCGAAGCGGGCGGGGATAACGATGACGACGGACAAGGCTCAGCCCTTCGGGTGCAGCAGGACGCCCGGCGCATAGGCGATGAAGAAGGGGTTCTCGAAGCCCGGCTTGCCGTAGGTGAGCGGTGTGTGGTCGTCGAAGCGCACGACCTCTCCCCCTGCCCCGCGCAGCACCGCGTCGCCCGCCGCCGTATCCCATTCCATCGTGCGGCCGAGACGCGGGTAAAGGTCGGCCTCGCCCGTCGCCACAAGGCAGAACTTGAGCGAGGAGCCCGCCGAGGTCATGTCGCGCACGCCGTATTGGGCGATGTAGTCGTCGGTCGCCTGGTCGCGGTGGGATTTCGAAGCCACCACCATCAGCGCCCGGTTGTCGGGGGTGGCGTTGACGCCGATGGGGCGGATCGCGCCGGGCTGGGGCCCGAAGGGACCGGTCTCCTCGACCGAGCCGCCGTCGGCCGCCGTGTAGAACAGCCGTCCCTTGGCGGGGGCGTAGACCACGCCGCGCACCGGCACGCCGTCCTGCACATAGGCGATGTTGACGGTGAAATCGCCGCGACGCTGCACGAACTCCTTGGTGCCGTCCAAGGGATCGACGATCAGGAAGCTCGACAGCCTCTGGCCGTGGGTGTCGGCCTGTTCCTCGGTCACCAGCGGGATGTCGGGGAAGGCCGCGCGCAGGCCTTCGGCGATCAGCGTGTCGGCGGCCTCGTCGGCCTCGGTCACGGGCGAGGCGTCGGTCTTGGACCGGACCTCGAAATCGGGGCCTTCGTAGATTTCCATGATCCGGGCGCCCGCGGCCAGCGCAAGGCGGCGCATCTCGAACGTCAATCGGTCGAATTGCATGGATGTTTCCTCGTCGGACGCCGGGATCGGCGGGCTTGCACATTGAACGATGCCTTCCGGCGACTTATGATCGGCTCACGGACGATGAGCAAGCGACCCGCGCCCGGGTCCGGCGAGCGACCGCGCAGGCCAAGGGGGGCTTTCCCATGTTCACGCAGCGCAGAACCCGCAGCATGGGCGGGGCCGTCTTCACCACGGCGGCGCTGATCTATCACCAGACGGTCCAGAACCTGCGAAAGACCCACCGGAACGCGGTCGTGGGGCTGGTGCTGACGATGCTGCAGGCCTCGGTCATGATCGGGGCCTTCTTCCTGATGTATGTCATCCTCGGGGTCCGCTCGGCGCCGCTGCGGGGCGACTTCATGCTGTTCATCATGAGCGGGATCTTCCTGTTCATGGCTTTCAACCAGTGCCTCGGCCAGGTCTCGTCGGCCGGCAAGGCCACCAGCGCCATGCTGAAGCACGGGCCGATGAACACCGCCATCTCGATGTGCGGGGCGGCGCTTGCCGCGCTTTACAACAACATGCTGACGGCCCTGGTGCTTCTCGGGCTTTATCACACGCTGTGGCAGCCCATCGATATCGAGAACTGGAAGGCCTCGCTGGGGATGCTGATCTTCGCCTGGTTCACGGGGGGAACGGTCGGGCTGCTTCTGCTGTCCATCACCACCTGGCTGCCCGAGATCGGGCCGATGCTGTCACGCATCATCCGGCGGGTGAACATGATCGCATCCGGCAAGATGTTCGTGGCCAACATGATGCCAACCTATCTGCTGAAGATGTTCGACTGGAACCCGCTGTTCCACCTGATCGACCAGAACCGGGGCTTCGTGTTCATCAACTACACGCCCCACAACTCGAATCTGGCCTATCCCTTCTACTTCACGCTGACGATGCTGATGATCGGGCTGATGGCCGAGTTTGTGACCCGCAACGCCATTTCGCTCAGCTGGAACGCGGCACGCTAGACCGGCGCGGCCACCCGCAGCGTCGGGTTGACGCGCCCGGCACCCTTGACGTCGAGCGGCCGGGCCGGATGCGTCGATGCCATGGTGCCTCGGCCGCGCCCGCCCTATCACTCCCAGAGCGCCCGTAGCAAGGCGCGGGCGTTCGGTCACCCTGCCCTACAAAAGGATGCCGCGGTGGAGCAACCTTTTGTCGCCCGAGCCGACCAAGACGACGGGCCGGTGGAACCTGCTGCCCCAAGGGGCCGCAAACTCTGGCTAATCACCGCGAAAATCCTCTGGCGGCGGCGCTTGCACGCCTTGATTGCCGTCTTATATAGCCATCGAACCACCCAGGGCCCAGGCCCGGGGGCAGAATTCAACCACGGGATAGGGACGCGGGGGCCGCGTACGGACCCGCTTCCCGCACCATCGCCGCAAGAAAGGTTTTACGTATGGCCAAAGTCATCGGGATCGACCTCGGGACCACCAACAGCTGCGTCGCCATCATGGATGGCAGCCAGCCCCGCGTGATCGAGAACGCCGAGGGCGCGCGCACGACCCCCTCGATCGTTGCCTTTACCGAAAGCGAAAGGCTCGTCGGTCAGCCGGCCAAGCGCCAGGCCGTCACCAACCCCGAGAACACCATCTTCGCCGTCAAGCGCCTGATCGGCCGCCGCGTGGGCGATGCGGAAGTCGAGAAGGACAAGAACCTCGTCCCCTACAAGATCGTGGACGGCGGGAACGGCGATGCCTGGGTGCAGGTCCGGGGCGACAAGTACTCCCCCTCGCAGATCAGCGCGATGATCCTTCAGAAGATGAAGGAAACCGCCGAATCCTATCTGGGCGAGAAGGTCGAGCAGGCGGTCATCACCGTTCCGGCCTATTTCAACGACGCCCAGCGCCAGGCGACCAAGGACGCGGGCAAGATCGCGGGCCTTGAAGTCCTGCGCATCATCAACGAGCCGACGGCGGCCGCGCTGGCCTATGGCCTCGACAAGAAGGACAGCAAGACGATCGCGGTCTATGACCTCGGCGGCGGCACCTTCGACATCACCATTCTGGAAATCGACGACGGTCTGTTCGAGGTGAAATCGACCAACGGGGACACGTTCCTCGGTGGCGAGGACTTCGACATGCGGATCGTCAACTACCTGGCCGACGAGTTCAAGAAGGAACACGGCGTCGACCTGACCAAGGACAAGATGGCGCTGCAGCGCCTGAAGGAAGCCGCCGAGAAGGCCAAGATCGAGCTGTCGTCCTCGAGCCAGACCGAGATCAACCAGCCGTTCATCTCGATGGACAAGAACTCGGGCACGCCGCTGCACATGGTCGTCAAGCTGACCCGCGCCAAGCTGGAATCGCTGGTGGGCGACCTGATCAAGGCGACGCTGAAGCCCTGCCAGGCCGCGCTGAAGGACGCGGGACTGGCCAAGGGCGACATCGACGAGGTGGTCTTGGTCGGCGGCATGACCCGCATGCCCAAGGTGATCGAGGAAGTGACCAACTTCTTCGGGAAAGAGCCCCACAAGGGCGTGAACCCCGACGAGGTTGTGGCGCTGGGCGCAGCCATCCAGGCCGGCGTTCTGCAGGGTGACGTCAAGGACGTGGTCCTGCTGGACGTGACGCCCCTGTCGCTGGGCATCGAGACGCTGGGCGGCGTCTTCACCCGCCTGATCGACCGCAACACCACGATCCCGACCAAGAAGTCGCAGACCTTCTCGACGGCCGAGGACAACCAGAATGCGGTGACGATCCGGGTCTTCCAGGGCGAGCGCGAAATGGCTGCGGACAACAAGCTGCTGGGCCAGTTCAACCTCGAGGACATTCCCCCGGCGCCCCGCGGGATGCCGCAGATCGAGGTGACCTTCGACATCGACGCCAACGGCATCGTGTCGGTCAGCGCCAAGGACAAGGGCACCGGCAAGTCGCAGAACATCACGATCCAGGCTTCGGGCGGCCTGTCGGACGCCGACATCGAGAAGATGGTTAAGGACGCCGAGGCGAACGCCGAAGCCGACAAGTCCCGCCGCGAGCTGGTCGAGACGAAGAACCAGGCCGAAAGCCTGCTGCACTCGACCCGCAAGTCGCTGGACGAGCATGGCGACAAGGTGGACAGCTCGACCGTCGAGGCGATCGAACTGGCCGTAGGCGCGCTGGAAGACGCGCTCAAGTCCGAGGACGTGGGCAAGATCAAGGGCGGCATCCAGAACCTGATGGACGCCTCGATGAAGCTGGGCGAAGCCATCTACAAGGCCAGCCAGTCCTCGGACGAGGGCCAGGGCCGGGACGCCGACGCGCCGCGCGACATCGACGACGACATTGTTGACGCCGACTTCGAGGATCTCGGCGAAGACAAGCGCAAGTAAGCGCGGTGAAGCAAGCGACCGGCCCGCGCCACCCCGCGGGCCGGTCTTTTCGTGAAGGGCCGGCGCTCGCCACGGCCCAGGGGCGTACGGACGATCATGGCAAAGCGCGACTATTACGAGATTCTGGGCATCACTCGCGGGGCGTCGGCCGACGAGATCAAGCGGGCCTATCGCAACAAGGCCAAGTCGCTGCATCCCGATCTCAATCCCGACTGCAAGGTTTCCGAATCCGAGTTCAAGGAAGTCAACGAGGCTTACGATTGCCTTAAGGACCCGCAGCGCAAGGCGGCCTATGACCGCTTCGGCCATGCGGCCTTCGACGGAGGCGGATTCGGGGGCGGACGCGCGCCGCAGGGCGATTTCGGCGCGGCCTTCGCCGATGTCTTCGAGGATCTCTTCGGCGAGTTCGTAGGCGCGCGGGCGGGCGGGCGGCCCCGCGCCACGCGCGGGCAGGACCTGCGCTATGACCTGCGCGTGTCGCTGGAGGAAGCCTATCGCGGGATCGAGAAGACCATCACGGTTCCCGGTGCCGTCGCCTGTTCCTCGTGCAACGGCACGGGCGCCGAGGGCGCGGCGGAACCCACCCCCTGCCCCACCTGCTCGGGCATGGGCAAGGTCCGTGCAAGCCAGGGCTTCTTCACCGTCGAACGCACCTGCCCGACCTGCAGCGGCAACGGCCAGATCGTGAAGAACCCCTGCAAGTCCTGCGCGGGCGCGGGACGCGTGGCGCAGGACCGCAGTCTTTCGGTCGTGATCCCGGCGGGCGTCGAATCCGGCACCCGCATCCGCCTGGCCGGCGAGGGCGAAGCGGGCGTGCGCGGCGGCCCGGCTGGCGACCTCTACATCTTTGTCGAGGTCCGCGAGCACCCGATCTTCATCCGCGACGGCCGGACGCTTGCCTGCCAGGTGCCGGTGGGCATGGCGACTGCCGCTCTGGGGGGCGAGGTCGAGGTGCCGACGATCGACGGCGGCCGTTCGCGCGTCAAGGTTCCGGCCGGCAGCCAGACGGGCCGGCAGATGCGCCTGCGCGGCAAGGGGATGCCGCCCCTGCGCCATGGCGCAGGGCTGAACGGCGATCCGGGCGACATGGTGATCGAACTGGTTGTGGAAACCCCGGTGAACCTGACCACGCGGCAGAAGGAGCTGCTGCGCGAGTTCGAGGCGATCGCGGCCGACAACCACCCCCAGACGGCAAGCTTCTTTTCCAAGATCAAGAACTTCTGGGAAGGCCTGGGGGCCTGACGCGGCGGGACGCGCATTAACCGCGTGTTAACTGCGCTGGGGCAGGCTGAAGGCATGACCGCGAATCGTGCATTCCAGGAAGCCTCGCCCTCGCTGTTCGGCTTTGTCCCGGCCGAGGATGACTGCGTCCCTGTCCCGCCGCAGGCTGCGCCTTCGGGCAAGACCGCGCGGCTGCCCAGCTATATCGCCGACCACCGCGCCCGGCTGCGCGACCGCTTCATGCAGGGCGGCGCGGGGGCGATGCCGGATTACGAGCTGCTGGAGCTGATCCTGTTCCGCGCCGTGCCGCGCCAGGACATGAAGCCCATCGCACGCCGGCTTCTGGACCGCTTCGGCGACTTCAACCGCGTGCTGTCGGCCGACCCGACGCAACTGGCGCAGGTGGAAGGCGTCGGCCCGGCGGTCGTGACCGAGCTGAAGATCGTCGAGGCGGCGGCCCAGCGGCTCGCCCGGTCCAGGGTGATCAACCGCCCCGTCCTGACCAGCTGGGACGCGCTGCTGGATTACTGCCACACCACCATGGCCCATGGCGCGGTCGAGCAGTTCCGCGTCCTTTACCTCGACCGCAAGAACGTGCTGATCGCCGACGACGAGCAGGCGCGCGGCACGGTGGACCATGTCCCCGTCTATCCGCGCGAGATCGTGCGCCGCGCGCTGGACCTGAACGCCAGCGCCATGATCCTGGTCCACAACCACCCTTCGGGCGATCCCACGCCCAGCGCCGCCGACATCGACATGACCCGGCAGATCGTGGCGGCGGCAGGAACGATGGGGATCACCGTCCACGACCACCTGATCATCGGGAAAAGCCGCGAACTCAGCTTCCGCAGTTCAGGGCTGCTGTAGTCCCGGCATCCCGGCAACCTTCCGGGCGGGTTGCCCGCCATCGGACGATCCCGGCGGCAGCCCGTGGCTGGACACCTCTGCCCGCACCCGCATGATGTCGCCAGCGGCAGAAGGAAGAAGACATGGAGATCCTGACAAGGCTGGGAATGCGGGTCCCGGTGATCCAGGCGCCGATGGCGGGCGTCTCGACCCCTGCCTTGGCAGCGGCGGTCAGCACTGCAGGCGGCCTGGGCAGCCTCGGCCTTGCCGCGATGACGGGCGCCGAGGCGGCCGAGGCCATTGCCGAAACGCGCCACCTGACGGGCCGCCCCTTTGGCGTGAACCTGTTCTGCCATCAGCCGCAGCCCCGCGACCCCGAAGCGGAGGCGCGGTGGCTGGACCGGCTCGCGCCTTATTTCGCCAAGGTCCGGGCAGAGCCGCCGAGGTCCCTCACCCCGCGCTACCCGAGCGTCCTGGAAAGCGACGAACTGTTGGCCGTCGTCCTTGCCGCCCCTCCGGCACTTGTCACCTTCCACTTCGGCCTGCCGCGCCCCGACCAGATCGCCGCCCTGCGCGAAGGGGGTTGCCTCTTGGGCGCAACCGCCACCAGCGAGTCCGAGGCCCATCGCATCCGCGACGCGGGCCTTGACCTGATCGTGGCGCAGGGCTGGCAGGCCGGAGGCCATCGCGGGATCTTCGACCCGGCTGGCCCGGACGAACGAATGGAAACACTGGATCTTGTCCGGCGCGTCGCACGTTTGGGACTGCCGGTCGCGGCGGCAGGCGAGATCATGGACCGCACCGACAGCCGCCGCGCCATTGAGGCGGGAGCGGTCGCGGCTCAATGCGGCACGGCCTTCCTTCTGGCCCCCGAGGCCGCGACCTCGCCCGCCCACCGGCAGGCACTCGGCCGAGGCGAGACGCGGATGACCAAGGCGATCTCGGGCCGCCCGGCGCGCTGCTGCGCCAATGACTTCACCGCCATCCCGGACAAGGAGGCACCGGGCTATCCCGTCACCTATGCGGCAGGAAAGGCGCTGGATGCGGCCGCACGGGCGCATGGCATTACGAGCTATGGCGCGCATTGGGCCGGCACCGGCTGCGCCCGCGCCGTGGCACGACCGGCAGCGGACACCGTCGCAGCGCTGGCGCCCTAGCGCGGGCGCCTGCCCCCTGTCAGAGCGGCATCATCCGGGACGCGGGATGCCTTGACTGCATCGTGCGCGGCTGACGTCGCCCTTTTGCGGGATCGTCGGGCTGCGCTCAGGCGCCCTGCCCTGCCACGAACTCGTCCCGGCCGTAGCCCTGCAGATACAGCAGCGCCGTCAGGTCGCCGTGGTTGATGCGGATGGGGGCTTGGGCGGCAACGACCGGCTTGGCATGCAGCGCGACGCCCGTTCCGGCCAGCTGCAGCATCCCGAGGTCGTTGGCCCCGTCTCCGACCGCGATCGCGTCCGCTGGCGTCAGGCCGCGGGCGGCGGTGATCTCGTGCAGAGCCTCGACCTTGGCCTCGCGCCCAAGGATCGGCAGGCCGACGCGGCCGCTGAGCCTTCCCCCTCCGTCCGACAGAAGCACGTTGGCGCGCTGTTCGTCAAAGCCGAGGCGATCGGCGACCGGTCCGGTGAAATCCGTGAAGCCACCTGAAACCAGCGCCGTCCAGGCGCCGTTCGCCTTCATCGTCGCGACCAGCGTAGGTCCTCCGGCAGCGAGGGTGATGCGGGTTTCCAGCACTTGCGCGATCACTGTGTCGGGCAGGCCTTCCAGCAGCGCCACGCGGGCGATCAGCGCCTCGTGGAAGTCCAGCTCTCCGTTCATGGCGCGGGCCGTGATCGCGGCCACGCGCGGGCCGACGCCCGCCATGTCGGCCAGTTCGTCGATGCATTCCTGGCCGATCATGGTCGAATCCATGTCCGCCAGCAGCACCGGCTTGCGCCGCCCCGCCGTGGGCTGCACCGCAAGATCGAGGCCGCGCCCGTCAAGCTGTGCCCAGACCTCGTCGAAATCGGCGGGTGGCGATTCTATGGCGAACTCGGCCGCCGTGCCGCGGTCGAGCCAGATCGCCCGGCCGCCGTCCCACCGGCGCTGCAGCGTGGTGATGATGTCGTCGTCGAGATCGGCGCGCGTGGGCGAGGCGAGGATGCTGACGGTATACATGGAGGCCTTTCCGCTGTCGGCCCTCGCCTTAAGGAGAAATTTCACGATCCGCCAGCGTCACGGGTCTTGCGTGAAGGGAGACGCAGGGCGTATGTCCCGCAGTGGGACACCCCTCCCCAACGAGGGGCTTTTTAGCTGGAAGGCTAACCATGTTCGACACCACGACCCCGGCCGCGCGGCCGGCCAATCCGCGCTTTTCGTCCGGCCCCTGCGCCAAGATCCCCGGCTACAACCTGGACCTGCTGCGCGACGCACCCCTGGGCCGCTCGCATCGCGCTGCCATCGGCAAGAACAAGCTGGCGCAGGCGATCGACCTCACCCGCGAGGTGCTGGAGGTTCCGGCCGACTATCGCATCGGCATCGTCCCCGGCTCGGATACCGGCGCGGTCGAGATGGCGATGTGGACCATGCTGGGTGCGCGTCCTGTCGAGATGCTGGCCTGGGAAAGCTTCGGCGAGGGCTGGGTGACGGATGCGGTCAAGCAGCTGAAGCTGGATGCCACCGTCCGCAAGGCCGACTACGGCAAGATCGTGAACTTCGCGGAGGTCCATTTCGACAAGGATGTCGTCTTCACCTGGAACGGCACGACCTCGGGCGTGCGGGTGCCGAGCGGGGACGCGATCCCGGCGGATCGGCAGGGGCTGACCATCTGCGACGCGACCAGCGCGGCTTTCGCCATGGACCTGCCCTGGGACAAGCTGGATGTGGTGACCTTCTCCTGGCAGAAGGTGCTGGGCGGGGAAGGGGCGCATGGCGTCCTGATCCTGTCGCCCCGCGCCGTCGAGCGGCTGGAAAGCTATACCCCCGACCGCCCGCTGCCCAAGATCTTCCGCCTGACCAAGGGCGGGAAGCTGATCGAGGGCATCTTCAAGGGCGAGACGATCAACACGCCCTCGATGCTGTGCGTCGAGGACTACATCGTCGCGCTGAACTGGGCCAAGTCCGTGGGCGGTCTGCGCGGCCTGATCGCGCGGGCCGACGCCAATGCGCAGGTCGTGGCGGATTTCGTAGCCGAGCGCGACTGGATCGCAAACCTGGCCGAGGATCCGGCGACAGCCTCGACCACCTCGGTCTGCCTGCGCTTCACCGATCCCCGGATCAAGGACACGGCGGCTTTCGCGAAGGCGGTGGCCAAGCGGCTGGAGAAGGAAGGCGCGGGCTTCGACCTTGGCGCCTATCGGGACGCGCCGGCGGGCCTGCGGATCTGGTGCGGCTCGACCGTCGAGACGGCGGACGTGCAGGCGCTGATGCCCTGGATCGAATGGGCGTTTCAGGCGGAACTGTCCGCGCAGATGTGATCTGTCGGAGCGGGGGCCAGCCCCCGGTCGGGCCTGCCGGCCCCTGCCTCGCTGAAAAAGGTCCACCGGACCTTTTTCCGGGCGCTCGTCAGCCCCGAGGATATTTCCACGAAGAAGAACAAGGCAGGAGAGCGCCGCTGCGCCCTGCCGTTCAGGAGCAAGCACATGGCACCCAAGGTTCTGGTTTCCGACAAGCTTTCCGAAACCGCCGTTCAGATCTTCCGCGACCGTGGGGTCGAGGTCGACTATCTGCCCGAGGTCGGCAAGGACAAGGAGAAGCTGGCCGAGATCATCGGCGATTATGACGGGCTGGCGATCCGCTCGGCCACCAAGGTCACCGAGAAGCTGCTGGAAAAGGCCACGAAGCTGAAGGTCATCGGCCGCGCCGGCATCGGCGTGGACAACGTAGAGATCCCGGCCGCCTCGAAGAAGGGCGTGATCGTGATGAACACGCCCTTCGGCAACAGCGTCACCACCGCCGAGCACGCCATCGCGCTGATGTTCGCGGTCGCCCGCCAACTGCCCGAGGCGAGCGTCTCGACCCACGCCGGCAAGTGGGAAAAGAACCGCTTCATGGGTGTCGAGCTGTTCAACAAGACGCTGGGCGTGATCGGCGCGGGCAACATCGGCGGCATCGTGATCGACCGCGCCCGGGGCCTGCACATGAAGGTGCTGGCCTATGACCCCTTCCTGTCCGAAGAACGCGCGACCGAGCTGGGCGCGACCAAGGTCGAACTGGACGAACTGCTGGCCAAGGCCGATTTCATCACCCTGCACGTGCCGCTGACCGAGAAGACGCGGAACATCCTGTCGGCCGAGAACCTCGCCAAGACCAAGAAGGGCGTGCGCATCGTCAACGCCGCGCGCGGCGGGCTGATCGACGAGGCGGCGCTGGCCGAGATGCTCAAATCGGGCCATGTCGCAGGCGCGGCTCTGGACGTCTTCGCCACCGAGCCCGCCACGGAAAGCCCTCTGTTCGGGCTGCCGAACGTGGTGGTGACGCCGCACCTCGGCGCCTCGACCACCGAGGCGCAGGAGAACGTGGCCCTGCAGGTGGCCGAGCAGATGGCCGACTACCTGCTGACGGGCGCCGTGCAGAACGCGCTGAACATGCCCTCGGTCACCGCCGAGGAGGCGGCGGTCATGGGGCCGTGGATCAAGCTGGCAGGTCACCTCGGCGCCTTCGTCGGCCAGATGACGGACGAGCCGATCACGGCGGTCAACATCCTGTACGACGGCGTGGCCTCGGGGATGAACCTGAACGCGCTGAACGCCGCCGTGATCGCGGGCGTGATGAAGGCTGCGAACCCGGACGTGAACATGGTCTCGGCCCCCGTCATCGCGAAGGAGCGCGGCATCCACATCGCCACGACGACACAGGACAAGTCGGGCGTCTATGACGGCTACATCAAGGTCACGATGGTCTCGGGCGATCGCGAGCGGTCGATCGCGGGCACCGTCTTCAGCGACGGCAAGCCGCGCTTCATCCAGATCCGCGGCATCAACGTGGACGCCGAGATCGGCGAGCACATGATGTATACCCGCAACAAGGACGTGCCGGGCGTGATCGGGACGCTGGGGATGACGCTGGGGGGCCTGGGCGTCAACATGGCGAACTTCACGCTGGGCCGGGCGGCGAACGGGGGCGATGCCATCGCCATCACCTACCTGGACGAGCCCCTGCGCGACGACGTGCGCCAGGCGCTGCTGGCGACCGGCAAGTTCATCCAGGTCCGCCCGCTGCGCTTCGAGGTGTGACGGAACCCCCTCCCCGGCCGGTCCGTTGGCCGGGGAACCTGAAGGGGGCAGCATGCGCATCTATGCCATCGGCGACATCCACGGCCAGCCGGAACGGCTGCGCGAGGCGCATGCGCGCATCCTGCGTGATGGTGGCGAGGAGGCGCGGGTGGTCCATGTGGGCGACCTGATCGATCGCGGGCCGGACTCGCGCGGGGTGGTCGAATTGCTGATGGAGGGCCAGGCGCGCGGCCGGGACTGGATCGTGCTCAAGGGCAATCACGACCGCGCGCTGCCGAACTTCCTGCGCGATCCCCGCTGGATCGACCCCCGCGCGGCCGAGCGCAAGGACTGGATTGCCCGCGATGTCGGGGCCGAGGTGACGCTGGCTTCCTATGGAGTCCCGGACGCTGCCCGCCGTCCGCTGGATGAGGTCCATGCCGAGGCGGTGGCGAAGGTGCCCCAGGACCACGCGCACTGGCTCTCGGGCCTGCCCGCCTGGTATCTGAGCCCGCTGGCCCTGTTCGTCCATGCGGGCCTGCGTTCCGGCGTGGACCTCTGCGCGCAGATCGAGGATGACCTGCTGTGGATCAGGAAGCCCTTCCATGACGATCGCCGCGATCATGGGGCGCTGGTGGTCCACGGCCACACCCCGGTCCGGCAGCCGACCCATTATGGCAACCGCGTCAATATCGACAGTGGCGCAGGCCACGATGGCCCCCTGACCGCGATCCGACTGGACGCGCAGGGCGTCTGGGTGCTCGGGGATGGACCACCACGCCCGCTGCGGCCGTCACCCTCCCGGGTGCGGAATGCTACGTGAGGTTTTGTGCGGTTTCTGGGACATTTGATGCATCCGTGACCGCCCGCCGATTTACTCGGACGCCTCAACGCGTTAAGACTTGTTCCGGATACCCATAGCCGGAAGACCCGATGCGCACGGCGAAATACAACATCGGCCAGGTGGTTCGCCACCGCGAACACCCGTTTCGCGGGGTGGTGTTCGATGTGGACCCGCAATTCTCCAACACCGAGGAATGGTACCAGTCCATCCCCGAGGATTGCCGTCCGTCCAAGGACCAGCCCTACTATCACCTTTATGCCGAAACCGAGGCAACCTATTACGTCGCCTATGTGTCGGAACAGAACCTCGTCCCCGACGCCTCGGGCGAGCCGCTGGAGCATCCCGACCTGGGCATCCGCTTCGGCGAGTTCCAGAACGGCCGCTATCCGCTGCAATACGGGTTGAACTGAACCCGGGATGGAGCCTTCGCTGATCGCGGCCCTGGTGGCGGCGGCCGCCGCGGCCGGGTTCGTCGATGCCATTGCGGGCGGCGGCGGGCTGATCACCGTTCCGGCGCTGATGCTGGCGGGCCTGTCGCCGGATCAGGCGCTGGCCACCAACAAGGTGCAGGGCAGCTTCGGCGCGGCCACGGCCGCCTTCAGCTATGGGCGCAGCGGGCTTGTCGATCTGCGCCGCCAGTTGCCGACGGCGGCCCTGGCCTTTGCGGCGGGCGGCGCGGGCGCGGGCCTGGTCACGGCCCTGCCGACCGATGTGCTGCGCGTCGCCCTGCCCGTCCTGCTGATCGGCATCGCGCTGTTCTTTGCCTTCAAGCCCGGCCTGAACGATCTGGACCGCGCGGCGCGGCTGCGGCCGGCGCTGTTCGCCCTGACGGCGGTGCCTGTCATCGGCTTCTACGACGGGCTGATCGGGCCGGGGGCCGGAGCCTTCTACATGCTGGCCTTCGTGACGCTGGCGGGCTTCGGCATCCTGAAGGCCACGGCGCATACGAAGCTGCTGAACTTCGCTTCGAACATCGGCGGGTTGACAGTCTTTGCGCTGACCGGCCATCCGCTGTGGATCGCAGGGCTTGCCATGGGCGCGGGCCAGGTGCTGGGCGCGGCGCTGGGTTCGCGGCTGGCGATGCGCGTCGGCGCGCGGGTCATCAAGCCGCTGCTGGTCGTCAGCTCGACCGTGCTGGCGCTGCGGCTCTTGTGGCAGATGATCTGAGGCCGGGCCTTCAGATCTTCAGGAAGCCTTCCGCCAGCCGCCGCTCGGCTACCTCGATCCCGCGCCAGTTCTGCAACGGGCCGGTCAGGTACTTGCCGACGACCGGATGGTTCGCCTCGAGAAATCCGTAATGGACCAGGAGCGCCGTGATCGCGGCCTCGGAGGCGCGGGTGGCGCCGTCCGCGATCTTCAGCGCGATGCCCATGCCGCGCTCGGGCGCGATGGCGATGAAGACCGCCTCGGCCCCCGTCTTGACGGCGACGCGGCCCTTCATGGCGCGCATCAGGTCCGTGCAGGCCCGTCCCTCGCCCGCGACCAGTTCAGGGTGCAGCATCATCGCCTGCACCAGTCGTTGCATGGCCTGGCCGCGCGCGCCCTCTCCGCCGCAGGCGAAGGCCGACATGGCGCGGGCCAGACCCGCGACCGAGGTGGCGAAGTTCGGGGCCGAGCAGCCGTCGATGCCCATGCCCGCGACCGGTTCGCCCGTGACCTCTTCGGATGCGGCGAGGATCGCCTGCTGCAGGGGATGGTCGGGCAGGTGATACTCGGGGTCGGCCCCATGGTGCCGGTTCCAGGTCAGGAAGCCCGCGTGCTTGCCCGAGCAGTTGTTGTGGATCTGGCAGGGCGCCTCGTCCGAGCAGGTGAGCCGCCGGCTTTCGGCCGCGTCCCATGGCAGATGCGTCCCGCAGCGCAGGTCGGACTCGCCCAACCCCAGGGCGCCCAGCCAGGCGCCCACGCGGTCCACGTGGAGGCGCGCACCGCTGTGCGAGGCGCAGGACAGCGCCAGCTGTTCCGTTCCCAGCCATGCCGCATCGGCAGCCCCGCTTTCCATTAGCGGCAGGGCCTGGATCATCTTGCAGGACGACCGGGGGAAGATCACCGCCTGCGGATCGCCCCAGGCGGCGACCATGCCGCCCCGGTCCCAGACCACGGCGTGGCCCCGGTGGATGCTTTCGGGCAGACCGCCCCGCCACAATTCGAACAGGTCGGCCGCCGCCATCATCCAGCCCTTTGACAAATGCGCGATTTCCTGCCCGCAGGGGTTTTGCGGGCCGATGGTTTGCGGTTATTAGTCGCCATCAGGTCGCAAGACCACCGATTTGTGACAACCCGGCCCAACCGGGGCAGCAAGAGGGCACGAGCATGACGAAATCCATCTTCCACCTCGGCCTGGTGGCCGCGGCGCTGACGGCCCTTGCCGCCCCCGCGTTCGCCGCCGAGCCGAAGGTTCTGGGCAGCCAGGGCGACTGGACCGCCTTCGGGGGCGACGACCCCAAGGAATGCTGGGCCGTGTCCCCGCCCAAGTCCATCCGCAACACCGACGCCGAGGGCAACCCGCGCGAGGTGACGCGCAGCGACATCCGGCTGTATATCGCCTATCGCCCCGGCCAGAACGGCGAAGTGTCGTTCCAGGGCGGCTATCCCTTCGCCCCTGATTCCACCGTGGACGTGACCGTCGGCAGCCAGACCTTCAAGCTGTTCACCGAGGGCGAGAACGCCTGGACCGGCTCGCCCGACGAGGATTCGAAGCTGATCAGCGCCCTGCGCGCGGGCTCGGAAGCCGTCGTCAAGGGCCGCTCGACCCGCGGCACCCGGACGACCGACACCTTCTCGCTGTCGGGCATCACCGCCATGACCAACGCGGCGCGCGACGCCTGCCGCTGATCGCGGCTGCGGCGTTTTCGTCCCTTGCGCCAACGCCGGGGCCGCCCCATCTGGGTGCGGCCCCCTTCCTTTTTCCCGCCGCTGGATTTCCGCCGATGACGACGCACGCCGCCCCGACCCTTGAGACGCCGCCCGCCCCGGCTGCGCCGATCGTGCAGGATGTGCGGACGATCCCGCGCAAGCTGGACGCGGGCGCCCGCACGAACATCGTCGGCCTGACGCGCGAGCAGTTGCGCGACGCCCTGATTGCCGCCGGCACGCCCGAGCGGCAGGCGCGGATGCGCGTGGGCCAGATCTGGCAATGGGTCTATCACTGGGGCCTGCGCGACTTCGCGCAGATGACCAACCTCGCCAAGGATTACCGCGCCTTCCTGGCCGACCGCTTCGAGATCGCCCTGCCCGAGGTCGTCACGCGCCAGATCAGCGACGACGGCACCCGCAAATACCTTTTGCGGATCGCGGGCGGGCACGAGGTCGAGACGGTCTACATTCCCGAGGAAGGCCGGGGGACGCTCTGCGTCTCCAGCCAGGTCGGCTGCACCCTGACCTGCACCTTCTGCTACACCGGCACGCAGAAGCTGGTCCGCAACCTGACGGCGGGCGAAATCGTGGGCCAGTTGATGGTCGTTCGCGACGACCTGGGCGAATGGCCCGAGCCCGGCGCGCCCAAGGACGAGACGCGGCTGGTGTCGAACCTTGTCCTGATGGGCATGGGCGAGCCGCTTTACAATTTCGACAACGTGCGCGACGCGATGAAGGTCGTGATGGACAACGAGGGGCTGAGCCTCTCGCGCCGCCGCATCACGCTGTCCACCTCGGGCGTCGTGCCGGAAATCGCCCGAACGGCCGAGGAGATCGGCTGCCAGCTGGCGGTCAGCTTCCATGCCACCACCAACGAGGTGCGCGACAAGCTGGTGCCCATCAACAAGCGCTGGAACATCGACGAATTGCTGGGCGCGCTGCGGGAATACCCCCGCCTGTCGAACAGCGAGCGGATCACCTTCGAATACGTGATGCTCGACGGCGTGAACGACACTGATGATGACGCGCGCCGCCTGATCCGCCTGATCCGGGGCATCCCTGCCAAGATCAACCTGATCCCCTTCAACGAATGGCCGGGCGCGCCCTACAGGCGGTCGTCCTGGGACCGGATCGAGGCCTTCGCCGAAATCATCTACAAGGCAGGTTACGCCAGCCCCATCCGCACCCCGCGGGGCGAGGACATCATGGCCGCCTGCGGTCAGCTGAAATCGGCCACCGAACGCGGCCGCAAGTCGGCGGCTCAGGTCGCGGCCGAGGCGGGGATCTGACCCAGCCGGACCGCGACCTCCTCGGCGATCGCCAGCGATGAGGTCAGGCCGGGGCTTTCGATGCCGAACAGGTTGACGAGGCCGAGGATGCCATGCGTTTCCGGCCCGTCGATGCGGAAGTCGGCGGCAGGCTCGCCCGGCCCGCTGATCTTGGGGCGGATGCCGCAATAGGTGGGAGCCAGCGCGCCTTCCGGCAGGCCGGGCCAGTAGCGGCGGATCTCGGCCTCGAAATGCGCCTGCCGGTCGGGGTTCACACGATAGTCGATGCCGTCGATCCACTCGACATCCGGGCCGAAGCGCATGGAGCCGCCAAGGTCCAGCGTCAGGTGGACCCCCAGCCCGCCCGGCTCGGGGACCGGATAGATGAGGCGCGAAAAGGCGGGCCTGCCCGGCGCAGCGTAATAGCTGCCGCGCGCATAGCGCGTGACGGGCACATGGACGGGGTCCAGCCCCTGCACCGCCTGCGCCACCTGCGAAGCCCAGAGCCCCGCGGCGTTCACCACCTTGCCCGCTGCCAACCGGAAGCGCTCGCCATCCGTTTCCGTGTCCACGACGAAGCCGTCGGCGGTGGGTTCGATGGCGGTGACCTGCGTGCCAAGGGCCAACGAGGCGCCAGCCGCTTCCGCATCCGCCAGCAGCGCCTCCATCAGCGCATGGCTGTCCACGATGCCCGTTTCCGGCGACAGAAGCGCACCGTGGCAGAAGAGCGCGGGTTCCAACTCCATCGCCTGCGCCCTGGTCAGCATGGTCAGTGTCACGCCGTTCGCCGCCGCGTGGCCTGCGATGGTTTCCAGCACCGCCAGTTGCTCGGGCGAGGTCGCCACGATCAGCTTGCCGCAGCGCCGGTGGGGCACGCCGCGCCGGGCGGCATAGTCGTAGAGCATCGCCCGGCCCGCAGTGCAGAGCCGCGCCTTGAGGCTGCCGGGGGCATAATAGATACCCGCGTGGATCACCTCGGAATTGCGGGAACTCGTCTCGGTGCCAATCGCATCGGCCTTCTCGACGACCACTACCTCGACCCCGCGCAGGGCCAAGGTGCGGGCCACGGCCAGTCCCACGACGCCCGCGCCCACGACGATGCAGCCGACCCGATCCATGCCCGAACTCCACCCAAGAAAAAGGCCCGCCCCGAAGGGCGGGCCGTTCATCCATATGACCGGCGCCTCAGCGGGGCGCGATCATCATCACCATCTGCCGGCCTTCCAGCTTGGGCATCGATTCGACCTTGCCCGCCTCGCCCACGTCGTCGCGGACGCGGTTCAGAAGCTCCATCCCCAGGTTCTGGTGGGCCATCTCGCGGCCGCGGAAGCGCAGGGTGATCTTCACCTTGTCGCCGTCCTCCAGGAAGCGCATCACCGACCGCATCTTGACGTCGTAGTCATGGTCATCGGTTCCCGGACGGAACTTGATTTCCTTGATCTCGATCGTCTTCTGCTTCTTGCGGGCCTCGGCCTCGCGCTTCTGCTGTTCATACTTGAACTTGCCGAGGTCCATGATCTTGCAGACCGGCGGCACGGCGTTGGGCGAGATCTCGACCAGATCCAATCCGGCTTCCTGGGCGAGGGCGATGCCCCGGGCAGGAGTAACCACCCCGATGTTTTCCCCGTCGGCGCCGATCAGGCGGATTTCCGGAACCCTGATCCGATCGTTCGTGCGGGGGCCGGTGTCGCGGGTGGGCGGAGCATTGTGCGGTCTGCGGGCTATGGGCGTAGTCCTTGCATGGTTGAAAGAATCGATCACGAGATAATCAAGCGCGCCCCGCGATTCAACAGGCAAGGCGGGCGCTTGGGGCAGCCCGCGCGGGTTTTCCGGCGCGTCGCGCTGTGCGATAGAAGGATTGTCCCCTGTGGCGGCGGCGGATGCGGCGCCACAGGCGGGCGATGGATCATGGGGTTTCGCTGATGACGCGCCTTGGGGCTGTGATTCTCGTTCTGGTCATCCTGCTGGCCGGTGTCTTCGCCTGGCAATGGCAGTCGCGCCAGCCGGCCGAGCCGGTCGCGACCGCCCCTGCCCCCCTGCCGGGCGATCCGGCCGCAGAGGCGGGCGACAGCGCCGCATCGGCCGCAGGCAGCGCCGCCGATGCCGCCGCCGACGCTGCGGACATGGCCGCGGATGCCGCAGCGACCGCGACGCAGGCGGCCGAGGGCACGGCCGCCGTGCCGCTGGACGAGGCCGCCCGCGCGGCGCAGGAAGCCGCCGAGGCCGCCATTCAGGCAGCTGCCGATGCCGCAGACGCGGCGGCGCAGGCGCAGGCCGAAGCCCGGACAGGCGACGCCACAGACGCCGCCGCCGCGACCCAGGCCGCAGGCTCCGCCGCGCGTGAGGCCGGGACTGCCGCAGGAACCGCCACCACCGCCGCGCGCACCGCCGCCGAGATCGACCGGCTGCTGACCCCCGAGGGCTTCAACGCGGGGGAGGTCGCCGCCCTGATCGATTCGAGCAACCTCGAGGCCGCGCAGAAGCAGTCGCTGAAGACCATCGTGACGGCGGCCTCGAGCAGCCCGGCCATGCTGCGATCCGCGCTGGAACAGGTGCGGGCGGTGCTGCGGTGAACGAGGCCAGCCCCCTTGTCCGGCCCGACCCGGCCGACCCGCAGGGCCTGAACGAACCCTCGCGCCCGGCCGTGCCCCCGCTGCCCGCAGCCGCCGAGGGCCAGCCGGCCGCGCCTTTCCGCCCCGTTCCGCTGGACGCCTTCCTGGCAAGCCCCGGCGATCACCTGCGCCGCGGTCCCATCGCCATCATCCTGATCGAGGACATGGTCGAGGTCGCCGCGACCCTGTCCCATCACATCGAGGCGGGCTTCAAGAAGATCCTCGCCCTGTCGCCCGAGCCGCTGCCCCCTGCCGACCTGCCCGACGACCCCAAGGGCCGGGTGCTGAACCTTCTGTTCGACACCCGCGTCTCGGGGGCCCATGTCCGCGCCGTCAATGCCGTGATCGAGGCAGCCCCCGCCGATACCTGGCTTTACTACGGCTACAACGCCGAGTTCCTGTTCTATCCCTTTTCGGAAAGCCGCGGCGTGGGCGAGATGCTGGCCTTCCACGCCGAGGAGCGGCGGCGGGGGATGCTGACCTATGTGATCGACCTTTACGCCCCGGACCTGGCGCGCCATCCCGATGCGGTCAGCATGGACGAGGCCATGTTCGACGGGACGGGCTATTACGCCCTGGGCCGTTCCGATCGCAGCAGCGGCATCCGCGAGCGGCAGCTGGATTTCTTCGGGGGCCTGCGCTGGCGCTTCGAGGAGCACCTGCCCCCCGACCGCCGCCGCATCGACCGCATTTCGCTGTTCCGCACCGAAAAGGGCCTTCGGCTGCTGCCCGACCACCGGCTGTCGATCGAGGAATACAACACCTATTCCTGCCCCTGGCACAACAACCTGACGGCAGCGGTGGCGTCCTTCCGGGTGGCGAAAGCCCTGGTGCGCAACCCCGGCTCGCGCGAGCAGATCAGGGGCTTTACCTGGCGCAACTCGGAACCCTTCCGTTGGTCCTCGCACCAGCTGATGGAGCGCGGGCTGATGGAGCCGGGACAATGGTTCTGACGCGGGGCCAAGGGCCGCGCAGAAAAAAGGGGGCCTTCCGGCCCCCTTCGCGTCTCTGAAGCCAGGGCGCGCAATCCGCGCCCCGGCCTGCGTCAGATGACGCCCAGCGCGCGCATCGCCTCGGCCACGCGGACGAAGCCCGCGATGTTGGCGCCCAGGACATAGTCGCCCGGTGCGCCATATTCCTCGGCGGTCTCGGCGCAGACGTTGTGAATATCGGTCATGATGCCGTCCAGGCGCTCGACCGTTTCCTCGAAGGTCCAGCTGTCGCGCGAAGCGTTCTGCTGCATCTCCAGCGCCGAGGTGGCGACCCCGCCCGCGTTCGCGGCCTTGCCGGGCGCGTACAGCACCTCGCCGTAGCGGAAGGCTTCCACCGCGTCGGGGGTGCAGGGCATGTTGGCGCCCTCGGCCACCACGCGGACGCCGTTCTTGATCAGCGTCTTGGCGTGACGGCCGGTCAGTTCGTTCTGCGTCGCGCAGGGCAGCGCGATGGCGCAGGGCATGTCCCAGATAGAACCCTTGCCGGCCTCGATGAAATAGGTGCCGGTGCCCTTGATGCGGGCATATTCCGAGATGCGGCCGCGGCGCTTTTCCTTGATCTCGCGCACGAGGTCGAGGTCCAGCCCGTTTTCGTCCACGACATAGCCGCCCGAATCCGAGCAGGCGACGACCTTGGCGCCGTATTCCTGCAGCTTCTCAATGGCGAAGGTGGCGACGTTGCCCGACCCCGAGACGATCGCCGTGCGGCCCTCGAAATCCTCGCCCACGGCCTTGAGCATCGAGCGCACGAAGAAGACGGTGCCGTAGCCGGTGGCCTCGGGGCGCGCGCGCGAGCCGCCGTAGGACAGGCCCTTGCCGGTCAGCACGCCCGCCTCGTAGCGGTTGGTCAGCCGCTTGTACTGGCCGAACATGTAGCCGATCTCGCGCCCGCCCACGCCGATGTCACCGGCCGGCACGTCGGTGTATTCGCCCAGGTGCCGATGCAGTTCCAGCATGAAGGACTGGCAGAAGCGCATGATCTCGCGGTCGCTGCGGCCCTTGGGATCGAAGTCCGAGCCGCCCTTGCCGCCGCCGATGGGCATGGTGGTCAGCGCGTTCTTGAAGGTCTGCTCGAAGCCCAGGAACTTAATGATGCCCACGTTCACCGAGGGGTGGAAGCGGATGCCGCCCTTGTAGGGGCCCAGCGCCGAGTTGAACTGGACCCGGAAGCCGCGGTTGATCTGGACGCGGTTGTGGTCGTCGATCCACGGCACGCGGAAGATGATCTGGCGCTCGGGTTCGCAGATGCGTTCGATCAGGCCCTCTTCCAGGTATTCGGGGTGCTTGGCGACGACGCGGCCAAGGCTTTCCATGACCTCGATCACGGCCTGGTGGAACTCGGGCTCGCCCGCGTTGCGCTCCTTCACCGTGGTGAGGATGTGTTGAAGCTTGTCGTCGATGCGTACCATGTCCGTCCCGCCGCTGTGGGTCTCCGGCGCGCGGCATAATCCCAGACTTGGGCAGGCTACAACTGCCTTGCACAATTTTTGTGCGGAAATACGGTGAAATCTTAGGCGCCCCGCCACCTTCCGCCAGGTTGCGCGCAATATTCCGTGGGCCGGGCAGAGGCGCCCTCGCCTGCTTGCGCGGTTTGCCGCCCGGATGATAGACGCGGGAAAAGCCGGCACGGGCCGGCGTGGACAGACAGGACCAAACCGCATGGCGATGGAACAGACCCGCTTCGACCGCGACGACCTTCTGGCCTGCGCGCGCGGCGAGTTGTTCGGGCCCGGCAATGCCCAGCTTCCCGAGCCGCCGATGCTGATGATGGACCGCATCACCGACATCAGCGAGGACCGGGGCGCGCATGGCAAGGGCCATGTGGTGGCCGAGTTCGACATCACCCCCGACCTGTGGTTCTTCGCCTGCCATTTTCCCGGAAATCCGATCATGCCGGGCTGCCTCGGTCTTGACGGTCTGTGGCAGCTGACCGGCTTCAACCTGGGCTGGCGCGGCTGGACGGGGCGCGGCTATGCGCTGGGCGTGGGCGAGGTCAAGCTGACCGGAATGGTCCGGCCCAACCGCAAGCTGCTGACCTACAAGGTCGATTTCACCAAGGCCGTGCAGACCCGCCGGCTGACCATGGGCGTGGCCGACGGCATCGTGGAAGCCGATGGCGAGGTCATCTACCAGGTCAAGGACATGAAGGTCGCTCTTTCCGAGAGCTGAACAAGAAGGGCTGCATCATGCGCCGTGTCGTCATCACCGGGCTGGGGATCGTCTCGCCCATCGGCAACAACGCCGCCGAAGTCACCGAAAGCCTGCGCACGGGCCGTTCCGGCATCGTCTTTTCGCCCGAATACGCCGAGCGCGGCTTCCGCAGCCAGGTCGAGGGGCGTCCGACCATCGACATCGCCGCCCATGTGGACAAGCGCGACCTGCGCTTCATGGGCGAGGGCGCGGCCTGGAACTTCATCGCCATGCAGCAGGCCGTCGCGGATTCGGGACTGGAGCCCGGCGACGTGTCGAACCCGCGCACGGGTCTCGTGATGGGCTCGGGCGGGCCGTCCACGTCCAACTTCTTCAATGCCCACCAGATCGTGGTCGAGAAGGGCGCCCCCAAGCGCATGGGGCCCTTCATGGTCACGCGCTGCATGTCCTCGACGAACTCGGCCACGCTGGCGACGCCGTTTTCCATCAAGGGCGTGAACTACTCGATCACGTCGGCCTGCTCGACCTCGGCCCATTGCATCGGCAACGGGACCGAGCTGATCCAGATGGGCAAGCAGGACATCGTCTTCGCGGGCGGCGGCGAGGAACTGGACTGGACGCTTTCGTGCCTGTTCGACGCGATGGGCGCGATGTCGTCGAAATACAACGACGCGCCCGCGACCGCCTCGCGCCCCTTCGATGTGACCCGCGACGGCTTCGTGATCGGCGGCGGTGGCGGCGTGGTGGTGCTGGAGGAGCTTGAGCACGCGAAGGCCCGCGGCGCCAAGATCTATGCTGAGGTGATGGGCTATGGCGCGACCTCGGACGGCTACGACATGGTCGCCCCCTCGGGCGAGGGCGGCGAGCGGTCGATGAAGCTCGCGCTCGGCACGCTGCCGGAAGGCCGCAGGATCAGCTACGTGAACGCGCATGGCACCTCGACCCCGGCGGGCGACGTCACCGAGATCAAGGCCTTGCGCCGCGTCTTCGGCGAGGGTGCGGTGCCGCCCGTGTCCTCGACCAAATCGCTGACCGGGCACAGCCTCGGCGCAACGGGCGTGCACGAGGCGATCTATTCGCTGCTGATGATGCAGCATGGCTTCATCGCCGCCTCGGCCAACGTCACGGAACTCGACCCCGAGATCCGGCCGGAAGAGATTGCCACCAGCCGCATCGACAACGTCGATTTCGACAGCGTGCTGTCCAACAGCTTCGGCTTTGGCGGCACCAATGCGACGCTGGTGATGTCGAAGTTCCGCGACTGACATTCATAACAAGGATCTTTGTCCATGCCGGGATTGCTCGAGGGGAAACGCGGCCTTGTGATGGGGGTCGCCAATGACCGCTCGATCGCCTGGGGCATCGCAAAGGCGCTGGCCGCGCAGGGGGCCGAACTGGCCTTCACCTACCAGGGCGAGGCCTTCGGCAAGCGGGTGCAGCCCTTGGCGGAGTCGGTCGAGTCGGACGTCCTGCTGGACGTGGACGTGACCGACGATGCTTCGCTGGATACGGCCTTCGCGGCCCTGGGCGAGCGCTGGGGGCGGCTGGACATCCTGGTTCATGCCATCGCCTTTTCCAACAAGGACGAGCTGACCGGCCGCTTTGTCGACACGAGCCGGGCGAACTTCAAGCAGTCGCTGGACATTTCCTGCTATTCGCTGATCGAGGTCGCCCGCCGCTCGCTGCCGCTGATGACCGACGGCGGCACGATCCTGACCCTGACCTATGGCGGGTCGAACCGGGTGACGCCCTTCTACAACGTCATGGGCGTGGCCAAGGCGGCGCTGGAATCGGCGGTGCGCTATCTGGCGAACGACCTCGGGCCGCAGGGCATCCGCGTGAACGCGATCAGCCCCGGCCCAATGAAGACGCTGGCCGGGGCAGCCATTGGCGGCGCCCGCAAGACCTATCGCCACACCGAGGCGAACGCCCCCCTGCGCGCCAACGCCACGCTCGAGGCAATCGGCGGGACGGCGGTGTGGCTCGCCTCGGACTGGGGCGCCTGCACGACCGGAGAGGTCGTGACCGTGGACGGCGGCTATCACGTCCTGGGAATGCCGCAGCCCGAGAACATCTGAGCGCGGGGCGCGCGGCGGGGATCAGACGCGCCGCCCCTCGACCCAGGCGCCGCGCACGGCCGCCGCCTGGCCGATGCGCGCCACGCGGATCACGTCGGCCCGGGCACCAAGGCTCAGGCGCCCGCGGTCGTCCAGCCCCGTCGCCTGGGAAGGCGCGGCTGTCACGCAGGCGATCCCCCGCGCCATGTCGCCCCACAGGTCGCCCAGCATCAGCGCGCCCGACAGCAGCGACGAGGGCACATAGTCCGAGGACAGGATATCCAGCAGGTCCGCCCGCGCCAGTTCCTCGGCCGCGACGTTCCCGCTGTGCGAGCCGCCCCGGATCAGGTTTGGCGCCCCCATCATCACGCGGATGCCATGGTCATGACAGGCCCGCGCCGCCTCGGCCGTGGTGGGGAACTCGGCGAAATGGACACCGTGGTGCGCACTGACGGCCACCTGACCCTCCGTGGTGTCGTCGTGGCTTGCCAGCACCGCGCCATAGCGCCCGGCCTCGGCCACGGCGGTCGCTTCGTGCAGGTCGCCCACGCGGGCGCGGAGCGCGCGCTGTTCGGCGACATGCTGGCGGAAGACCTCGTCTGTCAGCCCATAGCGGGACAGCGCGAATTCGCGCAGCTTGCTCACGTCGCGGAACTGCCGCTCGCCCGGCGTGTGGTCCATCAGGCTGACAATGCCGACGCTGTCGTCGGGGCCGAACTTGGCCATTTCTTCGACCAGCGTTTCGGAACAGATCTCGGCCCGCAGGTGCAGGAAATGGCTGATCCGCAGCGCCCCCTGCCCGCGCAGTTCCAGGATCTCGTCGGCCAGCGCACGGGCGTATTCGCCGTAGTTCGCGTCCTCGTTCGAGACGACCGAGCCCACGCGCAGCGCGTCGAAGACCGTGGTGATCCCGACACTGGCCAGTTCCGCGTCGTGGGCGATGATCGCGGCCTGGTGCGGCCAATCCACGCGCGGGCGCGGCTGGATATGGCGTTCCAGGTTGTCGGTGTGCAGCTCGACCAGCCCCGGCATGACCAGGTCGCCCTCGCAGTCGATGGCGCCCTGCGGGACGCCCGCGCCTTCGGCGATCTCGGCGATCCGGCCCCCGGACAGCCGGACCTGGCCGCGCAGGGTCTCGGTCGGCAGGACCAGGGTGGCATTGGCGAGGATCGTGTCGGTCATCGGGCAGTCCTGTCTTGCGGATGCGGAACGCCCCCGTCATGCGGGCCGTTCAGGGTCAGCATCCCGGGAGGTATGGATGAAACGCTTTGCCGTCTATTACGCGCCGCGCCAAGGAGAGTTTGCGTCCCGCACCGCCGCCTGGCTGGGCTGGGATCCCGAAGCGGGACGCGAGGTGGCGCAGCCCGACCTGCCCGGCCTGCCCCGCCCGGCGGTGGAACTCACGCGCGATCCGCGGAAATACGGCTTCCACGGCACGATCCGTGCGCCCTTCCGTTTGGGTGAAGGCGTCAGCCCTGACGATGCTGTGGCGGCGGTCGAGGCGCTGGCGGTCCGGCTTGCCCCCGTGACCTGCGAGGGGCTGCGAATGGTGGACCTGCATGGCTTCCTCGCGCTGCTCCCGGAAGCGTGCGACGACGCGCTGCAGGCCCTTGCCGCGGCCGTGGTCGAGGGCACGAACCCGCTGCGCGCGCCGCTGACGCAAGAGGAAATCGCTCGCCGCAAGCCCGAGCAGCTGTCGCCGCGCCAGCGCGAGCTGCTCGACCGCTGGGGCTATCCCTTCATCATGGAGGAGTTCCAGTTCCACCTGACCCTGACAGACAAGCTGTCCGAGGACCAGCGCGCCCCGGTCATGGCAGCCCTTCGGGACCACCTGTCCCCCGTCCTGCCGCGCCCCTTCGTGATCGAGGACCTGTGCCTTTTCGGCGAGGATACAGGGGGCCGCTTCCACCTGCTTCACCGCGCCGCTCTGTCCGGCTGAAGCGCCGCCAGCAGCCGCGCCACGCCGTCTTCCACCGCGCCGTCGTTCATGACCACCGTGGCGCAGGTGCCGGGCGGCAGGTCAAAAGAGGCGCGCCCGAGCCGCTCGCGGATGTCGGCCTCGCTTTCGCGGCCCCGCGCGGCAAGGCGGGCGGCCAGCACGGGGGGCGATGCGGTGACGAGGATCACCCGCAATCCGGGGAACAGCGCCTGCGCGGCGGGCAGAGCGGCACGGCTTCCGTTGAAGATCACGTCCCCTCCCTGCAGCTGGTCTTGGGGGATGCCGTAGCACAGGCCATGCGCCTTCCAGTCCAGCGCGAACTCGCCCCGCGCCTTGCGGGCGGCGAATTCCGCAGGCGTGACGCCCTCGAAATCCTCGCCTCCGGCCTCGGTTGGGCGGGTGATGACGCGGCGGGCAAGCCGCAGGTCGGGCCGACGCTGCAGGGCGCCTGCAATCAGCGTGTCCTTGCCCGCACCAGAGGGACCGACAACGGCGAAGATCATGCCCCTGCACCCCTTTGCAAAGCCGCCGCCGCGCCGCTGATCCCCTTTCCCTGCATCCGGCGGATGTGCCCCCGGCGGTCGCGCGGGTCAACCCGCTGTTGCCCCCGCCGGGCGCGCGCGTCAGGATGCCCGCCAGATCAGGGGGACGGTTCATGGACGTGCAGCATTTCACCGCCGCGGATGGCGCGCGGATCGCCTATCGGGACGAGGGCGAGGGGCTGCCGGTCCTGTGCCTCGCGGGACTGACGCGCAGCATGGACGACTTCGACTATCTCGCGCCGACGCTGGCCGACTGCTGGATGATCCGCATGGACTATCGCGGGCGCGGGCAGTCCGACTGGACGGGCGCCGCCACCTATACCGTCCCGCAGGAAGGCGCGGACGCGCTGGCGCTGCTGGATCACCTCGGGATTCAGAAAGCGGCCATCGTCGGCACCTCGCGCGGGGGGCTGATCGCCATGTACCTGGCAGCCGTCGCCAAGGACCGGCTGCTGGGCGTCTGCCTGAACGACGTCGGCCCCCAGCTTCGGCGCGAGGGGCTGGAGGCGATCATGGACTATGTCGGCCGCCGCCCCACGGCCCGGACGCTGGCCGAGGTGGCCGAGCGCCTGCCCCGCACGCTGCGCGGCTTCGGCGAGGTCCCCGAGGGCCGGTGGGAGGAGGAGGCCGCCCGCCTCTACCGCCAGGTCGAGGACGGCGTGAACCTGACCTACGACCCCGCCCTGCGCGAGGCCTTCCTTGCCGCCTTCAAGAACCCCGACGCCACCGCCTGGCCCCTGTTCGATGCGCTGGAGGGCCTGCCGATCGCGCTGATCCACGGCGAGGGCTCGGACCTGCTGGGCGAGGACGCGGTCGAGGAGATGCGCCGGAGGCGGCCGGACATGATCTACGGCAAGGTGCCGGGGCGCGGGCATATCCCTTGGCTGGATGAGGGGGAGAGTGTGCGGGTGGTCAGGGCGTGGGTGGCAAAGGTTCGAAGAACGTAGCCTGCGTGCTCTGCGGGGGTGGTGCATGCAGACCACGCGCCCTGGCCTTGGCCGGCGAGGACGTGGCAACGGAGATGCGGCGATTGCACGTGATCCATGGAAGGGCGCGCGGGCGGGCGGAGAGCATGCCCCGAGATGAAGGCTGTCGCTGGCCGTCGCGAAATGGGTTCGCCGCATGACCCGCGCGCCTCTCGCACCGATGTGAGCGCGGCGTTGCACCCAAGCGGCTAAGCTGAAGTCCAGAACGCGCGGAGGAGCTGATGATTCGCACGACCTGCCTTGCCGCCGCCACTGCTTTCGTGACGACAGCCGCGCTCGCGCATCACGGCTGGTCCTGGGCCGAGGACCAGCTTAGCCGCCTGACCGGGACCATCACCGAAATCACCATCGCGCCGCCCCACCCCACGCTGCTGGTCGAGGACGCGCAGGGCACGGTCTGGACGGTCGAACTGGGCAACCCGGGCCGCACCCGGCGGGCGGGTTTCGTGGAAGGGACCGCCGCGCCCGGCACCCGGGTCGAGGTCCTGGGGAACCGCGACCAGGACGCCTCGAAGGCGCTGATCAAGGCGGTGCGGATCACGATCGACGGCCGCGACTTCGACTTCTACCCCGAGCGCATCCCGCCCGGCGTCTGACCGGATGCAGGCACTCGCCGACCTGCTGACCTCCCTGCCCTTCGTCGGTCCGCTGCGCCGCTCGGTCTGGGCCTATGCGCTGGTGAACGCGGCCCATATCCTCGGCATCGGCCTGCTGCTGGGGGCGATCCTGCCCTTGGACCTGCGGCTGATGGGCTGGCGCCACGGCCCGCCGCTGTCCACGCTGGCCGCCTTCCTCAGCCGGATCGCGGCTGCGGGGCTGGCGCTGGCTGTCGTGACCGGAGCGGTGCTGCTGTCGGTCCAGCCGATGGAGTACCTGCCGATGCCGGTCTTCCGCACCAAGATGCTGCTGATCGCGCTGGCGCTGCTCAACCTGTCGGTCCTGCACCGGGCAAGATCATGGCGGACGGTGCAGGACGGCGGCGCAGTCACAAGCCGGGTGCGCTGGGCCGCGGGAATCTCGGCGCTGTGCTGGCTGGGGGTGCTGGTCGCTGGGCGGATGATCGGGTTTTTTTGAGAGGGTGCGCTGGAGGGACCTGCCCGTCGTGGTACCCGTGGTGGGGACTCGGACCTGCTGGAGGAGGGCGCGGTCGAGCAGGTGCGCCACCGCCGCTCGGAGATGATCTTGAGATCCGTAGGGTGCGTGCTTTGCACGCGCCATTTGGGATCGTCGGATGGCGCGTGCAAAGCACGCACCCTACGCTCCCTTCACCCCCACACCCCTTCAAACTCCCGCCATTCGCCCTTGCTCATCCCGCTGGTCTCCTGCGTGACCGTCTCGCCGGACAGCCGCCGCTTCAGCACCTCCACGGCTTTCCCGGACAAGGACACCCCCCCTAGCCGGTAGTCCTCGAAGGCGGCGTAGGCGAGCGGGACCCAGTCGGCCACGATGCGGCACATGGCCTCGGCATAGACGCGGATCTCGTATTGCGCGTGGGCGTCGGCGCGCAGGCGCAGGAAGTGGAACAGGTTGTGGAGGTCGGTCTTCCAGTACCACTGGGTATAGATGTTCGCGGGCAGGTTCATCCGCGCGAGTTCCCGGGCGAGGCCCTGCTGGCCCTCCTGGCTCAGCATGTCCTCGTAATGGTCATAAGACCGCGTGGCGTCCTCGCGCAGGATGTCCAGCACGCGCTGCGCCTCCTCCCCCGACAGCACCACGCCGCGGCCCTGGTTGTTCACCGTAGACTGGGCGGCAAGCTGCTCGGGTGCGGGAATGTAGAACTCGCGGTCGAGGATCGAGTAGCGGGCGGAATATTCGTTCACGTTCGCGGTCCGGTGGCGGATCCACTGGCGGGCGACGAAGACCGGCAGCTTGACGTGGAACTTGACCTCACACATCTCGAAGGGCGTCGAGTGCCAGTGCCGCATCAGGTAGCGGATCAACCCCTCGTCGTTCGACACGGCCTTGGTGCCGCGGCCATAGCTGACGCGCGCCGCCTGCACGATGGCGGAATCGTCGCCCATGTAGTCGATGACGCGCAGAAGCCCGTGGTCCAGCACGGGATGGGCCACATACAGGTGCCGCTCCATCCCCTCGCTGACGGCGCGCAGCGTCTGGCGCGGGGTGGCGCGGGCCTCGTCGATCTCGGCTTGCTGCTCGGGGGTCAGGGGCATGGCGTCCTCTCGGCTTCTCTTTCCCTGTCTCTAGCGATCCGCACCGCCGCGTGCCACCATTGCCGCCGCACCAAACGGGAGAAGCACGATGCGTTATCTGCACACCATGGTCCGCGTGAAGGATCTGGAGGCCAGCATGGCCTTCTATCGCCTGCTGGGGCTGGAGGAGATCCGGCGGGTGGAAAGCGAGCAGGGCCGCTTCACGCTGGTCTTCATGGCCCCGCCCGGCCAGCCGGAAACTCCGGTCGAACTGACGTACAACTGGGACGGCGACGAGGGCCTGCCCTCGGACAGCCGCCATTTCGGGCACCTGGCCTATGAGGTGGACGACATCTATGCCGCGTGCCAGCACCTGATGGACAATGGCGTGACGATCAACCGCCCGCCGCGCGATGGCCACATGGCCTTTGTCCGCAGCCCCGACAACGTCTCGATCGAACTGCTGCAGAAGGGCGGTTCCCTGCCGCCGCAGGAGCCTTGGGCCAGCATGGGCAACACCGGCCACTGGTAAGGGGTCAATAGATGTAGCGGATCTGATCGGCCCAGAAACGCTCGACCCGCCGCCATTGCAGGTTCACCTGCGGAAGCGGCGGGTCGTCCAGCACGCCCGAGGCCTGCAGACCCGCCGCGTGGCGCAGGAACATCTGCCCGATGATCTCGCGCACCTCCTCGCCGCGCGGGGTCAGGCGGACGCGGACCGAGCGGCGGTCCATTTCCGAGCGCTGATGGTGGACATAGCCCATCTGCACCAGCTTCTTGAGGTTGTAGCTGACGTTCGAGCCCTGATACATCCCGCGCGACCGCAGTTCGCCCGCCGAAACCTCGGCATTGCCGAGGTTGAACAGCAAAAGCGCCTGCACCGGCGTCAGGTCCTCGTGCCGCAGGCGCTCGAACTCGTCCTTGATCAGGTCCAGCATCAGCCGGTGCAGCCGGTCGAGGATCTGCAGGCTTTCGAGATAAGGCTCCAGCACCTCGGGCAGGTCGTCGGCAGGAGGCACAGGCGTCGCGGAGGGGCGCAGCACGGCAAGTCGGGTCATGACAGGCATCCGTTTGGCGTCTTTCCCGCCACCCTGACACCGACGTCCCAAGATTCGGTTAAGCGCCGCGGATTTCCCTCAGCCGGCCTTGGGCATGGGCCGCGATGCGGTCCAGCATGGGCGCATGGACCTGCGGTCCTGCCGTTCCGCCGCCCAGCCGCGCCGTGATCCAGGGGTAGAGGTCCTGGTCGTTTTCCTCCAGCAGCCGCTCGTAGGCGTCAAGGCTTTCGGCATCCATCGCGGCCAACTCGGCTTCTGCGAAGGGGCCGAGGATCAGGTCCATCTCGCGCGTGCCGCGCCGCCAGCTGCGCATGACGATCCGCTTCAGCCGGGCCT
This sequence comes from Paracoccus niistensis, assembly GCF_042432925.1. Classification (NCBI taxonomy): domain Bacteria; kingdom Pseudomonadati; phylum Pseudomonadota; class Alphaproteobacteria; order Rhodobacterales; family Paracoccaceae; genus Paracoccus; species Paracoccus niistensis. The sequence goes on along the minus strand of NZ_JBHLWE010000029.1, from coordinate 271,190 downwards.
TGTGATCATCCATTCGCATTCCTCCTGCGCTTGCGACGGTGCCGCCCCGCGCCTATCACCACCCCGTCCCCCATGGTTCCGGAGCGCGCCGATGAGCTTTCTGTCGCAGACCCTGTCCCGCGTCAAACCCTCGCCTACCATCGCCATGACGAACCTGGCGCGCGAACTGGCGGCAGAGGGCCGAGACATCATCAGCCTGTCGGCCGGAGAGCCGGATTTCGACACCCCTGCCCATATCCGCGAGGCCGGCAAGGCCGCCATCGACGCGGGCCACACCCGCTATACCGCCGTGGACGGCATCCCGGAGCTGAAGCGCGCGGTCGCCGACAAGTTCCGGCGCGAGAACGGGCTGGACTATTCGCCCCGGCAGATCACCGTGGGCACAGGCGGCAAGCAGATCCTCTACAACGCGCTGATGGCGACGCTGAACCCCGGCGACGAGGTCATCATCCCCGCACCCTACTGGGTCAGCTATCCCGACATGGTGAGCTTGGGCGGCGGCACGCCCGTGATCGTCACCGGCAGCTTGGAAAACGGCTACCGCATCACGCCCGAGCAGCTTGAGGCGGCGATCACGCCGCAGACGAAATGGGTCATCCTGAACTCGCCCTCGAACCCCACCGGCGCGGGCTATGGCCAAGAGCACATGCGCGCCCTGACGGACGTTCTGCTGCGGCATCCCCATGTCTGGGTGCTGGCCGACGACATCTACGAACATCTCGTCTATGACGATTTCCGCTTCGTGACGCCGGCGCAGGTGGAACCGCGGCTGATCGACCGCACGCTGACCATGAACGGCGTCAGCAAGGCCTATGCGATGACCGGCTGGCGGATCGGTTATGGCGCGGGGCCGGTCGAACTGATCAGGGCGATGGCGAACGTGCAGGGGCAATCGACCTCGAACCCTTGCTCGATCAGCCAATATGCGGCGCTGGCCGCGCTGACCGGGCCGCAGGACTACATCACGGAAAGCCGAGCGGCCTTCCAGCGCCGTCGCGACCTGGTCGTCTCGGGCCTGAACCAGTGCGAGGGGATCGACTGCCCCACCCCGCAGGGGGCCTTCTACGTCTATCCCTCGATCGCGCGCCTGATCGGCCGCCGCACGCCCGGGGGCACGGTCATCGCCGACGACCGCACCTTCGCGATGGAGCTGCTGAACGCGACCGGCGTCGCCGTCGTCTTCGGCGAGGCCTTCGGCCTCTCGCCGCATTTCCGCATCAGCTATGCCGCCTCGGACGAGCAGCTGGCCGATGCCATCGCCCGTATCCGCGGCTTCTGTGGCAACCTGCGGCAGGAACCGGCGTGACAGGGGGGCGTTCTGGTCGGGAATAAACCCGAAAGGACAAGAACATGCTGTCTCGTGATGCGCTGGTCGTCGTTGCCGACGGGAAAAAGGCCGTGCTGTTCCGCAACACCGGCAAGTTCAGGATCGAGCTTGAGGAGGTCGAGCGGATCGGCCCTGCCAACCTGCAGGACGAAAGCCAAGGCCGGCAGCCCGACGACACGCCCCCCCGCGACGAGGACGAGGCGACCTTCGCCAAGCAGCTGACCGAGCGGCTGAACCTCATGGTTCTGCAGAACAAGGTGCAGGAACTGGCGATCATCGCCGATCCGAACACGCTGGGCGTCATGCGGAAGAACTATCACAAGATGCTGGAGCAGAAGGTGGTGAAGGAGGTCGCCAAGACCCTGACCGCTGCCAGTGCCGACGAGATCGCCCGCGCGCTGGCCTGACCGGGAGAATCGTCAGAACAGGGCGCCGCGGCGCGGATCATCCCCATGGAGCTTGCGGCCCTTTTCGTCATCGTCCCGGCGCTCGTCCTGGCGATCCTGCGGCTGTATTACCGCCCGCCCTCGCTGAGGAACCGCACGGTCAGCGAGGCGGTGCACCTGTCCGACGCCACCACGATCGGCCGCGCGGTCCTGGCGCATGGGGGCGCGCGGTCCAGCGTCAGCGGGGTCGTGGCGCTGCATGACGGGCTGGACGCCTTCGGCGCGCGCATTTCGCTGATCCGCGAGGCCGAGGTGGCGCTGGACGTCCAGTATTACATCTGGCAGCGCGACATGACCGGGCTCGTCCTGCTGGACGAATTGCGTCAGGCGGCGGAACGCGGCGTGCGCGTCCGGCTGCTTCTGGACGACAACGGCATCTCGGGGCTGGACGCCGATCTGGCCGCGCTGAACGCGCATCCGAATGTCGAGGTGCGGCTGTTCAATCCCTTCATCCTGCGCCGCCCCAAGCTGCTGGGCTATCTTTTCGATTTCCGCCGCCTGAACCGGCGGATGCACAACAAGCTGATGGTCGCGGATGGCGCGGCGGCGATCCTCGGCGGGCGCAACATCGGTGACATCTATTTCGCCTATGGCGAGGGGCCGCATTACCTCGACACCGACGTGCTGGCGATGGGCCGGGTGGCGGTGGACGCGGGCGAGGACTTCGACCGCTACTGGGCCAGCGGCTCGGCCTATCCAGCCGAGCTGATCCTGCCCGCCCCGGGCGAAACCAGCGCCCGCAGCGACCTGGACGTGCTGCTGGCGGACGACCGGGCGCTGGCCTACCGGCAGACCGTGGTGACGCGGCCCCTGGTGCAGGACATGGTGCAGGGGCGGCTGGCGCTGGACTGGACGCCGGTCACGCTGATCAGCGACGATCCCGCCAAGGGATTGGGCCGGCACCGCAACCGCGACCTGATGTTCGCGCGGCTGATGCGGATGATCGCCAGCCCAGAGGACTCGGTGGACATCATCTCGGCCTATTTCGTGCCCGGCAAGCGTTTCACCCAGCGTCTGGCGCGGCTGGTCGCCGAAGGGCGGCAGGTCCGCATCCTCACGAACTCGCAGGAGGCGACGGACGTGCTGGTCGTCCATTCAGCCTATGTGAAATACCGCCCGCGGCTGATCGACACTGGCGTGCGCCTGTACGAGCTGCGCGCCAACCGCGGCATGCCGCCCGAGCCGCGCACCCCCGGCACCTCGACCCGCGCGAGCCTGCATTCCAAGACGGTCTGCGTGGACCACGAGCGGATCTTCATCGGCTCGTTCAATTTCGATCCCCGCTCGATCATCTTCAACACCGAGATGGGGGTGATGATCGACAGTCCCCGCTTGGCTTCCGAGGTCAGCCGGGGACTGGACGAGGTGCTGCCGCTGGTCAGCTACGGCCCGCGCCGGGACAAGGGCGGGCGGCTGGTCTGGCACGAGCCTGCGGTGGACGACGCCGAGATCGTCCACCGCCGAGAGCCGGGCACCAATTTCGCCCAGCGCGCGTTGTTGTGGCTGATCGGCAGGTTGCCGATCGAGTGGCTGCTTTAGGCCCGGGCCTTGGCCGCCCGGCGCGCGGCGTGCAGCAGCGGCTCGGTATAGCCCGAGGGCTGTTCGGCCCCCTTCAGGATCAGGTCGCGCGCGGCGTTGAAGGCCGGGCCGTCCAGCGCCGGTGCCATCGGCTGGTACAGCGGATCGCCCGCGTTCTGGCGGTCCACCTTCTCGGCCATGCGCGCCAGCGAATCCTGCACCTGCGCTTCGGTGATGATCCCGTGCTTCAGCCAGTTCGCCAGATGCTGGGCCGAGATCCGCAGCGTCGCCCGGTCCTCCATCAGCGCCACGTCCTCGTAGTCGGGCACCTTGGAACAGCCGATGCCCTGGTCCACCCAGCGCACGACATAGCCCAGGATCGACTGGCAGGAGTTGTCGATCTCATAGGCGACCTCGTCGGGCGAGAGGTTCGCGCCCCCCAGCAGCGGCGGCGTCAGCAATGCGTCAAGCGAGGGCTTTTCGCGCGAGCGCAGCCCTTCCTGCACCTCGTGGACGGACACCTGGTGGTAATGCGTCGCGTGCAGCGTGGCGGCGGTGGGCGACGGCACCCAGGCGGTGTTGGCGCCCGCCTGCGGATGGCCGATCTTGGCCTTCAGCATGTCGGCCATGTCGTCGGGCTTGGCCCACATGCCCTTGCCGATCTGGCCCCGGCCCGCCAGACCCAGCGCAAGGCCGGTGTCCACGTTTCCGGCCTCGTAGGCCCCCAGCCACGCCTGATCCTTCATGCGCGCTTTCGGCACCATCGGCCCGGCTTCCATCGAGGTGTGGATCTCGTCGCCCGTGCGGTCGAGGAAGCCCGTGTTGATGAACACGACGCGGTCCTTCACCTGCGCGAGGCAGGCCGCGAGGTTGGCCGAGGTCCGGCGTTCCTCGTCCATCACGCCCAGCTTCACGGTGTTGGCGGGCAGGCCGAGAATACGCTCGACGCCGGCATAAAGCCGTTCTGCAAAGGCGACCTCGTCAGGGCCATGCATCTTCGGCTTCACGACATAGATCGAGCCGGTGCGCGAGTTCCGCCTGGCGGGCAGGTCATGCATGGCGCCGGCGACGGTCATCAGGGCGTCCATGATGCCCTCGGGCGTTTCCTGCCCGTCCAGCAGCACGGCGTCGGTGGTCATCAGGTGGCCGACGTTGCGGACCAGCAGCACGGCGCGGCCGGGATGGGTGACCTCGTTCCCCTGCGGGTCGGTATAGGTCACGTCCTCGGCCAGACGGCGCGTCATCTGCCGCCCGCCCTTCTCGAAGGTGTCGGTCAGGTCGCCGCGCATCAGGCCCAGCCAGTTGCGGTAGTTGGCGACCTTGTCCTCGGCATCGACGGCGGCGACCGAGTCCTCGAAGTCCTGGATCGCCGTCAGGGCGCTTTCCAGGATGACGTCCGAGATGCCCGCCTTGTCGTCGCGGCCGATGGGCGTGCTGCGGTCCACCTTCAGCCGGATCAGCAGGCCGTTCACGCGCAGGAACACGTCCTCGCCGCTGGTGCCCGCAAATTGGGCCGTATCGGCAAGGCCGGTCTCGCCCGCGCCCGTGGTCAGGACCAGACGGCCGCCCTCGGCCTTCATGCCCGTGATGTCGGCCCAGGAGGCGCCGTCCAGCGGCGCCACGGAATCGAGGTGCTTGCGCGCCCAGGCGATCACCTGCGCGCCGCGCCCGGCATCATAGCCGCCCGGAGCGGCTTTCCCCGGCAGCGCGTCGGTGCCGTAAAGCGCGTCATACAGCGAGCCCCAGCGCGCGTTCGCCGCGTTCAGGGCAAAGCGGGCGTTGCTGATCGGAACGACAAGCTGCGGGCCCGCGACCTGCGCCAGTTCCGGGTCCACGTTGGTCGTGCCGATGGTGAAGGGCGCGGGCTCGTCCACCAGATAGCCGATCTCGCGCAGGAAGGCGCGATAGGCTTCGGCGTCATGGGGCTGGCCGCGGCGGGTGCGGTGCCAGTCGTCGATCTGCGCCTGCAACTCGTCGCGGCGCTTCAGCAAGGCCCGGTTCTCGGGGGCAAGCTCGCGCAGCAGCGCGGCATAGCCGTCCCAGAAGGCTTGGGGCGTGACGCCGCCGGTCAGCAGGTCCTTTTCGACCAACTCGGCCAAGGGGGCTGCCACCTGCAAACCTGCGCGCTCAACGTGATCGGTCATCTTCAACCCTCCATCAGTGCAGCCGGTTGGATAGCAGGCGGGCGAAGCAAAGGTGACAATGCCGCCGGATTTTTCCATGATGCGGCAAACGGAGGAAGACCTATGGCGGAGAACGGGGTCCAGTCGGTCAGCCGCGCGCTGACGCTGCTGCGGCTGCTGGCGCAGGGGGACGGCAGTCGGCTCAGCGATCTTGCGCGGGGGGCGGGGCTGCCGGTGTCCACCGCGCATCGCCTGCTGACGACGATGGAGCAGCAGGGCTTCGCGCAGTTCGAGCCCGCATCGTCCGCCTGGCACGTCGGGCGCGACGCCTTTTCGGTCGGCATGGCCTATGGGCGCAGGCTCAGCTTCGTGGCCCCTGCCCTGCCGCTGCTGCGGCGGCTGCGCGACGCCACGCGCGAGACAGCGAACCTCGGCATTCTGGACGACGATCACCTGGTGACGGTCAGCCAGGTCGAAAGCCGTGAAATCCGGCGGGCGCTGTCCCCTCCCGGTCGCCGGGTGCCGGTGTTTTCCTCGGCCATGGGCAAGGCGATCCTGGCGACCTGGCGCGACGAGGACGTGCTGGCGCTGGCCGACCGCGCCGGTCTGCCGCCGCTGACCTCGAAAAGCCTGCGCACCCGCGACGCGGCCCTGGCCGACATCGAGCGCACCCGCGCACGCGGCTGGGCGCTGGACGACGAAGAGTTCAACCTCGGCATGCGCTGCCTTGCCGCCGTGGTCTGGTCGCCGCAGGGCGAGGCCGCCTGCGCCATCTCGATCTCGGGCGCGGCAGGGCGCCTGACGGATGACCGGATCGCGCCGCTGGGCACGCTGGTGGCGCAGGCAGCCGAGGAGCTGACGGCGCTGCTGGGCGGGGTGGCGCCAGAGGGCGGTGCTGGCTGATCTTCAGATGGTCAGGAACTGCGGGCAAGCATCGCAGGCAGGTTGTTCTGCAGCCTGGTCCAGCCTCCGGGTTGCCAGCCATGGGCAGACAGGCGCTCGCAGCTCATCACGGAAACCGGACTGTCTGCGCGAGGCGGCGGCGGGTGCGGGCATCCGGTCAGCCGCTGCACCTCGGTCAGCAGGTCATGGCGGTCGATCAGCAGATCCGAGGCGTTGAAAGCCCCTCGTGCGCCATTCCGCAGGATCAGAAGGATCGCGGCGGCGAGATCGTCGCCGTGCAGTTCCGTGGCAACGCGCGGCGCAATGGGACGGCCCGCGAGGTAATCGGCAAAGAGGCCGGTCCACTTGTGGCCCTCGCCGGGGCCATAGATGCCGGTGGCGCGGATGCTGGCCGTGGCGAAGCCGGGCCCATCCAACGCGGCAAGCCCCGCCTCGGCCTCGGCCTTCACCCGGCCATAAAGGCTTGCAGGCGCGACCGGGGTGCCGTCGGGCAGAGGCGTTCCTGCGGGCAACCCGTCATAGACCGCACGCGAGGACAGGAAGACCACTTGCCCCACCCTCGCTGCCTTCGCCTGCTCGAACAGCCGCAACGAACCGTCTCGGTTCAGCGCCACGAAACGCTCGGGATCGTCGCCCTCGCCGCCGCGATACTTGCCCGGCACATGGGCGAAGGCGGCGTGGACCAGCGCCTCGGAGCCCTCCAGCGGCGCGGGCTGGCCCAAGCGCCAGCCGGGCAGAGTCTCGACCTGATGGCCCTCGGCTTGGAAGGCGCTCAGGAGGAAGCGCCCGACCAGACCGCTCGCGCCGGTGAGGGCGATCCTCATGCAGGATCGGGCAGGCTGCGCGGGTCCGGCACCGGGCCGTCTCCGGCATAGGCGCGCCAGAGGTCGATCAGCGGGCGCACCCGGTCGGCCTTGGCGTGGTCCTGCCACGGCTTCTCATACTGGAAATGCAGGATCTTCACGTCCTGCCAGCGCCACAGTTCGGGCATGGCGAACCAGACATATTGCAGCATGTTGAAGAACACCGGCAGCCCGTGCCAGTCGGGGAAGTAGTGTTCCAGAAAAGTCTGGTCGGTCCTCCGCCAGAACACGCCCGGCACGTCCAGCTTCGCCAGCATGTCAGCGAATGTCGCCGGGTCGGGCCGCGCCGTGAAGACGCCCGAGTTCATCCGGTGAAAGTCCGCGAGGCTTTCATAGACATTCGGCGCCGCGCAGAACTGCGGATAGTCGAACAGCTTGTCCACGTTCTGCAGGACTAGTGCATCCGCGTCGATGAAGACCACCCGCTCATAATCCAGTTGCCACAGCCGCAGCTTGGCGAAGTTGTCCAAGGGCGTGTGGAAGGGCGGCTTCTCGCCCTTGGTGAAGGCGGCGCGGCCATGCAGCGCAGCCTTCGCATGAGTCGCGTTGAACTCGGGCGAGGTCGGCAGCAACTCGCAGCGGACCAGCCGTGCGCCGAGGGCCGACAGCGGCGCAAGATGCGCCTCCGCCACGTCGGTGTGCAGGACGCAGATGTCGGCCTGCGTTCCCGACAGCACGATGGACCGCACCAGCGCCTTGGCGCCCAGCGCGTAATCGGCATTTGTCACCAGCGTGACAAAGGCGCGGTCGGACCGCGCGGGGCGGTCCGGCGTCAGTCCCTGCATCAGACCGCCTTGAGCTTCTTGCCCTCGGGGTCGTGATCGACGCGCTTGGCGATGTCCTTGGTCCAGGCCGAGACGGCGGGCACGCGCGAGCGGTCGATGCGGTGGGCGTATTTCTTCGCCACGTCCACGACCTCGGCCAGCAGGCCCTCCTGCAGGGTGATCGGGTTCAGTCCCAGCGACAGGAACTGGTCGTTCTTCACGATCAGGTCGTTCTCGTCGGCCTCTTTGCGCGGGTTCGGCAGCATCCGAACCTCGGCCCCGGTCATCCGGGCGACCAGATGGGCCAGGTCGCGGACGCGGTGCGTCTCGGTCATCTGGTTGAATATCTTCACCCGCTCGCCCGCCTTGGGCGCATCCGACAGCGCCAGCTCGATGCAGCGCACGCAATCTTGGATGTGGATGAAGGCGCGGGTCTGGCCGCCCGTGCCGTGGACCGTCAGCGGATAACCGATCGCCGCCTGGATCAGGAAGCGGTTCAGCACCGTGCCATAGTCCCCGTCATAGTCGAAGCGGTTGATCAGCTGCTCGTGCCGGCGGGTCTGGTCGGTGTGGGTTCCCCAGACGATTCCCTGGTGCAGGTCGGTGATCCGCAGCCCGTCGTTCTGGGCGTAGAACTGGAACAGGATCTGATCGAGGCTCTTCGTCATGTGATAGACCGAGCCGGGGCGGGTGGGGTACAGGATCTCCATCCCCTTCTTGCCCGAGGGCGTGTCGATCTCGACGTCCAGATAGCCCTCCGGGATCGGCGCCCCGACCGAAGAATAGCCGTAGACGCCCATGGTCCCGAGATGGACCAGATGCGCATCGATGCCGGTTTCCACCAGGGCCGCCAGCAGGTTGTGGGTGGCGTTGACGTTGTTGTCGACGGTGTAGACCTTGTGGCGGTCCGTCTTCATCGAATAGGGCGCGGCGCGCTGCTCGGCGAAATGGATCACCGCGTCGGGCTTGTGGTCCGACAGCCACTGCTTCAGCCGCTCGTATTCCTTGGCGAGGTTCAGCAGGTGGAAGTGGATCGTGTTGCCGCTTTCCTGCTTCCAGATGCGGCAGCGTTCCTGGATCGAGTCCATCGGCGTCAGGGACTGAACGCCCAGTTCCGTGTCGATCCAGCGGCGCGACAGGTTGTCGACAATATGGACCTCGTGGCCCAGGTTGGACAGGTGCAGCGAGGTGGGCCAGCCCACGAAACCGTCACCGCCGAGAACCGCGATCCGCATGATCCATTTCCTTCTGTCCATCTGCGTCGCGCGCCGATTACCCCGGCGGCAGGCCGCTGTCGAATGAACATATGGCGACAGATGACGGCTTCGTGAAGCCCCGCCCCTGTTCGGGTGTCTTGGCTCAGGCGGGTTCCAGCCGCACCAGGTAGGGCAAGGGCTCGGGCTGGATCAGGTCGCGGACCGCCTCGACCCGCAGCATCGCCCGCCGGCGCGAAATCCGCAGATGCGCGACCAGCGCATCCCTGGCCCCCGCGACATCGCCCCCCTCCAGCCGCGAGACGATCTCGAGATGCTCGGTCAGGAAGGGCTCGGTTCCGAACAGGTCCAGCGTCCAGCGGTAAAGGACGTGATGGGCGACCAGCAGCGACTGCGCGAGGTTCATCGCCTGCATCAGCGCGGCATTGGCGCAATGGGACAGCAGATCGACATGCAATTGCTGTTCCAGCCGGTCCAGCACGGCGCTGTCGCGCAGCGCGCCTTCGGCCATCGCGGCCTGCAGGTCGTCCTTCAGCCCGGCGAGATAGCCCGGCGGCAGGCGGGGCGCGGCCTTTTCCAGCGCCACGGGTTCGAGCACCCAGCGCAGCTCGTAAAGCTCGTCGGTGTAGTCGGGCGTCAGCCCCGGCGCGATCCAGCGGCCCGAACCGTCCTTGCGCAGGATGCCGCGCTGGTGCAGCCGGGCCACCACCTCGCGCGCGACGGTGCGGCTGACGCCGTGGTGGCGGGCCAGTTCAGCCTCGTTCACCCGCCAGCCGCCCAAGGGCGTGCGGGACATGATGGCAAGCTCGATGTCGGGATAAAGCCGCTCCCATCCCGCAGGAACGGTCAGTTGCCGGGGCGCGGGGGTCCGGGGGGCGCGGGGGGCGCCTTCCACGGGGGCCACAGCCTCGCCTTCGATCAGCCCGGCCTCGCGCAGCCGGTCCAATGCGCGGCGCGCGGGCGTGCGGCTGACTCCAAATCGGCGCGCGACCGCTGTGGGGCTGAGAGCCGTGCCCGGCGGCAGGACGCCGCGCGCGATCTCGTCGGCCAGCGCCTCGGCGGCGGCCTGCCACAGATGCGTGGGGCTGGGCGATGCTCCGGGCAAGGCACTCTCCGTCATCCTGCGCCCAAGGGGGCCTTTTGTGGAATAGCACGCCTCGGCCATTGCCAGCGAGCATGACGTGGTGAACAGTGTATGCAGAAAACTGGCAAGGACCATCCCCATGACCGCCGAAACGCCGCGACCGAAGCTGCCCCTGGCCGAACTGGACCGCTTCTGCCGAGAGGCCTTCCGGGCGGTGGGCGCGGATGAGCAGACGGCAGACGCGGCGACCCGCGGCATGATGCACGCGACCGAGCTGGGTGTGGACAGCCACGGCGTCCGCCTGCTGCCGCATTACCTGCGCGCGCTGGAAGGCGGGCGGCTGAACCGCAATCCGCAGCTGCGCAAGACCGGCGGCTTCGGTGCGGTCGAGGTGATCGACGCCGATCACGCCCAGGGCGCGGTCGGGGCCTTCCACGGCATGGACCGGGCTGTCGAACTGGCCCGGCAGTTCGGCCTCGGCGCGGTTGCAGTCCGCAACAGCTCGCATTTCGGGCCGGCGGGCGCCTATGCGCTGGCGGCGGCGCGGCAGGGCTTCATCGGCATGGCCTTCTGCAATTCGGACAGCCTTGTGCGGCTGCACGACGGGGCCGCGCGCATCCATGGCACGAACCCCATCGCCGTGGGCGTGCCCGTCGCGGGCGAAGAGCCGTGGGTGCTGGACATGGCAACCAGCGCCATCCCCTACAACCGCGTGCTGCTGTATCGCAGCCTGGGGATCGAACTGCCGCAGGGCGTGGCCTCGGACACAAGCGGGCACGACACGCGCGACGCCATGCAGGCCGAGATGCTGGCGCCGCTGGGAGGTGAGTTCGGCTTCAAGGGCGCCGCGCTGGCGGGCGTGGCCGAGATCCTGAGCGCGGTGCTGACGGGCATGAAGCTCAGCTTCGACATCCCCTCGATGGAGGGGCCGGATTTCAGCACGCCGCGCCACCTGGGCGCCTTCGTGCTGGCGCTGAACCCTGACGCCTTCCTGGACCGCGGGAGCTTCGACGCGGGAATGCGCCGCTACCTGGACACGCTGCGCAGCTCGCGCCCCGTCGCGGGCAGCCGCGTCATGGCGCCGGGCGACCGCGAATGGCGCGTCGCGGCCGAGCGGCGGCAGGAGGGCGTGGCCCTCGACCCCGCGACCGAAACCGCTTTTGCCGAGATTGCCGCGCGCTTCGGCCTGCCCCTGCCTGCGGCGACCCAAAGGTGAGGGGCGAAGAAATCGCTTGACCGGTCCGGCACCGCTGCGGCTAATGCCAGAAGTGGTCTGACCACTTGCCCGGATCACCGCGAGAGGAGCGCGGCCCGGGAGCAGGGAAGAGGAGAAGCAGCCTTGCAGGGCGACAAGCCGCGCCGGCCTTATCGGGTGATCGCCGACCAGATTCTGGATCTGGTGGCCGACAACGGGCTTGCGCCCGGCGACCGCCTGCCGGCCGAGCGCGACCTGGCGGAACGCTTCGGTGTCTCGCGCCCCTCGCTGCGCGAGGCGCTGATCGCGCTTGAGGTCGAGGGGCGGCTCGAGATCCGCATGGGCTCGGGCATCTATGTCGGCGCCTGCCCTCGGGCCGGGGCGATCGAGGGCGAAAGCCCCTTCGAGGTGCTGCAGGCCCGCGCCATCGTCGAAAGCGCCATCGCCGAGGAAGCCGCGCGGCGCTGCGACCCCAAGGCCGTGGCCGCGATGGACCGCATCCTGTCCCGGATGGCCGAGGCAACGGGCGATCCCGCGCGCTCGCTGGATCTGGACGGGGCGTTCCACATCGCGGTGGCAATGGGAACGGGCAACGGCCTGCTGGCCGACATGACGGCCGACATCTACCGGCTCCGGCTGTCGCCCTTCTTCAGCCGCCTGGCCGCCCATTTCGAGGGACCGGGCACCTGGCGGCTGGCGCTGGCGGAACATGGCGCGATCCGTGACGCCATCGCGGCCGGTGACACGGGCGCCGCACGCGAGGCAATGCGCCATCACCTGACCGAATCCCAGCGCCGCTTCTGCGGCGCCTTCGCGGCCGACGCCGCATGACCGCCTTGCCCCCGCCGCCTGCGGCCGGGGCCAATGACGACCGCATGCAAACGGGAGGAAAAGCATGACGTTCACGATCCGCGGGTGGCTGGGTGCGGCCGCCTTCATCATGGCCGGCACGGTGGCCGCGCAGGCGCAGACCACGCTGAAATGGGCCCATGTCTACGAGGCGTCCGAGCCGTTCCACACCGAATCCGTCTGGGCCGCCGAGGAAATCGCCAAGCGCACCGAGGGACGCTACAAGATCGACGTCTTTCCGGCCTCGCAGCTGGGCAAGGAAACCGACCTGAACCAGGGACTCAAGCTCGGGACGGTGGACATCATCATCTCGGGGGCCAGCTACGCGGCCCGCGACTATCCGCGTATCGGGATCAGCTATTATCCCTACATCTTCCGCGACCCCTCGCACCTGCTGTCTTACGCGAAAAGCGATGTCTTCAAGCAGCTGGCGCAGGGCTACGAGGAAGCCACCGGCAACCACATCACCGCCATGACCTATTACGGCACGCGGCACACGACGGCGAACAAGGACATCAAGGCCTGCGCCGACATGCAGGGCCTGAAGATGCGCGTGCCGGACGTGCCCGCCTATCTGGCGATGCCCCGCGCCTGCGGCGCCAACACCACGCCCATCGCCTTTGCCGAGGTCTACCTGGCGCTGCAGAACGGCACGGTCGAGGCGCAGGAAAACCCGCTGACCGCCATCGACGCCAAGAAGTTCTACGAGGTGCAATCGCATATCTCGCTGACGGGCCACATCGTCGATGCGCTGAACACGATCGTGTCGAAGAACGTTTGGTCGCAGCTTTCGGACGAGGACAAGCAGATCTTCACCGAGGTCATGCTGGAAGCCGCCGAGCGGGGCACCCGCATCGTCGAGGAACGCGAGGCGGCGCTGGTCGAGGACTTCCGTTCGCGCGGGCTGACCGTGACCGAGCCTGACCGCGCCGACTTCGAGCGCGCCGTGCTGGACAAGGTGCCGCTGTCGGACTTCGGCTACGAACAGGCCGACTACGACGCGATCCGCGCCCTGCAGTAAGCCCAAGCCCGTGCCGGTGCCCTGGGGGGCGCCGGCCCCCACCTTTCCCCAAAATCCAAGGTTGCGGCCGATGACCCATGACCCCGTCACGCCGATCAGCGTGGAAGAGATGGCGCATGCCTTCGAGGACGACGAGGCCCATGAGGTGGACCTGTCCATCTACGCCGTCGAGGACTGGCTGGTGCTGGCGCTGTTCTGGGGCATGGCGCTCTGCGTCTTCCTGCAGTTCTTCACCCGCTACGCGCTGAACAACAGCCTTGCCTGGACCGAGGAGATCGCGGCCAACCTGCTGGTCGTCATCGTCTTCGTGGGCGCGGCCATGTGTGTGCGGCTGGGTCGCCACATCGCGGTGGACCTGCTTTACCGCTTTCTCAGCCGCCCTGTGCGCCGCGTGCTGCAGGTGATCGTGGACCTGATCTCGATCGTCTTCTTCGCCTACATGTCTTGGCTTCTGTGGCGCTATGTCGGGATTGTCGGCTCCGAGCGGATGGTGACGGTCGACCTGCCGCGCGGCCTTGTCTTCTATTCCGTCCTTGCGGGCTTCGTCCTGATGACGCTGCGCGCATTGCAGAACTTTGCCCGCGACCTTCGCAGCCGCCGCACCGTACGCGAGCAGGCCGAAGACCTTGGCCCCACCGGAGTCTGACCCATGCTGCTGCTGATCGGTTCCTTTCTGCTGCTGATGGTCATCGGCGCGCCCGTCGCGGTGGCGATGGCTGCGGCCTCGCTGCTTTACCTCGGCATCTACGACGTGGCCCCCGACATCATCGCGGCCCAGCGGATGATCGCGGGCGTCGAAAGCTTTCCGCTGATCGCCGTGCCCTTCTTCATCCTGGCGGGCAACCTGATGAACATCGCGGGCGTGACCGGCCGCATCTATCACTTCGCCCTGTCGCTGGTCGGCTGGATGAAGGGGGGCCTCGCGCAGGTCAACATCATCGGCTCGGTCGTCTTCTCGGGGATGTCGGGAACCGCGCTGGCCGACGCCGCCGGCATCGGCACCATCGAGATCAAGGCGATGAAGGACCACGGCTACCCGGTCGAGGCCGCCGTGGGCGTCACCGCCGCCTCGGCCACGCTGGGGCCGATCTTCCCGCCGTCCCTGCCCTTCGTGATCTACGGAATGATGGCCAATGCCTCGATTGGGGCGCTGTTCATGGCGGGCATCATCCCGGGTATCGTGATGACCTCGCTGATGATGCTGACGGTCTGGATCTTCGCCCGCCGCTACGGCTGGGGCTCGGACACGCCCTTCGACCTGCGCGAACTGCTGGGCGCCTTCCTCGAGGTCGTGATCGTCCTCTGCTTCCCGCTGTCGGTCTGGCTGCTGATCCAGGCGGGCCTGTCGATCAACATCGCCGTCTTTCTGGCGCTGGGCGCGCTGATCGCGCTGGACTGGTATTTCGACTGGCACGCGGTCATGGCCCTGATGGCGCCGGTGCTGCTGATCGGCGGCATGACCATGGGCTGGTTCACGCCCACCGAGGCCGCCGTCGCCGCCGTCCTGTGGTCGCTGTTCTTGGGGCTCGTGCGCTATCGCACCATGACCTTCCGCACGCTGGCCAAGGCGTCCTTCGACACGATCGAGACGACCGCCTCGGTGCTGTTCATCGTCACCGCCGCCTCGATCTTCGCCTGGCTGCTGACGGTCAGCCAGGCGGCGCAGCTGTTTTCCGACTTCATGTTCGGGCTGACGGACAATTGGTGGACCTTCCTGATCGTGGTCAACATCCTGCTGCTGATCGTGGGGGCGTTCCTGGACACGATCGCCGCGATCTCGATCCTGGTGCCGATCCTGATGCCGGTGGCCGCGCGCTACGGCATCGACCCGGTGCATCTGGGACTGATCCTGACGCTGAACCTGATGATCGGGCTGCTGACGCCGCCGGTGGGGATGGTGCTGTTCGTGCTGTCGCGAATCGCCAAGATGTCGGTGGAACGGACGGCGCTGGCGATCCTGCCCTGGATGATCCCGCTGTTCGTGGCGCTGCTGCTGATCACCTTCATTCCGGCGATCACCCTGTGGCTGCCGACGCAACTCGGCCTGATCCGATGAAAGGGAACCCCATGCGCAGCCGCGTCGCCCGCCTGTACGCCGCCCACGACCTGCGGGTCGAGGAGGACGAGGTCCCCGCCCCCGGCCCGGGCGAGGTCCTGCTGCGCATGGCCGCGGGCGGGATCTGCGGGTCGGACCTGCATTACTACCACGACGGCGGCTTCGGCCCCGTGCGGGTGCGCGAGCCGATCATCTCGGGGCACGAGGCCTCGGGCCGGGTCGCGGCTCTGGGGGAAGGCGTAAAGGGTCCGGCACCCGGCACGCTGGTCGCCGTCAGCCCCTCGCAGCCCTGCGGCGATTGCGAATACTGCCGTGCGGGCCAGCCGATCCACTGCCTGTCCATGCGCTTCATGGGCAGCGCCATGCGCCTGCCGCATGAACAGGGGATGTTCCGCGACCTGCTGGTGGTCCCTGCCGCGCAGGTCCACGCCTTTCCCGACACGATTACTCCGGCTGAGGCGGCCTGCGCCGAGCCGCTGGCCGTCTGCCTTCATGCCGCGGCACAGGCGGGTGGGCTCGCAGGCAAGCGCGTCCTGATCACCGGCGCGGGTCCCATCGGGCTTCTGGTGCTGGCCGCCGCGCGCCATGCGGGCGCCACCGACATCACCGTCACCGACCTGACCGACGCGGCGCTGGAGCGTGCGCGCGAGATGGGCGCCAGCCAGGCGATCAACGTGGCAACCGACGCGGACGCGCTGGCGCCGCTGACAAGGGACAAGGGCCAGATCGACATCGCCTTCGACTGCTCGGCCGCCGGATCCGCGCTGCGCAACGCATTCGCCGCGCTGCGCCCGCGCGGCACGCTGGTGCAGGTCGGCGTGACCGGGGATGTCACGATCCCGCTGAACGCGCTGGTCGGGAAGGAAATCACCTGGCGCGGCTCTCAGCGCTTCCACCCCGAGTTTGCCGAGGCCGTACGCCTGATAGGCCAGCGCGCCATCGACGTGCGCCCGATCATCAGCCACTCCCTGCCGCTGGAACGCGCGGCCGAGGCCTTTGATCTCGCCTCGGACCGCAGCCTCGCCTGCAAGGTCCAGCTGAGCTTCGCCGGATGAGGCTGGGTGCGCAGATGACCCGCACCGGGACGAACTGATGGCGGCCGCCGAAACCATGACCGGCGACCAGCCCTCGACCCCTTTCCTGGCGCTGGAGGCGCTGTTTCCCGCGATCCTCGCCATCAATGCCGAATGGCGCGCCCCCGTCGACGACGCGATCCGCGCCGACCTCGCGCGCACCCAGCCAGCCGGAGCCACGCCATGAAAGCCCTTGTCTGCGACGAACCCGGCCGCCTGAGCCTTGCCGAACGGCCCGAACCCGTGCGCGCAAGTGGCGAAGTTCTGGTCCGCATCCGCCACGTCGGCATCTGCGGCACGGACTTCCACATCTTCGGCGGCAAGCACCCCTTCCTCGAATACCCTCGCGTCATGGGGCACGAACTGTCGGGCACCGTTGAGGAAGCCCCGCCCGGCAGCGTGCTGAAGCCGGGCGATTCGGTCTACATCGTCCCCTACCTGTCCTGCGGCACCTGCCAGGCCTGCCGGATCGGGCTGACCAACGCCTGCTGCAACATCCGCGTGCTGGGCGTCCATTGCGACGGCGGCATGGCCGAGCTCGTCTCGGTCCCCGAACCCAACGTGATCCCGACCGGCGACATCCCCTTGGCGGATGCCGCGATGATCGAGTTTCTTGCCATCGGCGCCCATGGCATCAGACGCGGCGGCGTCACCGCCCGCGACCGCGTGCTTGTGACCGGCGCCGGACCCATCGGCATGGCGGCGCTGCTGTTCGCCAAGGCGCGCGGCGCCGGGGTGACGGTGATGGACACCCGCGAGGATCGCCTTGCCTTTGCCCGCGACCGCTTGGGCGCGGACGCCGTCCTGCTGGCCGATGCGGATGCCGAGGATAACGCCCGCAGCCTCACCGGGTCAGACTGGTTCGACGTGGTTGTGGACGCCACCGGCGCCGCGCCCCCGATTGAGCGCGGCTTCGGCTTCCTCGCCCACGGCGCGCGCTATGTCCTGCTGTCGGTCGTGCGCGACCGCATCTCCTTCTCGGACCCCGAGTTCCACAAGCGTGAGGCCACGCTGCTGGCCAGCCGTAATGCCCAGGCCGACGACTTCGCCGAGGTTGTCTGCCAGATGCAGGCCGGCCGCGTCCCGACGCGGGCGCTGAACACCCACCGCGGGCAACTGGCCGACGCGGTGGAGCTGTTCGGCGAATGGTCGCGGCCCGAGGCGGGGGTGATCAAGGCGATCCTCGACCTTTGAGGATCGCCCCCTTGCTCAGGTGGTGACGTCGGGCCGGTCGCGGCCGGTATGCTCGCGGATCAGCGCCAGTTCCTCGGCCGCCGCGATCACGGGGGCCAGCGCCGTTTCCGGGTCAAGGTCATGCGGCTGGCCCGCGCCGGCATAGCGTTCCAGATAGACGCGCAGGGTCGCGCCCTCGGTCCCCGTTCCCGACAGGCGCAGCACGACGCGGCTGCCATCCTCGAACATCACGCGGATGCCCTGACGGGCCGAAGTCGAGCCATCCACCGGGTCGAGATAGGCGAAGTCATCCGCCGCCTGCACCCGAAGCTGCCCGACGGTCTGCCCCGGCAGCGTGTCCAGCATCCCCCGCAGCCGGTCCACCAGAGCATTGGCGCGATCCGAGGCCACCGCTTCGTAATCGTGGCGGCTGTAATAGTTGCGCCCGTACTCGGCCCAATGCGCCCTCATGATCTCGGCCACCGACTGCCGGCGGACGGCCAGGATGTTCAGCCACAGCAGCACCGCCCAGAGCCCGTCCTTTTCGCGGACATGGTCCGAGCCGGTGCCTGCGCTTTCCTCGCCGCAGATGGTGACGCGGCCGGCGTCCAGCAGATTGCCAAAGAACTTCCAGCCGGTCGGCGTCTCGTGCATCTCGATGCCCAGGGCCTCGGCCACCCGGTCGGCGGCGCGGCTGGTCGGCATCGACCGTGCGATCCCGCTGATGCCCTTCGCATAGGCAGGCGCGAGATGCGCGTTCGCGGCCAGCACCGCAAGGCTGTCCGAGGGCGTGACATAGATCCCGCGGCCCAGGATCATGTTGCGGTCCCCGTCCCCGTCCGAAGCGGCGGCGAAGTCCGAGGCATCCGCTCCCATCATCAGATCGACGAGTTCCTTCGCCCAGACCGGGTTCGGGTCGGGATGGCCGCCGCCGAAATCGGGTTGCGGCACGGCATTGACGACGGTTCCCGGCGCGGCGCCCAGGCGGCGCTCGATGATCTCGCGCGCGTAAGGCCCCGTGACCGCGTGCATGGCGTCGAAGCGCATGGAAAAGCCCGATGCGAAGAGCGACCGGATCGCACCGAAGTCGAACAGCCGCTCCATCAGCGCGGAATAGTCGGCCACGGGGTCGATCACCTCGACCGCCATTCCGCCCAGTTGACGCTCACCCAAAGCCGAGAGATCAACGTCGGGCGTGTCGAGCGTGCGGTATTCCGCGATCTCGCCCGTCCGCGCGAAAATCGCGTCGGTGACGCTTTCAGGCGCGGGACCGCCATTCGGTCCGTTGAACTTCATGCCGAAGTCCTCATCCTCCCCGCCGGGGTTGTGGCTGGCCGACAGGACGATCCCGCCATCAGCGCGGCGGATGCGGATCAGGTTCGAGGCGGCGGGGGTGGAAAGGATTCCCCCCTGCCCCACGATCACCCGCGCCGCGCCATTGGCTGCGGCCATGCGCATGATGACCTGGATCGCGCGGTCGTTGAAGAAGCGCCCGTCGCCCCCCAGCACCAGCACCTTGCCCGCGATCCCTCCGATCGCGTCGAACAGCGACTGGGTGAAGTTCTCCAGATACCCCGGCTGCATGAAGACGCGGGTCTTCTTGCGCAGGCCCGAGGTGCCGGGCTTCTGCCCCTCGAAAGGCCGGGTCGGCACGGTGCGGATGTCGAGGGTCACGGGAAATTCGGTGTCGGAAAGCGCGGTCATCGGGAGCAAATCCTTGCGGCATTCAAGCTGACAAAGGTGCAATAGCGCAGTTGCGGGGGACACGACAGAGGCCGCGGGGACGAGGGCGGGACCTGCCGTCTCGTGCCAAAGTCGCCGAGCGTCCGGCCCGGCGGTTCGTTGCCAGAAGCTGAGGCCAAGATGGCCCTCATCCTGCGGCCCGAAGCAGCGATGCGCCCCCCTCGCTTCATTGCATGGCTGATCGGCAGCCTGGCAAGACCCGTGGCAAATCTCCTCCCTCAGTTCACGATGAACTCGGCATGCAGCGCGCCTGCGGCATGGACCGCCTTGAGGATGTCGATCAACTCGCGCGGCCGGACCCCCAGCGCGTTCAGGCCCGCGACCACGTCGGAAAGCGAGGACTCGCCGCTGACCTCGGCAAAGCCGATCCCCGGTTCCTGCGTGATCTCGGCGTCCGTGCGGGGCACGACCACCGTCTCGCCGGGCGAGAAGGGATTGGGTTGCGACACCATGGGCGTCTCGCGCACCCGCAGCGTCAGGTTGCCCTGCGAGACCGCGACCCGCGAGATCCGCACCTCCTCGCCCATCACGATGGTGCCCGAGCGGTGATCGACCACGACACGGGCGCGGCTTTCCGGCTCGACCGAGATGTTCTCGATGCGACCCACCAGTCGCGCCGGGTTCACCGTGCCGAGGCTGGTGGAATCAATCGAGATCGTTGTCGCATCCAGCAGCGTCGCCACGCCGTCGCCCAGGTCATCGTTGATCGCCTTCTCGATCCGCGCCGCCGTCGTGAAGTCCGCCGAGCGCAGCGCCAAGCGAAAGCTCGACATCTGGCTGAAGTCGAAATCGACTTCGCGCTCGACCCGCGCGCCCGAGGGGATGTGCCCCGAGGTCGGCACCCCCTGGACGACCGAGGCGGCATCCCCCTCGGCCGAGGCGCCCCCCGCGATGATCGAGCCCTGCGCTACCGCATAGACCTCGCCATCTGCGGCATTCAGCGGCGTCATGATCAGCGTGCCCCCTAGCAGGCTTTTCGCGTCCCCAATGGCCGAAACCGTGACATCGATCTGCCCGCCTGCGCGGGCAAAGGGCGGCAGCGTGCCCGTCACCATGACGGCCGCGACGTTCTTGGGCCGGAAGCTCTCGCCCGTGACGTTGACGCCCAGCCGTTCCAGCAGGCTGCCCAGCATTTCCTCGGTGTAAGGCGTGTTGCGCAGGCTGTCGCCGGTGCCATTCAAGCCGATCACAAGTCCATAGCCCAGAAGGTCGTTCCCCCGGACGCCATCCACGGTGGCCAGGTCCTTGATCCGGACCGGGGCCGCCCAGGCAAGGCAGGGCAGCAGCAGGACAAGCGTGAAAAGCCGTGCGAATGCCGCCATCAGAGGTAATCCGTCAGCGAAAGGCGCGACAGCCGCGCCGTCAGGGCGTAAAGGTTCTGCAGGCTGGCCTCGGCCTGGGTCAGGGCCGTGGCGGTCTCATAGGGATCGGCGGTCAGGATGTCGGACCGCGCCAGCGACATCGCCGTGGTTTCGGCCGCGTTCCGTGTCGAGGCGCGCTCGACCGTTTCCTCCAGCAGGCCCACCTCGGCGCGGCGCGCCGTCAGCGCGGTCCCTGCGCCGCTCACCTGCCTCCCTCCCTCGGCCAGCAGCGCCGCCTTGCCGTCCCGCGTCATGCCAAGGTCCGCGTCATCCGCGAGCGCCGCCATTGCCAGCCCCTTCAGAAGCCCACGAAAGGATGGATCGAGTGCCCCGAGATCCTGCCGGACCGTCGTGTCAGGCGAGACCGCAACCTCACGCGGGTCCGTGTTTCCATGAAACCGGCTGTCCGCGAACCCGCCTGCCCCGGCCGGCGCATCGAACCACGCCGCGATTGCCGAGGCGATGTCGGCAGGCGAGGTCAGCCCGGCCACCTGCGCCTTCGCGGCGGCAAGGATCTCCTCGGGTCCCGAGAGAGGCGGTTTGTCCACGGCCGTCCCCGACAGCAGGTAGCGGCCGCCGACATCGGCGTTGAGCAGGCGGACAGCCGACCGGAAATCCTGCCCTGCCTCCTTGGCCCGGAGCGAAAGGCTCGTGTCGTCCCCCATCGTGCCTGCCGTCTGCAGGCCCGGCCCCATCTCGACGGCGATCGCCTCAAGCCCCCCCATCGCGACCTGCAGCCCGCCCAGTTCGGCCTGCGCGAGTGCCGCGTTCCGGCCATGGGCCGACAGTGCCGACAGGCGTGCCTGCACCTGCGCCAACCGCCCCATCTGTCCGTTCGTCGCGGCAGGCACGTCGGCCTTGAGACCCATGGCCGCCTCCTTCGTCAGTGTCGCCAACTGCGACTTGAGTTGTCCGCTTGCCTGGCGAAGAAGCGTGGTGCGGGCCAGATCGCCCACCGAAACAGGATTGCTCATGTCAGCCTCAGCATTGTCTGGAGCATCTCGTCGACGGCCTGCAGCACCTTGGCGTTCGAGGCATAAGCCCGTTCCAGTGCCAGCAGCGTCTCCATCTCGCGGTCGCTGTCCACGCCGTCCTGCTGGCGCATCGTCTCGAAGGTCGAGGATTGCGCGGTCGCGCCGCCCAGCACGCGCTCGGCCTCGATCCGCCCGGAGGCCGCCCAGGAACTGAGATCGGCGACCAGAGTCGCGGCGGTTCGAGGCGCCGACACCATTCCAGCCAGCGAGGAAGGTCGCAGGGCACCCAGCGTTTCCTGCATCCCGAGCAGCAGGCCGGCGTTGCCGACCGGTCCGGGCGCGACCGCCTGAAGGCCGTCGCGCAACCGCCAGAGCGCGCCACCCCCGGCAGGATCGGCGGCGGCGTTGATCGTCAGGCGCTGGGCCAGGCCCGGCACGGCGATCGCCGTGCCGCCGGCGTCGGTGAACAGGCCTGGCGCTCCTGCCGGAAGCGTGGGGTCGGTGCCCCCAAAGCGGTCGTGCAGATCGCGAGCTGCGGCATCAAGGCTTGCCTGCGCACCCGGCCCGTCGAGGTCGCGGATCTGGAAGTTGGCGGCCAGCCGACCTCCGGCGAAGCGGCCCATCTGGGCGGGCGGAATCTCCTGGCCGTTCAGCCTCAGCAGGCCGAGTGCGGGTGCGCCCACTGCCTCGGCGGTCATCACCGCGACCGCAGAGAACTCGAACCGCGCGGGCGTCGTGCCGTCCAGAAGCGTGCCGCCAGTGGCCGTGAACAGCGCGACCTTCCCATTGTCGCGCGGCAACTCCTTGATCGGCACGATCTCGGACAGGCCGTCGATGATCCGCTGGCGCTCGTCCAGAAGCGCATTGGCGTCGTCGCCACCGCTCATCTGGATGGCGATCTGCCGGTTGAGATCCGCGACCCGCGCCAGCCCCGTGTTCAGCCGATCGACGTCGGCTGCAATGGCGCGGTCTGCGGCGCTCCGTGCCTCCTGCACCTGGACGCCCAAGGCGTTGTAGGTTCCCGCAAGCGTACGGGCGGCCGAGATGACGCGCCCGAGGCCCGTCTCGCTTTCGGGCCGCGCCGCGGCCGCCACCAGCGCGCCGTCGAGATCCGACAGCGCCGTGGCCAACGCCCCCGCCTCTCCCGGAACGCCGACCGCGTCGGACAGGGTCTTGTGGAACGCCGCGAGCGTTCCGGCCCGCGCCGTCTCGGCCCCCGCCAGGCGGCCCTGCGCCACGACAGAGTTGCGCAGGACGCGGGTCACGCCTTCGACCTGGACCCCGCCCCCGCCTGCCACCACGGGGCGCGAGGTCAACTGCAACTCGCGCCGGGCGAAGCCGGGCGTCATGGCGTTGGCAAGGTTCGAGGCCACGACCTCGGTCCCGCGCGAGGCGGCGGCAAGGCCGGAAAGGGCATTGGACAGGGCGTTCGACAGGCTCATCTTCGGTCAACCCGCTGCATTGCGCGGCCCCTCAGCGCTTGATGTTGGTGGTTTCCTGCAGCATCTCGTCCACGGTCTGGATGACCTTGGCGTTCGAGGAATAGGCGCGCTGGGTCTGGATCAGGTCGGTCAGTTCGGCCGCGACGTCGGTGGTCGAACCCTCGCGCGCATAGCCCGCGATCGCGCCCGTCGGCCCGTCGCCCGCATCCCACAGGAAGAACGACCCCGAGGTGGTCGACACCTGGTAGGTCTGGTTGTTCAGCGCAGTCAGCCCGTTCAGGTTCGGGACATCGACCAGCGGGATCTGGTACAGCGTGCGGATGAAGCCCGTGTCGTAGGTCGCCCGCAGCATTCCCTGCTCGTCGATCTCGACCGTCGCAAGGTTGCCCACCGGAGAGCCGTTCTTGGTAATGTTGGTCGGCGCGAAATCGGCCGCGAACTGCGTCAGCCCGTTGCGGTCCCCCAGCCGGCCGATGCCGATCGTCATCGGCCCGCCCTGAACCTGCAGCGGAAGCTCACCCGTTGCCGGATCATAGGCCGGGCCCGTGAGCGTCGTCACCGAGGCCAGGGTGCCGCTGCTCGGTGGCTGGTCGTTGAAGACAAGCGCATAGCTGCCGATCAGGTTGGACGCAGGGTCCATCGCGGCGTCCCTGATCTCCATCGTCCAGCCGTTGGAGGCCAGCGCGCCGGTCGCGGGCGTGGGGGTGAAGGTGACCAGCAGATTCTCGGAGGTGCCGAGATTGCCGAAATACTCGATCGAGCTGGTTTCGGGCGTAGGGGCCGCACCCGGCCGCGTGGCCCCGGCCGGCAGGTTGATCCCCAGCGACATGCGCGTGGTCGGGTCGGCTGAGGTCTGGTTGGCGTTCAGGACGACCGGCCGCAGCCCGCCCACCGCGTCGCGGGTCTGGACCGGGATCGTCCCGTCCGCGTTCGCGGGCCAGCCCATCAGGACCAGCCCCGAGTCGGTCCTGAGCACTCCTTCCGCATCGGGCCGGAAAGACCCGGTCGAGGTCATCATCATGGGCCGGTCGCCCATCCCCACGTCCAGAAGGACCGAAGGCATGACCGGCAGCATCCCGCGCCCTGTGGTGGCGATGTCCAGCGCGTTGGAGGACGTGACCAGCGCGCCCTTTTCGTCGATCAGCCGCGTGCTCATTCCCCGGACGCCGCCTGCCGAGTAAAGCCCAGCCCCGCGGGCCTGGCTGATGACCATGCTTTCGAATTCGGTGTTCACCCGCTTGTAGCCGTAGGTGCCAGAGTTCGCGATGTTGTCCGAAATGCCGGCCAGCCGCGTCGCATTCGCGGCGAGGCCGGCGATTCCGGCATTGAGGGACGAGGAAATCGACATTCGGATCACCTTGGTTGTGAGTCGCCGTTGAAGCGCAGGATGCAGGCAAGGGTTTAATTTCCCGCTAACGCGGGCGGCCGAAGCCGGTCATCTGAGCAGGATCACCTCGATCCGGTTGTTGGCCGGATCCATGACGTTGGAGTTGCGGGGCTTCTTGTCGCCGAAGGCTGTGACGCGCTGGATCCGGCCTTCGTCCAGGCGGCCCCGCACCAGCAGCTCGCGCACCGCATGGGCGCGCTGGTCGGACAGGGGCCAGACCGGATTGTCGATCATCATCCGGGGAAAGGCCCGGACATGGCCCGTGATCGCCACCTGGTTCCTGGCCCGCCCCAGGACCGAGGCAAGGATCGCCGTCAGCTCGCGCAGGGCGGGGGTGGGCTCGGCCGTCTCGCCCTCGAACAGGGGCTCGTCCACGACGTCGCCCAGTTCGATCACCAGCCCCTCGTCGGTCATGCGGGTGACGACATGGCGCAACAGGTTCACCCGCTGCATCGATTCGCCGCCGCGCGCCGTCAGCGCGTCCTGCAAGGCGCGGGCAAGCTCCTGCATCTCGGCCTCGCTTGCCGAAGCAGGAACGGATTGGTCCGCCGGAGGGTCGAGCGACCTTCCTCCGTCCACTCCCTGCGCTCCGCCCGACCGGGCATGCGAGATCGTGGGGTCGAAATACTCGGCCAGGCCCTGCCGCTGTTTTTCGGTTGTGGCGTTCAGCAGCCACATCAGCAGGAAGAACGCCATCATCGCGGTCACGAAATCCGCATAGGCCACCTTCCATGCGCCGCCATGGTGGCCGGTCTCGCCCCCGCCCTGCACGCGCTTGATGATGATCGGCGAAGCAGTCCTGTCAGCCGGCATCGGCACCCCCGTTTCCTGGGGAAAGCCTTAGCAGGAGGGGACTTGCGCGGGAGTTAACGGATCAAATGCCGCGCATTTCCTCGGCCATCATCACGGCCGCCTTTTCCGCGATCATGATCGTCGGCGCATTGGTGTTGCCGGAGGTGATCACGGGCATGATCGAGGCATCCACGACCCGCAGCCCTTCCACCCCGCGCACGCGCAGGCGCGGGTCCACCACCGCGCCCTCGTCCGCGCCCATGCGCGCGGTGCCCACGGGATGGAAGATGGTCGAGCCGACCACCCCGGCCGCATGGGCCAGTTCCTCATCACTCTGGTATTCGGGGCCGGGCTTGAACTCCTCGGGGCGGTATTTCGCCAAGGGCTGCTGCGCCATGATCCGGCGCGTCAGGCGGATCGCGCGGGCAGCGGTCAGGCGGTCCCCTGGCGTGGACAGGTAATGCGGCGAGATCACCGGCGGCCGCATCGGATCGGGCGAGCCGATCCGCACATGACCCCGGCTTTCCGGCCGCAGGTGGCAGACGCTGGCCGTGATGGCCGCGAAGTCGTGCAGCGGTTGCCCGAATGCCTCGAGGCTCAGTGGCTGCACGTGCCATTCCAGATCGGGCGTCGCGACGTCGGGCGACGAGCGGGCAAAGGCGCCAAGCTGGCTGGGGGCCATGCTCATCGGGCCGGTGCGGCGCAGGAGATATTCCGCGCCGATCATCCCCTTGCCCCACCAGCGGCGGGCCAACTGGTTCAGCGTCCGCGCCTCGGACACCTTCCAGCTGCAGCGCAGTTGCAGGTGATCCTGCAGGTTCTCGCCCACGGGCGCATCCCGCAGGACCGGAATCCCCATCTCCTGCAAAAGCGCACCGGGGCCGATGCCGGACAGCTGCAGGATCTGCGGCGTGTTGATGGCACCCGCGCTCAGCACGATCTGGCCGCCGCGCACCACCTCGGCCCGTCCGTCGGCGTAAAGCTCGAGGCCCACGGCGCGGGTGCCCTCGAAGACCACGCGGCGGACATGGCGGCCGGTCAGGACCGTCAGGTTCGGGCGCCGCATCGCGGGGCGCAGGAAGGCGCGGGCGGCCGAGACGCGGAAGCCCGACTTCTGGCTGACCTTGAAGTAACCCACGCCCTCGTTGTCGCCGGTGTTGAAGTCGTCGGTTGCGGGGATGCCGACCTCGTTCGCGGCCTTCGCCCAGTCGTCGAGGATGTCCCAGCGCAGGCGCTGCCGCTCGATCCGCCACGGGCCGCCCGCGCCGTGATGCTCGGAAGGGCCCTCGAAGTAATCCTCGGATTTCAGGAACAGGGGCTTCACGTCGTCCCAGCCCCAGCCGGTGCAGCCCATCTGCCGCCAGCCGTCGTAATCGGCGGCCTGCCCGCGCAGGTACAGCATCCCGTTGATGGAACTGCAGCCGCCCAGCACCCGCCCCCGCGGATAGATCAACTGCCGCCCGTGCAGCCCCGGGTCGGGCGCCGTCTTGTACATCCAGTCGGTGCGCGGGTTGCCGATGCAGTAAAGATAGCCGATCGGGATGTGGATCCAGGGATAACGGTCACTGTCGCCCGCCTCGATCAGCAGGACGCGCAGGCGCGGGTCCTCGGACAGCCGGGCGGCCAGCACGCAGCCGGCGCTGCCCGCCCCTGCAATGACGACATCGTGCATCCTGGCACCCCTCTCCCCCTCGTGGCGGGTGATGCTAGCAGGGCCGCCAGCCGGAGCAAGCGCAGCGGCGCGCTTGCGCGGCGGCGCGCCCGGCTTATCTTGGGCTCATGATCGAGGCGGGGCAGTATGACATGCGGACCGGCGCGGGGCTGATCGCCTGTCCGCGCTGCGACGCGCTGCATGTGGAAACCGAGCTGCTTGACGGCGAAAAGGCGGCCTGCATCCGCTGCGGCCATGTGCTGGCCCGCCCGCGCGAGGGCGCCTTCACCCAGATCGTGGCGCTGTCTTTCACCTCGCTGGTGCTGATGGTGGCGGCAGTGTTCTTTCCCTTCCTCGAGATCTCGCGGATGGGGCTGGGGAACGCGACCTCGCTCTTCGGGGTGGCGATGGCCTTCTCGCAGGGCTGGCTGATGCCGCTGACGGTGGCCATGCTGGCCTTCATCGTGGGCCTGCCGGCGCTGCGCGCCGCGCTGCTGGTCTATGTGCTGCTGCCGATGCGCGGCCAGGGACGGCCGGCGCGCCACGCGGGCCAGGCCTTCCGGCTTTCGGAGCTGCTGCGGCCCTGGTCGATGGCGGAGATCTTCGTGATCGGCACCTCGGTCGCCCTGGTCAAGGTCGCGGGACTGGCGACGGTCAGCCTGGGTCCCGCCTTCTGGGCCTTCTGCGCGCTAATCATCGTGGGCGCGGCCAGCGACGTCTTCACCTGCGCGGCCACGATCTGGGACACGCTGGAGGACCGCGGCGCCTTCACCGACGGGCGCGAGGTCGTGCCCGATGCCGACGCCGCCGCCCGCGAGCGCCGGATCGCCGAAGGCGCCCCCCCTGCCCCGGACAGCGCCGGATGAGCGGTCCCGACGGGCTATCCGATCACGCCCCGGTCCTGACCGCGCATCGCGCGGGGCTGGTGGGTTGCCGCGGCTGCGGGCGCGTCTGGCCCGAGCACGCGGAGGTCTGCGGCCGCTGCGGCGCGCGGCTGGCCTCGCCCGACCGGCGCAGCCTGCAGGCGGTCTGGGCCTGGTGGCTGGCCGGGCTGATCTTCTACATCCCCGCGAACCTGTGGCCGATGCTGCGGACCCAGTCCTTCCTGGGGCTGGCCGGGAACACCGAAGCCACCATCCTGGGCGGTGTGGTGGACCTGATGCATTACGGCAACTACGGCATCGCCGCGATCGTCTTCGTGGCCTCGATCGTGGTGCCCATCGGCAAGTTCGTCGTCATCGCCTGGCTGGCGCGCGTGGCGGGCAAGCCCGCCAGCGTCGAGGCCGCCCACACCCGCCTGCGCGCGCTGGAGGCTGTCGAGTTCATCGGCCGCTGGTCGATGATCGACGTCTTCGTGGTGGCGATCCTGTCGGCACTGGTACAGCTGGGCTTCGTCGCCTCGATACACCCCGGCCCCGCCGCCGTCAGCTTTGCGCTGTCGGTTGCCTTCACCATGCTTTCGGCGCTTAGCTTCGACCCGCGGCTGATCTGGCGCGGATTGCCGCTTCGCACGCGCAGGGACAGAACAGCCGAATGACCGACACGCCTCCGACCGACGACAGGTCCCGCGCGGACGCCGCACCCCTGCGTCCTGCCAGCCCCGTCCGCCGCACCGCCGCCCGGGCCGCCCGCGCGGGCGTGTCAGTCATCTGGGCCGTGCCGATCATCGCGCTTCTGGTCACGATGGCGCTGGCCTGGAACGCCTATGCCGGGCGCGGCACGCTGGTCTCGGTCGCCTTCAACGACGCGACCGGCATCACTCCCGGCGAGACCGAGCTGCGCTTCCGCGAGATCCCCGTGGGCCGGGTCGAGGCCGTGCGCTTCACCCACGACCTGCAGCGGGTGATCGTGGACATGCGGGTGGACAAGGACATCGCCCAGTTCATCGACGACGATGCCGAGTTCTGGATCGTCCGCCCCGAGGTCTCGGCCCAGGGCATCTCGCGCCTCGACACGGTGCTGACCGGCGCCTTCATTGAGGGCTGGTGGGACAACGAGCCCGGCGGCGCCGATCTAGTGGTGCACGAGGGGCTCGAGCGCGCGCCCCTGACGCGCAGCAACGAACGGGGCACCTGGGTCACGCTGACCGCCAACGATGCCTCGGGGATGACCGAGGGCGCGCCGATCTTCTATCGCGGGCTCACGGTCGGGCGGATGCAGAACCTGCGCCTGGCCGAGGGCGCCGAGTCGGTCGTGGCCGACGTCTTCATCGAAGCGCCGCACGACCAGCAGCTGACCACGACCACCGTCTTCTGGGACACCTCGGGCTTTTCGGTTTCGCTGGGGACCAACGGCATCTCGCTGGACGTGGCCTCGGTCTCGTCGCTGCTGCAGGGGGGTGCCGAGTTCGCCACGCTGTCCTCGGGCGGCCAGCCCGTGCAGCCGGGCCATGTGTTCCAGCTTCAGCCCGACCGGCAGACGGCGCAGAACAGCCTCTTCGCGGCCTCGCCGCAGGACGAGCTGCGCCTGACCATGCTGATGACCGAAGCGGTGCGCGGGCTGACCGAGGGCGCCGAGGTCCAGTTCCAGGGCCTGACCGTGGGCCGGGTCACCGGCCTGTCGGTGCGCGTCGTGCCCGGCCCCGAGGGCCAGCCGGGCCAGGTGCTGCAGGACATCACGCTGGCGGTTTCGCCCCAGCGCATGGGGCTGCCCGAGGATGCCGGCCCCGACGAGGCACTGGCCTTCCTGTCCCGCGGCGTCGAGGAAGGCCTGCGCGCCCGCATCACCGGCGCAGGGTTCTTCGGCACCTCGCTGATGGTCGAACTGGTGGACCTGCCCGGCGCGGCGCCTGCGCGGATCGTCGCGGATGCCCAGCCCTATCCGGTCATCCCCTCGGCCCCGCCGGACCTGTCGGACATCTCGACTACGGCGCAGGGCTTCATGGCGCGGATCGGCAACCTCAAGCTTGAGGAACTGCTGAAATCCGCGACCGACATGCTGAACAGCGTCACGGCCATCGCCAGCTCGCAGGACACCCGGGCGATCCCGGAATCGCTGCGCCGCACCATTGACGAAGCCAATGTCACAATGACCGAACTGCGCGAGGCCACGCAGGAGCTGCGCGCCTCGGGCGTGGTGGAGAACGTGGCGGGCGCGACTGCTGCCGCCAACGAGATCGCGGGCAAGCTGAACGGCGTGGCCGACCGGCTGCCGCGCATCGCCGAGAACGTGGAAACCGCCACGACCTCGATCCGGGACGTGGATTTTGACGGCATCGGCGATCAGATCACCCAGGCGCTGGCCGACATCCGGGGCGTTCTGGGAACGGAAGCCGCGCGCAGCCTGCCCGACCGGCTGGGCAATGCCGTGGATAGCCTGGGCTCGGCGGCGGGCGACGTGGGCGCCATCGCCTCGGACCTGCGCGGGCAGAACCTCGGGCCGCGCGTGGGCCAGTTCATGGACGAAGCCTCTGCCGCCGCGACGGCGGTGCGCGAGGCCGCCGCCGACGTGCCCGAGATGGTCCTCCAGGTGGACGAGGCCGCGGCCTCGGTGGACGAGTTCGACTTCGCCGGGGTCAGCGCCTCGGCCCGCGGGCTGATCGAGGATCTGCGCGCCATGCTGGGGACCGAGGATGCCGAGCAGCTTCCGCGCAACCTTTCGGACACGCTGCAGGCGGCCTCGGGGCTGCTGAACGACCTGCGCGAAGGGGGCGCGGCCGGCAACCTGAACGCAGCCCTGCAATCGGCGCGCCGCGCGATGGACCAGGTGGCGCAGGCGGCCACTACCCTGCCGGGCCTGTCGCAGCGCTTCCAGGCGCTGGCCGCCCGCGCCGAGGCCGTGATCGCCGCTTATGGCGACCGCGGGACCTTCAACACCGAGACCATCAACACCATGCGCAGCCTGCGCCGCGCAGCCGAAGCCTTCGGCAGCCTCGCCTCCACCATCGAGCGCAATCCCCGCGCCTTTATCCTGGGACGATAGACCATGCGCCTTGCCTTCCCCCTTCTGGTCCTCGCGGCGCTGGCGGGCTGTTCCAACCCCGAGAAGACGGGCCGCTACCTGATCGATCCGCCGACGCCGCAGGCCCGCGTCGCCAACAACCTGGGCACGGCGGAACTGCGGGACGTGTCGCTGCCCGAATACGCGGCCTCGGGCGAGGTCGCCTGGCAGACGGCCGACGGCGCGGTGCGGTCGAACCCGCGCAACCTGTGGGCCGACAACCCCGAACGCGCCTTCACCCTGACCCTGGCGCGGGCGATTTCCGACATGTCGGGAGCGACGGTGATCGCCGAACCCTGGCCCCTGGCCGAGCCGCCCCGGCGCCGGGTCGAGGTGAGGGTGGAAAAGGCGCTCGCGCAGCTGGACGGGATCTATCGCCTCAGTGGGCGCTATTACGTTTCGCAGGACAGCGCGGGCGGGACCAACCATGCGCGCAGCTTCGACATCGCCGTGCCGCTGCCGGTGACGCAAGGCTCGGCCAGCAGCCTGTCGCGGGGCGGGGCACGGAGGGTCGAGGCCTCTCCGCCTGCCATCGCGGCCGCGCAGAACGCGGCCATCGCTCAGCTTGCGGCGCAGATCGCCACGCTGGGCGGCCCCGGCGGCACGATTCGCACCACGGCGCCGCAGCTTGACCCGATCTTCTCGACGCCGCTGGAACCGCTGGCGCCCTTGGAGCCGCTGCCCGAGGTCAGCATCGAGCCGCTGGGCTGAGGCTCAGCCCTCGCCCGGCTCGAAGGCCCCGAAACGGCCTGCGGCGAAGACCAGCGGGTGGTCATCCGGGCCGCCGACCGTGACCTGCGCCACGCGCCCAACCAGAACGCTGTGGTCCCCGCCCTCATGCACCGCATGGGCATGGCAGTCGAAGCGCGCCGCGACCCCCGGGATCAGCGGCGTGCCCAGCGCGGTCATGCCGAGCTCCAGCCCCTCGAACTGCGGGCCGCCGCGCGTGAAGCGCAGGCAGATGTCCAGTTGCTCGGCCCCCAGCACGTGGATCGACCAGGCCCTGGCCTGCGCGAAGATGTCATGGCGCGACGAGGACCGTGCCGGGCACCACAGCACAAGCGCCGGGTCCAGCGACACGCTGGTGAAGCTGTTGACCGTCATTCCGACCGGACCCTTCGGCCCCCCGACGGTGACAACGGTGACGCCCGTGGCGAAGCGGCCCAGCGCCTGGCGGAACAGGCGGCCGGGCTCGGTATCGGGATGAAAGCTGATGGCATCGGCCAGGCGGTCGAGCGACTCGGGCGGCAAACGGTTCATCCTGCGGCCCTTCCCGGTCCTGCCTGCGCGGGTTCTGGCGGCTCAACGTCCAGCGCCGCGATCAGTTCGTGATGCAATCCCGGCGGGGCCACGATCAGTCCGTCGCCTAGGGGCGGCATCCGGTTGAAACCCAGGGGCCGCCCGCGCCTGTCCGTGACGGTGCATCCTGCCTGCACGGCAATGAGGCTTGCCGCCGCGACGTCCCATTCCCAGACGGGCCGCATCGACAGGGTGGCGTCGAACCGCCCCTCGGCGACAAGGCACAGCCGCCAGGCGAGCGACGGCCGGAAGCTGCGCCTGATCCGGGGCACCCGGCGCCCTCGCCAGAAGGCGGGGTCCAGCGCGGCCTTGGTGGTCAGCACCTCGGCGCCCTCCAGCCGTGCCTTGCGGGGGCGGATCAGCTGGCCGTTGCGCGTGGCGGGCTGCCCGGCTGCGGCCGCATAGGTCACGCCGCGCGCGGGCTGGTGGACGACCCCCGCGACAGGTTGGCCGTCTTCCACCACGGCCACGGCCACGGCGAACCCATCTTCGCCCGAGATGAATGCGCGGGTGCCGTCGATCGGGTCGATGACGAACACGCGGGCGGCCGTCGCGCGGCGGGGGTCCTCGGGGCTTTCCTCGCTGAGCCAGCCGTAGTCGGGCCGGGCAGCGCGCAGCGCCTGTTCCAGCGCGGCATTGACGGCCAGGTCGGCCTCGGTGACCGGCCCCGCGCCTTCGTCCTTTTCCCAGTGGCGGAAGGTGCCGCGCCAATGGGCCAGCGCGATCTGTCCCGCCTTTTCGGCGGCCTGGACGATGAGCTCGAGGTCAGCTTCCGGCAACGGTCATTCCTTCGACAAGAAGGCTCGGGACGCGCAGGCTGCGCCAGTCGGGCAGGTCGCTGGCCGCCGTGATCCGCATCAGCATCTCGCGCAGGTTGCCCGCGATGGTGCATTCGTTGACGGGATAAGCGATCTCTCCGTTCTCGACCCAGAAGCCCGCCGCCCCGCGCGAATAATCCCCCGTGGTCGCGTTGATCGAGGCGCCCAGCATCGAGGTCACGACCAGCCCCCGCCCCATGTCGCGGGCCAGGTCGGCGGGCGAGGCCGTCCCCGCCGTCAGCGCCACGTTCGTCACCCCCGGCGAGGGCGGCGAGGAGGTGCCCCGCACCGCATTCGCCGTCGAGGCCATGCCCAGCTTGCGCGCGGTCGCCAGGTCCAGCGTCCAGCCCTGCAGCACGCCGCCTTCCACGATCATGCGGCACGCGGTCGGCAGCCCCTCGCCGTCAAAGGGGCGCGAGGCGCCGTGGCGCGGCAGGCGCGGGTTCTCGGTCAGGTCGAAGCCTCCCGGCAGGACCGGCTGGCCCAGGTCATTGCGCAGCCAGCTCGACCCGCGCGCCACCGCGCTGCCGTTCACGGCCGACAGCAGGTGCGAGATCAGGGTCGAGGCGACCCGCTCGTCGTAAAGGATCGGGAAGGCGCCGGTCGGGGGCTTGCGCGCGCCGCGCCGCGCCACCGTGCGTTCGCCCGCGCGGCGGCCGATCTCCTCGGGCGAAGGCAGGTCCTCGGCCCAGACGCGGCTTTCCCCGGCCCAGTCGCGTTCCATCCCCAGCCCCTCCCCGGTGATGGCGACGGTGGAAAGGCCATGGCTGCTGCGCCTGTAGCCGCCCGAAAAGCCGTTGGTGCCGGCGATCCAGCTGCGGCGGTGCATGACCGAGGCGCTGGCGGACTCGACCATGCTGATGCCCTCGACCTCCAGCGCCGCCGCCTCGGCCCGCAGGGCCAGGTCCAGCAGCGCCTCCGGCTCGGGGGCGGGCGCGCCGTCGTCCAGTTCCAGCATCGCCGGGTCCGGGTCGCGGGCAAGCTGGGCGGGATCGGCGAGCCCCACGTTGTCGTCCACGGGAGCCTCGCGCGCCATGGCCACGGCGCGCTCGGCCATCTCGCGGATCGTGCGGTCGGACCGGTCGCTGGCCGAGACACAGGCCTGCCGCCCGTTCACGATGACGCGCAGGCCGATCTCGACCCCATCGGCGCGCTCGGCATGTTCCAGCGCGCGGCTCCGTACCTCGACCGAAAGGGACTCGCCCGCGACCGCCACCGCGTCGGCCTCGGTCGCGCCCGCGGCACGGGCAGCGGCCAGCAGGGCCTCGGTCAGGGGCGCGAGATCTTCGGGCGCGGGTCGGGTCATGGAGAGGGCCTTTCCGTGGATGCGCAAAGGGGGCCGGACACTGCCCGGCCCCCGGTATTCGCCGTCAGGTGGTGTTACTTCACCTGCTGGCCATTGGCAAAGATCTGCCCGCCTTCGCGGAACTCGAACTGGCCGACCAGCGCATCGCCACCCTCGGGGGCAGGACGGGCAAAGAGCGCCAGCATCATCCGGTAGCCCGCGACCTCCTCCTGCGAGATGGCGCCCAGTTGCACCAGGCGGTCGATCAGGCCGTTCACGCCCTCGAACCGGGCCTGCACCTGGCCCACCGGCTGCTCGGGGTTGCCGCCCTCGGGCACGGACAACTCGCCCGAGGCATCCAGGCTGGCGCCCGCCGCCGCGAGGGCCAGCTTGTTGATCGACAGCTGCACCGGCTCGAAGGGGTTGGGGGTCTCGGCGGGAAGCTCGGCGCTGTCCTCGGCGGGGGCCGCGTCGGCTCCGGCCGAGGGCGCGGTGACAGGAGCCGCCGGGTCGCCCTCGGCAGCGGGGGCATCACCATGCGCGTGCGCCTCGCCGGCGGCCTCGGCCTCTTCCGCAGCCTCCATCAGCGCGGGATCGAACAGGTCCATGGTCACACGGACCAGCCCGGTAAGGTCGATGTCCAGGCTCGCCGGGTCGCGCGGCAGCACGCGGGCGCTGTCGAACATGTTCCAGACGCTGTCGGCCAGCGTCAGCCCGCCAATGGAATAGGCGAACTTGAAGGGCTGGGCCTCGGCGGCCTGCATCACCGGGAACTGCATGTCGAAGCTGGCCTCGGTCACGGTGTAGCCGACCGGCGCGGGCAGGTCGCTGACCGTCATCTCGGTTGAGGTCGAATCGAGCCCGCCCTGGTACTTCAGCCCTTCGGGACCCACGGCGACCGTGACGTCCAGCCCCTGCAGGGTGGTGTTCGCCCTGGCCGTGTCCTGCTGGCCCTGGTCGTCCGTTCCCGCGAAGTCGAGGTCCAGCCGCCCCTGCCCCGCCGACAGCGCCGCCGTCACGTCCATGCCCGCCCGCAGGGCCGTGTGCATGGCCTTGGTGATGTCCACATCCTTGGGCAGGCTGCCTGCGCTGGTGGCTTGCAGGTTTTCCAGCGAACCGTTCACCTTGATGCGTCCCGGCGCCTCGGTGCCCTCGGCATCGGCATAGTCGGCCACGATCTCCATCCGGTCGGCGGCCATGGTCGCGTCGAAGCGCATCATCTCGGCGTCGGTGATCTGCTGGCGGCTGGTGGCATTCACCAGCTTGACCGAGGCGGGAACCTCGCGCGTGCCCTCGGCCGTCTGGACCGTCTGCAGCGCCAGCGTCAACTCGCCCGAGCGGCTTTCATGGGTCATGTCGGCGGCCGTCCCGCCCGACACGATCTCGGTGTCGCGGGCGAGGAGCGAGCCGTTCAGCGTGACCTGCCCGCCCTCGGAGTCGCGGAAGGTCGCAGTCACGGGCGAGGTTTCCGCCAGCGTCGTGCGCACGCGCCCGTCGCCCGTCGCGGTCATGGTGATCTCGGGGGTGCGGAACTCGACCCTTGTGCCCTCGTCGGGCTGGGCGTAGCCCACCACCACGTCGCGCAGGGTCAGCGTCTCGCCCGCCTCGTCGCGCGCGCCCTCGGTGACGGTGTAGCCGTTCGCCTTGTAATACTCGACCCAGTTCTGCCAGACTTCCGAAGGCGTCACCTCGGCCAGCGCAGGGGCGGCGAAAGCGACGACGGCAAGGACAGAGGTGGTCGTCCGCAAGAACATGGGTCGATTCCTTCGAAGAATTACGGCGATGCGACAATAGACGGCACATCGTTGCACATCCACGCGCCGTGTCACAGGAGACAGTCTTGATCGAAACGAATTCTTCCCGCGAGGGGTTCTTCACGATCGCGTTGAACCGGCCCGACAAGGCCAATGCCCTGACCCCCGAGATGATCGTCCAGCTGATCGCGGCCCTGCGCTCGGCCGTGGACGGCGGCGCGCGGGCGATCGTGCTGACAGGCCGGGGGCGCGTCTTTTCCGCCGGCGCAGACCTGGAAGCCGCGCGGGCGGGACTTGCGACCTCGCCCTTGTGGGAAGAGCTTTCGGGCGCGATCGCCGAAGCCCCGGCGCTGACCATTGCCGCGCTGAACGGCACGGCCGCGGGGGGCGCGCTGGGGATGGTGCTGGCCTGCGACCTGCGGATCGCGGTGCCCGAGGCGCGGATCTTCTATCCGGTGATGAAGCTGGGTTTCCTGCCCCAGCCTTCGGACCCGGCGCAGCTGGCGGCACTGGCGGGGCGCTCGCGCGCGGCGATGATCCTGATGGCGGGCCAGAAGATCGAGGCCGAAACGGCGCTGGGATGGGGCCTTCTGGACCGGATCGTTCCGTCCGATGCACTGATCGAGACAGCCGGGGAACTGGCCGCCGACGCACTGAGCGCGGCGCCCGCCCACGTGGCCGGGATCAAGCGGATGATCCGCGGCTGAGGGCTCAGGGATGCGTCGGCGGGTTCGCGCGGGTCACGATGAAGACCGCCACCGCCGACAGGACCGCCACCTGCACCGCCCAGTAGGGATGGGGCAGGATGAACCAGCTGACGCAAAGTCCGATGGCCATGCTGACGCAGACGATGACCTTGACACGCGGGTCGATGGCCCGGTGTTCCTGCCAGTCCCGGATCTGGGGGCCGAACACCGGATGCGTCATCAGCATGTTGTGGAACCGCGGCGACGAGCGGTTGAAGGCGAAGGCCGCCACGATCAGGAAGGGCACGGTGGGCATGATCGGCAGCACCGTCCCGGCAAAAGCCAGGACGACGGCAAGAATCCCGATCGCACCCCAGAGAAGCCGCATCAGTAGCGGTAATGCTCCGACTTGAAGGGCCCCTCGACCGGAACGCCGATATAGTCGGCCTGGTCGGGGCGCAGCTGGGTCAGCTTGACCCCGATCTTGTCCAGGTGCAGCCGCGCGACCTTCTCGTCCAGGGCCTTGGGCAGGATATAGACGCCGGGCTGGTATTCGTCGCCCTTGGTCCACAGTTCGATCTGCGCCAGCACCTGGTTGGTGAAGCTGGCCGACATGACAAAGGACGGGTGGCCCGTGGCGTTGCCGAGGTTCAGCAGGCGGCCCTGGGACAGAAGGATGATGCGGTTGCCCGAGGGCATCTCGATCAGGTCCACCTGGTCCTTGACGTTGGTCCACTTGTGGTTGCGCAGGGCCGCGACCTGGATCTCGTTGTCGAAATGGCCGATGTTGCCGACAATGGCCATGTCCTTCATCTCGCGCATGTGCTCGATGCGGATCACGTCCTTGTTGCCGGTGGTGGTGACGAAGATGTCGGCGGTGGACACCACGTCTTCCAACAGCACGACCTCAAAGCCGTCCATCGCGGCCTGCAGCGCGCAGATCGGGTCCACTTCCGTGACCTTCACGCGCGCGCCCGCGCCGCGCAGGCTTGCGGCCGAGCCCTTGCCCACGTCGCCATAGCCGCAGACTACGGCGACCTTGCCCGCCATCATCACGTCGGTCGCGCGGCGGATGCCGTCCACGAGCGATTCCTTGCAGCCGTACTTGTTGTCGAACTTGGACTTGGTGACGCTGTCGTTCACGTTGATCGCCGGGAACGGCAGGCGGCCCTGCTTGTGCAGGTCGTACAGGCGATGGACGCCCGTCGTGGTTTCCTCGGACACACCGCGGATGGCGTCGCGCTGGCGGGCGAACCAGCCCGGCGACTGCGCGAGCCGCTTGCGGATCTGGGCGAACAGCGCCTCTTCTTCCTCGGACTGGGGCACGGCGATCAGGTCGGTCTCGCCCGCCTCGACCCGCGCGCCCAGCAGGATGTACATCGTGGCGTCGCCGCCGTCGTCAAGGATCATGTTCGCGCCTTCCGGGAACTGGAAGATGCGGTCGGTATAGGCCCAGTATTCCTCCAGCGTCTCGCCCTTGACGGCGAAGACGGGAATGCCGGCGGCGGCGATGGCCGCGGCGGCGTGATCCTGGGTGGAATAGATGTTGCAGGAGGCCCAGCGCACCTCGGCGCCCAGCGCGACCAGCGTCTCGATCAGCACGGCCGTCTGCACCGTCATGTGCAGGCTGCCCGCGATGCGCGCGCCGGTAAGCGGCCTGGCCGCGCCGAACTCCTCGCGCAGGGCCATGAGGCCCGGCATCTCGGTCTGCGCGATGTCCAGCTCCTTCCGGCCGAAATCGGCCAAACCGATGTCGCGCACGAGATAGTCTTGGGGAGCTACCTGATTCATCGAGGGCCTCGCGGGGAAATGGAACAGGGCGGCCTTGTCACAGACCGCCCTCGAAGGCAACGCAGCTTGGGTGAAACGCAGCGTTTTTCCCGCTCAACCCAAGCCGACCTTTGCGTAGAAGGCGCCGGGATCGACCCCGTCCTGGTAGCCGATGCCCGAGGCGATCACGCAATGGGTGTCGCCGCGCTCCAGAAGAACCGTCCAGGTGCCCATCATGTCCGAGCCCCAGAGCTGCGTCCCGTCGGCGCGGCGCGCCACCAGGTTCTCGTCGAACTCGGATTTCAGCGCGGTGCTGACAACGGGCGCGGCATCGCACCAGGGCAGGTTGCCGCTGGCCTCGGTTGTCTGGGCAGGCAGGCTGCGCACCAGCTCGACCACTTCGGGACCGGACATGCCGGCGACGGCGGTCCATCCGCGGACGGGCGCGTTCAGCACGGGCGAGGGGACGACGGCGGACTGGGCGGCGCCCACGGAAAGGGTCGCGGCGAGGGCGGCAAGGGCAACTCGATGGAAACGCATAGGAAGCGCCTTTCCTCAAACATCGTCAAGTAGTTTCATTTGGCTCGTGACCAAAACACCACAATCCGGGCGCAGTTCCTGATCCCTTTCGGATGGACTCTTGACAAACCCGTGAAGGCTTGCCGTGGCGGTTGTTTTTCCATCACAATCCTGCCTCGAAAAATCCGCCTGCCTTGCGGCAGAGGGTAGCAATCGCTGTCCCGTCCTGCGACACTCGGGTCAAAACAAGACATCAGGCGGCGGGCAGGGCAGATGACGAACTGGTGGAGGATGGCGGCAGCGGCCACCGCGGCGGGCTGCATGCTGGCCGGCACGGCCGCGGGGCAAAGCGGCAGCGGCTCGGGGTCGTCGGCCTCCTCGCCCTTCTCGGGGCTGCTCTCGCGCGGCGACCCGGTCGCGAACTCGCCCGTGGATCTGCAATTCCGCGTCACGACCGGGGACGAGGACCTGGAACGGCGGCTGCGCAACACCTCGCGCATCACCGGCGCGCTGGTCGAGGGACGCTATACGGCCCAGGACGTGCTGGCGGCGGCGCGCGCGGATTATTCGCGCCTGCTGGGGCTGCTTTACGACGAGGGCTTCTACGATTCGATCGTCGAGATCCGGCTGGACGGGGTCGAGGCGGCGGGGATCGCGCCCCTGGACGCGCCGGAGATCGTGCGCCAGGTGGTCGTGACCGTCGATCCGGGGCGGGCTTTCCGCTATTCGCGCGCCGAGATCGCGCCCGTCGCGCGCGGCACCGAACTGCCCGAGGATTACCGGGTGGGCGAGATTGCCCGCACTTCGGACATGCGGACGGCCGCCCGGGCCGGCGTCACCGGATGGCGCGACCAGGGCCATGCCAAGGCCGAGGTCGCCGAAACCGAGATCATCGCCGACCACGAGATCCACCGCGTCGAGAGCCGCATCGCCCTGTCCCCCGGCCCGCAGGTGCGCTTCGGCCAGTTGCGCGCGACCGGCAACCAGCGGCTTAGCACCCGCCGGCTTTACAAGATCGCGGGCTTCCCCGAGGGCGAGCGCTTCGACCCCGAAACTCTGGAGGAGGTCCGCCGCCGCCTGCGCCGCACCGGGGTCTTTTCCTCGATCACGCTGGAAGAGGCCGAGACGCTGGGCCCCGGCAACACGCTGGACGTCAACCTGACCGTGCTGGAACAGCGCCTGCGCCGGATCGGCGGGGGCTTCGAGATCAGCAGCACCGACGGGGCGCTGATCTCGGGCTACTGGATGCACCGCAACCTGCTGGGCGGGGGCGAGCGGCTGCGCGTGGACGCCGAGGCCAAGGACATCGGCTCGGGCACCTCGGGGCGCGACTACCGCCTGGGCGTGCGGATCGACCGCCCCGCGACGATCACGCCCGACATCACCGCCTCGGTCGAGGCGCGGGCCGAGCGGCTGCGCGAGGAGGACTATGACCTCGACCTGGGGGTCCTCGGCTTCGGCCTGACCTGGCTGCCCAGCGAGCGGCTGACGGGCCAGACCACGCTGGAATACCGCCGCTCGCGCGTGCGCGACGACACGGGGATCACCGATTTCGAGATTCTGGCGCTGCCGACCTCGGTCACCTGGGACCGCCGCGACGAGCCCACGGACGCTAGGCGCGGCTATTGGCTGACCGCGACGGGCACGCCCTTCTACGGGCTGAACGAGGCCGGGTCCGGCCTGCGGCTGGTGGGCGAGGGCCGCGCCTACCGCAGCTTCGGCACGGACAACCGCTTCACCCTGGCCGCGCGGGCGCGAGCCGGGTCGATCTGGGGGTCGGACATCGCCGAAACCCCGCGCGAATTCCTGTTCTATTCGGGCGGCGGCGGCTCGGTCCGGGGCCAGCCCTACGAGTCCCTCGGCGTGCGCGTGATCGAGGGGCCCGACGGCGTCACGGTCAAGACCGGCGGCATGAGCGTGGCCAACCTGACGGCCGAGGCGCGGGTGCAGGTCCGTCCGCGCATCGGCGTCGTGGCCTTTGCCGACGCGGGCCGGGTGTGGGCCGACAGCTCCTTCGAGGGGCAGACCGACTGGCACGCGGGCGCGGGTCTCGGCGTGCGCTACAACACCCCCATCGGCCCCTTGCGGCTGGACGTCGCTGGACCCGTGGGCGGCGACACCGGCGAGGGCGTGCAGCTTTACCTTGGACTGGGGCAGGCCTTCTGATGAAACAGCTTCTGGCCGCCTTGGCCCTTGTTCTTCTGCTGCCCGGCGCGCCGGTCATGGCGCAGGAACCCCCGGTTCCGCCCGCTCCCGCAGCCACCGCAGAAGCGGAAGGCGGCATCGCCGCCGGGGCCGCCGAGATTTCCGCCGAGGTCGAGGACGATCAGGGCTTCATCACCCGCTTTCTGGAACGCAACCTGTCCAGCGCCGGCCGCCAGGTCGAAATCCGGGGCTTCCAGGGGGCATTGTCCTCCCGCGCGACCTTCACCGAACTGACCATCGCCGATGACCAGGGCATCTGGATCACGCTGCGCAACGGCGCGATCCAGTGGAACCGCTCGGCGCTGTTCGCCCGGCGCATCGATATCCAGGAACTGTCGGCCGAGGAGATCCTGCTGCCCCGCCTGCCCCAGGGAGAGGGCGACGCCCGCACCCCCGAGGTGCGCGAATTCGCTCTGCCTACCCTGCCCGTCGGCATCAACATCGCCCGCATCGCGGCGGGCCGGGTCGAGTTGGGCCAGCCCGTCATCGGCGAGGCGGCCGTGGTCTCGCTCGACGGCGCGATGAACCTTGCAGGCGGCGAGGGCGCGGCGCGGCTGGCCATCAACCGCGTGGACGGCAAGCGCGGCACCTTTGCCGTGGACGCGGGCTTTTCCAACGCCACCACCGTCCTGCGGCTGGACGTGAAGCTCGACGAGGCGGAGGACGGGCTGTTCGCCAACCTCGTGGGTCTTTACGGCCGCCCGGCCGTGCAGGCCGAGATCCGGGGCGAGGGGCCGCTGCGCGATTTCATGGCCGAGGTCCGGCTGGCGACGAACGGGCAGGATCGCGTGACCGGCCGCGTCTCGGCCCGCACCGAGGCCGGACCGGACAACACCCCCGGCACCGCCTTCCGGCTGGAACTGGGCGGGGACGTCGCAAGCCTTCTGCCACCCGAGAACGCGCCCTTCTTCGGCCCCCAGTCCCAGGTGCTGGTCGAGGGCTGGCGGGGCGAGAACGGGCGGCTGTCGTTGCCGGTCCTGCTGATCGACACGGAATCGCTGAACCTGACCGGCTCGGTCACGACCAACGAGCAGGGCGCGCCGCAATCCGTGGTGCTGCTGATGTCGCTGGGCGAGGACGCGGGCGCGACCACCCTGCCCGCCCGCCTGCCCCTGCGGGGCGAGC
The DNA here is from genome assembly GCF_042432925.1 of Paracoccus niistensis. Classification (NCBI taxonomy): domain Bacteria; kingdom Pseudomonadati; phylum Pseudomonadota; class Alphaproteobacteria; order Rhodobacterales; family Paracoccaceae; genus Paracoccus; species Paracoccus niistensis. Next base: position 228,831 of record NZ_JBHLWE010000029.1, on the reverse strand, counting down.
CCATCGACGTGCAGTCGGGCAACCTGCAGATCAGCTATGACGCGGCGCAAAGCGATGCTTGGACCCTGAACGGGCGCCTGGGCGACGTGACCCGGGGGACCAACCGCATCGGCGCGCTGACGCTGGAGGGCGGCGGCTCGGTCCGGCTGGGCAACGGAGAGTTGCGGGCCGTGCTGGGCCGCATCGGCTTCGGCACCCAGGGACTTGCACTGGCCGACGCCGGGCTGCAGGCCGCGCTGGGGGCCGAGATCACCGGCGAGACCGGTTTCGACTTCACCCCCGGCAATGCGCTGGAACTGGCGGGTTTCAGCCTGTCGGGACGCGACTACGGCCTCAGCGGGGACATCCTGATCGACGGGTTGCGCTCGGGGATCACTGTTTCGGGCGAACTGGATGCGGCCTACGAGGACGTGTCGCACCTGTCCGCGCTGGCCGGGCGGCCGCTGACCGGGCAGGCCTCGGGGCGGGTCAGCGGGCTTTATACCGTGCTGACCCGCGGCTTCGACGCCGAGGTCGAGCTGAACGGCACCGACATCACCCTGGAACAGGAACAACTGGACCGCCTGCTAGCGGGCGAGGCCGCGATCACCCTCAGCGCGCGCCGCGACGAGACGGGGATCGAGATCCGCGAACTGACAGTTGACGGACAGCGGCTGACTGCGCAGGCGCAAGGGCTCGTCAGTTCGACCGCGACCGACCTGCGCGCGACGATGCGGCTGGCCAGCCTGACCGACGCCGACCCCGCGATGGCCGGCGCGCTTGAGGCCGAAGCGACGGTGACCGGCGCCCCCGGCGCGCGTCGCGTCAGCGTCTCGGGCATGGCCACGGACCTCGTACTGGGCTTCGAACAACTGGACCCGGTGCTGCAGGGCCGGACCGAGCTTCTGGCCGTCGCGCAGGAACGCGAGGGCAGCTTCGTCATTGACAGCTTCCGCCTGGCGAACCCGCAGATTGCGGCGGAAGGCAGCGGCAGCTTCGGCGAGATCCTGGACGCCACCCTCGACCTGAACATCCCCAGCCTGACCGCCCTGCGCCCCGAGATGTCGGGTGCCGTCCAGGCGACGGCCCGCGTCAGCGGCCGCGACGGCGCGCGCCTGTTTGAGGTCAGCGGCACCGGCGAGGACCTGCGGCTGGGCCAGCAGGACGTGGACGGGGCGCTGACCGGCACGACCGAGTTCCGCCTGTCCGCCGAGCAGGCATCGGACAGCCTGACCATCAACGACCTGCGCCTGACAAACCAGCAGATGCAGGCCACTGTCGCGGGCACCGTGGGCGAGAACGTCACCGACCTCAGCGGGAACCTCGACATCCGCTCGCTGGCCGCCTTCGGACGCGGCTGGCGCGGCGCGCTGCAGGTGAGCGGCAGCCTTCAGGACGACGGCAGCGGCGTCCGGCGGCTGGTAGTGGATGGCACGGGGCAGGACCTGTCGCTCGGCCAGCGCAACGTGGACGGGGTGCTGGCGGGCGAAACGCGGCTGACCCTGCGCGGCAGCCAAGCCGGCCAGCTTTTCACCATCGAGCAGGCCATCCTCGACAACCCCAGCGCGCGGGCCGACATCTCGGGCGTCATCGGGAACGGCAGCACGGATGTCAGCGGGCAGGTGGACCTGCGCGACCTGTCGGCGCTGGGACTGGGCTGGCGCGGGTCCCTCGCGGCCCAGGGCAGCTTTGCCGATGACGGCACCGGCACCCGGCGGCTGGTCGTGGACGGAACCGCGAACGACCTGTCGCTGGGGCAGGCGCAGGCCGACGCTGCGCTGGCCGGCGAAACCCGCCTGACCTTGCGCGGAGCCGAGCGCGAGGGCGTGCTGACGATTGACGAGGCCGTGGTGGACAACCCGCGCCTGAACGCCACGGCGCAGGGCACCCTGGGCGCGGGGCGGACCGACGTGACGGCGCAACTGCGCGCCGACAGCCTCGCCTTCCTAGGGCGCGGCATCGGCGGCGGGCTGAACGCAAGCGCGCGCCTGACCGACACGTCCCAAGGCCGCCGCGTCACTGCCGAAGGGACGGCCAGCGGGCTGCGGATCGGCAACGAGCAGGTGGACCGGCTGCTGTCGGGCGCCACCCGGTTCGACGCGGCCGCCACCCTGCCCCGCCAGGGCCCGATCGCCATCGAGCGGCTGAACGCGAGCAACCCGCAGCTGCGGATCAGCGCGGATGGCTCGGCCACGGCGCTGAACGTCGATGCGGGGCTGGCGAACACGGGCCTGCTGGTGCCGGGCCTGACGGGACCGGCGACCGTGACCGGCAGCGTCCGGCAGACGGGCGGCAACTACGCGCTGGACTTGGCCGCGACCGCGCCGGGCGGCACCCGCGCCACCGTGGCGGGCAGCCTGGCCGCGGATTTATCAAGCGCCGACCTCCGCGTTTCAGGCGTCAGCGACGCGGCGCTGGTGAACCCGCTGCTGCGCACGCGCTCGATCGCCGGGTCGGTGGACTTCGACCTTGCCCTGAACGGGCGCCCCGCGCTCGAGAACCTGTCGGGCCGGATCAGCCTGCCCAATGCGCGGCTAGCGGACCCCAACATCGGCCTGTCGGTCGAGAACCTGTCGGCCACGGCCGACATCGCGGGCGGGCTGATCACCGTCAATGCGACGGGGGCCATCGCGGACGGCGGCACCCTGACCGTCACCGGCCCGGTGGACCTGCGCAACGGCACGCAACTGGACCTGCAGGCGCGGCTGAACCAGGTCGTCCTGCGCGATCCCAACCTGTACGAGGCGGTTGCGGACGGCACGGTCTCGATCTCGGGCAACCCGGCCGACGGGCCGCTGGTCACGGGCGCGCTGACCTTGGGGCCGGTCGAGTTCCGCATCCCCAACACGGGCCTGGGCGGCCGGGCGATCCCCGACATCGTGCACCTGAACGACCGCCCTCCGGTCCGGGCCACCCGTGCCAAGGCGGGGCTGCTGCCCTTTCCCAGCGCCGACAGCCGCATCGCGGGCATGGTGGCGCCCCCTGCCACGCCGCCCGCGAATCCCGCGCGGCTGGACCTGACGATCAACGCGCCGAACCAGGTCTTCGTGCGCGGGCGCGGCGTGGACGCGGAACTGGGCGGGCAGATCCGCCTGACCGGCACCGCCCGCAACGTCGTGCCTATCGGCTCGCTGCAGCTGATCCGGGGGCGCGTGGACCTGCTGGGCCGCCGCTTTGACATGACCGAGGGACTGATCGAGATGCAGGGCAGCCTCGTGCCTGTTCTGCGTCTGGTTGCGCAGACGCAATCTGACGGGATCACCACCCGCATCGTCATAGACGGCGATCTGCGCGACCCCGAGATCACCTTCCAGTCCGACCCCGAGTTGCCCGAGGAAGAGGTGCTGTCGCAGCTGCTGTTCGGGCGCGGCCTTGAAACCATCTCGCCCCTGCAGGCGGCGCAGCTGGCCAATGCCGTGGCTGTGCTGGCGGGACGGGGTGGCGAGGGGCTGGTCGGCAACCTGCGCAACGCCGCCGGGCTGGACGATCTGGACCTGACCACGGACGACGAGGGCAACGTCTCGGTCCGTGCCGGGCGCTACCTGTCGCGCAACCTTTACAGCGACGTTTCGGTGGATGCCGACGGCAAGTCCCGGATCAACCTCAACCTGGACGTGAACGACGCGATCACGGCGCGCGGCTCGGTCGCCAGCGACGGCGAAAGCACGCTGGGGGTCTTCTACGAGCGCGATTACTGAGGCGGCGCCCCGGCCACGGGTCCGGGGCGTCGATCCTTGCCAACATTCTGGAATCTTGCGGGAAGCAGGGGCATTCTCTAATGTCCTTGGCAAACCGCACCATCGGATCGAGACACGCTTGGAACGTCGCTTCTTCATCGGCACGATGACTGCCGCGCTGGCTGGCGCCATGCTGCATCCCCGGACCGGGCGGGCACAGGACATCACGGCCCCGGCCGAGGCCGAGCCCGTCCTGTTCAGCTTCGAGGAAGTGGCGCGGATTGCCGCCGACCTTGCCCGCGCGCCCTATGTCGAGCCTCCCTCGACGCTGGACCCGCCCTTCCGCGACCTGGGCTATGACGCCTATCGCGGCATCCGCTTCCGGCGCGAAGCCGACCCTTGGGCCGGCATCCCGGGCTTCGGGCTGGACCTGCTGCCGCCGGGAATGCTGTTCACCCAGCCCGTGCGGATCAACCTGGTCGAGGCGGGGGTCGTGCGCCCCTTCCCCTTCGATCCGTCGGTCTTCGATTACCACGAGAACTCCTTCCCGCCCGACGCCGGCCAGATGCCGCCCGGCAACATGGGCTGGTCGGGCTTCCGCCTGCGGACGGTGATGAACCACCCCGGCTTCCTGGACGAGATGGCTGTCTTCCAGGGCGCGAGCTATTTCCGCGTCCTCGGCCGCGGCAGCCGCTACGGCCTGTCCGCCCGCGGCCTTGCCATCGGCACCGGCAGCCGCGAAGGCGAGGAGTTCCCCGCCTTCCGCGAGTTCTGGATCCACACTCCCGACCAGACCGGCCAGAGCGTCACGGTTCACGCGCTGCTGGACAGCCCCTCGGTCGCGGGCGCCTTCGAGTTCATCCTGGCGCCCGGCGACGACACGGTGGTGGCGACCCGCGCGGCGCTGATCCCGCGCCGCGACCTGGCGGACGTGGGGCTTGCGCCGCTGACCTCGATGTTCTGGTTCGGTCCCGGCGACCGAGGAAGTTTCGACGACTATCGCCCGGCTGTCCATGACAGCGACGGGCTGGAGATGGTGACGGGTGGCGGGATGCGGCTGTGGCGCGCGCTGTCCAACCCCGCGACGCTGCAGATCTCGGCCTTTGCCGACCGCAACCCGCGCGGCTTCGGCCTGATGCAGCGCGGGCGCGACTTCGAGGTCTACCAGGACGCCGAGGCCCGCTATGAGCTGCGTCCCTCGGGCTGGATCCAGCCCGCGCCGGGCTGGGGCGACGGGTCCGTGGTGCTGGTCGAGATCCCCGTCCAGTCCGAGTTCCACGACAACATCGTGTCCTTCTGGAAGCCAGCCCAGCCGCTGGTCGCGGGCGTGCGCCACGACTTCGCCTATGAACAGCGCTTCGGCATGGCGCCGGGCGACGGCTTTCCGGTCGCGCGGGTGCGCCAGACCCGCTCGGGGCGGTCGGTGAACGCGCAAGGGGCGCGCAGCTATTTCATCGATTTCGACCTGGACCTGTTCCAGGACCAGCCAGACCCCGTCGCCGTGGTCAGCGCCTCGGCCGGCAATGTCGAGCATCCCTATGTCGTGCGCCTGCCGAGCGAAGGGCTGCTGCGCCTTGCCTTCGAGTTCCGGCCCGAACGCACCGACCTGGCCGAGATCACCGCCCGGCTGGAAACCCCGGATGGCAGCCCGCTGAGCGAGACCTGGCTGTACCGCTGGACAAGGGAATGATCGGTTGGAACGGACCGATCCACCCCTGCTGACCGACCGGGACGCCCCGGCCGGGATGACCCACCGCCCCGCGCCCATGCCTCCGGTCGCAGGATCGGGCTGGCTGGGCCGCATGCCTCCGGTCCCGCCGGAAGCGCCCCTGCCCATGCCCGCGCAGGACTTCCGCGCGGCCCCTCCTCCGGGTCCCGCGCGCGAGCCTGCCACGGCCAGCGTGCTGACAGCGCGCCTGATCGCCTTCGGCGGCGCGGCGCTGATCACGGCCATCGGCTTCTGGCAGATGCTGATCGTCTTCAGCGACGGCATCCAGCCGCTGCAATGGGCGCTGCTGGCCTTCTTCACCCTGACCTTCGGCTGGGTCGGCTTCAGCTTCTGTTCGCTGATCGCGGGGCTGGTCGCCCGCCCGACCGTGACGCCCGCCGATCCGGGGACCGCCCGGGTCGCCATCGTGATGCCGATCTATCACGAGGACCCGGCCGACAGCATGGGGATGCTGGGCGCCCTGGCCGAGCAGCTGGCCGAAGCGGGCATGTCCGACCGCGCCGAGATCTTCGTCCTGTCCGACAGCCGCGACCCCGAGTTCTTCGCGGCCGAGACGCTGGCCGTCGCCGCCCTGCGCGACCATTGCCCCCTGCCTGTCTGGTATCGCAGGCGCACCGACAACACCGGGCGCAAGGCGGGCAACATCGCCGAGTTCGTGCGCCGCTGGGGCGGGCGCTATGACCAGATGGTGGTGCTGGACGCCGACAGCGTCGTCAGCGGCGACGTCGTGCGCCAGATGAGCGCGCGGATGAGCGCCGATCCCGCGATGGCCCTGATCCAGACCCTGCCGATGCTGGTCGGCGGCCAGACCCTGTTCGCCCGCGTGATCCAGTTTGCAGGCCGGGTCTATGGCCCGCCCATCGGGCGCGGGGTCGCCGCCTGGTCGGGCGACAACGGCAACTTCTGGGGCCACAACGCGATGATCCGCGTCAGGGCCTTCGCCGAATGCTGCGGCCTGCCGGAACTGCCCGGCTCGCCCCCCTTCGGCGGCACGATCCTGTCGCATGACTTCGTCGAGGCCGCGCTGCTGCGCCGCGCCGGCTGGAAGGTCCGGCTCGACTGGGACCTGCGCGCCAGCTACGAGGGCTGCCCGCCGACGCTGCTGGACATGGCCGTGCGCGAGCGCCGCTGGGCGCAGGGCAACCTGCAGCACCTGCGCCTGATCGGGGCGCGCGGCTTCACGGCCATCAGCCGGGTCCATTTTCTGATCGGAGTCCTCGGCTTCCTGATGAGCCCGGTCTGGCTGGCCATGATCCTTGTCGGCCTTGCGCTGACCGCCAACGTGATCCTGTCGCGGCCCGAATATTTCCCCAACAGCTACCAGTTGTTCCCCGACTGGCCGACCTTCGACGCGGCACGCATGACCTGGCTGTTCGTGGCCGCCATGACGCTGCTGCTGCTGCCCAAGTTCGTGGCGCTGGGACGGGCCTGGCGGCGGCCGCTGGCCTCGGACGTGGGCGGCCGGCCCCGCATCCTGCTGAGCGCCCTGTTCGAGATCGTGCTGTCGGCGCTGATCGCCCCCGTGCAGATGCTGATCCAGACCCGCCAGATTCTCGAGATCCTGCGCGGCCGCAATTCGGGCTGGGAAAGCCAGGTCCGCAAGGGCTCGATGCCGCCTTGGGGGCTGGTGCTGCGCCGCCACGCCATCCACGTCGTCTCGGGCGTGGGCACCCTTCTGGTGGTGACGATGCTGTCCCCCAGCCATGCGCTGTGGCTGTCGCCGATCCTGGCCGGGCTGATCCTCGCACCCGCCATCTCGCGCTGGACCGCCTCGCCCGTCTTCGGCCGCTGGGCGCGCATGGCGGGCCTGCTGGTCACGCCCGAGGAACGGGTGCCTCCCGCCATCGTCGTCGCCAGCATGGCCCATGCGCGCCGGCTGCGCCATGTCGAGGGCACCACCCCGGCCCTGGGCCGGGACGCGCAGGCGCGGGCCCGCCATGTCGCCCTGCTGCCGCCCCTGCCCGACCTGCCGGTGGTCGAGCGCCTGCCCGCCATCGCGGCCGAGGCCAAGATCAGTGCCGCCGACTCGCAGGCGCAGGCGCTTGGTTTCCTTGACCGGGCCGAGCGGGCCGCCCTGCTGTCCGATCCGCGGCTGCTTGAACGCTGGGCCGCGCTGCCAAGATGAGCCGGATCGTTTCGCTTGATATGCTGCGCGGTTACGCGCTGGTCTGCATCATGCTCAATCACATGCCGCATGGCGTGCTGAGGCAGGCAACGCTGACCAACTTCGCCATCTATGACTCGGCCGAACTGTTCGTGCTGCTGTCGGGCTTCCTTGTCGGCCTTGTCTGGATGAAGGTCGAGCGTGCAGAAGGCCGCCTGGCCGCGCAGTGGCGCTTTGCCCGGCGCGCGGGGCAGGTCTGGCTGGCGCTGGTCCTGGGCGGCATCATGCTGGCGCTGCTGTCGCGTGGGCTGCTGGAACTGGGCTTCGCCCACAGCGCGATCTGGAATGAATACGCGCGCTGGATCATCGACGTCCCCATGGGCTATGTCGCCACGCTGGCGCTGATGTGGATGCAGCCGAACCTGCTGGACGTGCTGGCGCTTTACGTCATCCTGCTGGCGCTCGCGCCCGTGCTGGTGCCCCTGATGCTGCGCTGGCCGGTGGCTTTCTTCGCGGGCTCGGTCGCGCTGTGGCTGGTGGCGGTTCCCCTGAACGCCGCCCTGCCGAACCAGCGGGTCGAGGGCGGGCTGCTGTTCAACCCCTTCGGCTGGCAGCTTCTGTTCCACAGCGGCGTGGCCATGGGAGCCTTCCGCCACCGCTTCATGCCGGTGCTGCGCCGGCACGGCGCCTGGATCACGCTGCTGGCCGTTGCGGTGACGCTTTATTCGCTGGGCATGGTGACCCTGTGGCGCATGGGCCCCGAGGGCAAGCGGCTGGCCGACATCATGTGGCACGCGGTCGACATCGTGGACAAATGGTCGCTTGACTGGGTGCGCTATGTGGCGATCTTGGCGGCAAGCTGGCTGGTCGCCGTGCCGCTGGCGGGCCTGTTCGCCTGGATGGCCGCGACAGGACCCGGGCGCGCGCTGGCGAGCATCGGCAAGGGGGGGCTGGTGGCCTTCGTGGCCTGCGTGCTTCTGTCGGTCCTGGGCGACGCGATGATGGTCAGCCTGCCCCAATCGACCCTCGCGCGGCTGGCGGTGGACCTGTGGACCGTCGGCGCCCTGTGGCTGACCGCCCATGCCTGGCTGACGATCAAGGCGCATCGCACGGCCAAGCACCGCACAGATAACTGAAGTTTCGGGAAACTGGTGGAGCCGAGGGGAATCGAACCCCTGGCCTCATCATTGCGAACGATGCGCTCTACCAACTGAGCTACGGCCCCACAGGCGCGGTATTTGGCGGGTCAGCGGGGGGTTGTCAAGCAGCCTTCTTCAGCTCGTCGCGATATGGCTGCGCGTCCAGTCGGCCAGTTGCCCCGCGGGGCGAGCCCCGGTCAGGCGCGCTCTCTCGCGGCCGTCCCGGAACAGGATAAAGGCGGGGATTCCCTGGATGTTGAAGCGCACGGTCGCGTCGGGATGGCTTTGCGTGTCGATCTTGGCCAGTCGGGCCGTGCCCTGCAGCATCGCAGCGGCCTTCTCGAACTCGGGTGCCATCATCCGGCAGGGGCCGCACCAGGGCGCCCAGAAATCCACCAGCAGCGGCAGCTCGTCCGTCCGGGCCGCCTTTTCAAGCGTGGCGAAGTCCAGCGCCATGGGCTTTCCCGGCAGCAGAGCCGCCCCGCAGGTGCCGCATTTCGGCCCCGCCGACAATCGGTCCTGCGGGACGCGGTTGACCTGGCCGCAGTGCAGGCATGACAGCTTGAGAGCCATTGCCGCTCAGAAGATGCCGATGAGGTAGAACAGGATGATGACGATGACGGGAACACCGAGAAGCCAGGCGATGATGCCTTTCATGGGAAATTTCCTTTCGGTTCATGACTGTGGGCCAACGCCGCCACCGGGATAGGGTTCCTGCATCATGGCGGTGCGTCGGACGGGCACCCTGCCTTCAAAGCAGAAAGCCGCGCGAGGGGCGCGGCTTTCAGGACTGGATGGCAGGGACGGATCACTCCGCCGCTTCGGCGTAGGCTTCCAGCGGCGGACAGGTGCAGATCAGGTTGCGATCGCCATAGGCGTTGTCCACCCGCCCGACCGGGGGCCAGTACTTGTCCACCCGGAAGGCGCCGGGCGGGAAACAGCCCTGTTCGCGCGAATAGGGCCGATCCCATTCGGCGACAAGATCTTCGACCGTGTGGGGCGCGTGGCGCAGGGGGCTTGCCTCGGCGGAGATACGGCCCTCGGCAACCTCGGTGATCTCGTCCCGGATCGCCAGCATGGCGGTGACGAAGCGGTCGATCTCGGCCTTGGTCTCGGATTCGGTCGGCTCCACCATCAGCGTGCCCGCCACGGGCCAGCTCATCGTCGGCGCATGGAAGCCGTTGTCGATCAGGCGCTTGGCGATGTCGTCCACGGTCACGCCATGCTCGGCAAAGACGCGGGTGTCGATGATGCATTCATGCGCGACCCGGCCACGGTTGCCCATGAACAGGATCGGATAGGCCCCGGCCAGTCGGCTGGCGATGTAGTTTGCGTTCAGGATCGCCACGCGCGTGGCTTGCGTCAGCCCCTCGCCGCCCATCATGCGGATATAGGCCCAGGAGATCAGCAGGATCGAGGCCGATCCCCAAGGCGCGGCCGAGACCGCCCCTGCCCCCTCGCGCGGGTCGGCGGGCAGGTAGGGCGCGAGATGCGCCTTGACGCCGATCGGGCCCATGCCGGGACCACCGCCGCCATGGGGAATGGCGAAGGTCTTGTGCAGGTTCAGGTGGCTGACGTCGCCGCCGATCTCGCCCGGCTTCACCAGCCCCACCAGCGCGTTCATGTTGGCGCCGTCGATGTAGACCTGCCCGCCGTGATCATGGGTAATCCGGCAGACCTCGCGCACGGTGTCCTCGAATACGCCATGCGTGGACGGATAGGTGATCATCACCGCCGCCAGCTTGTCGCCGGCCTTGGCCGCCTTGTCGGCGAAATCTTCCAAGTCGATGTCGCCGTTCGGGGCGGACTTCACCACCACGACCTTCATTCCGCACATCTGGGCGCTGGCGGGGTTGGTACCATGCGCGCTGGTCGGGATCAGGCAGATGTCGCGATCCTCGCCGCGCGCCTTGTGATAGGCGGCGATGGTCAGGAGCCCGGCATATTCCCCCTGCGCGCCCGAGTTCGGCTGCAGCGAGAAGGCGTCATAGCCCGTGATGGTGCAGAGCTTGTCAGACAGGTCCTTGAAGACGCGGTGATAGCCCGCCGCCTGCGCCTGCGGCGCGAAGGGGTGCAGCATTGCGAACTCGGGCCAGGTCAGCGGCATCATCTCGGCGGCCGCGTTCAGCTTCATCGTGCAGGACCCCAGCGGGATCATCGCACGGTCCAGCGCCAGGTCGCGGTCCGACAGGCGGCGCATGTAACGCATCATCTCGGATTCGGCCCGGTTCATGTGGAAAACCGGGTGGGTCAGATAGTCGCTTTCGCGCAGCAACTGCTCGGGGATCGCGGGCTCGGTCGCGGGCTCGGCAGGGTCGGTGATCCCGAAGGCATCCAGCACCCGTGCGATCACGCCCTCGTCGGTCGTCTCGTCCACGCTGATGCCGACGCGGTCGCGGCCCACCTTGCGCAGGTTGATCCCCCGCTGCTCGGCCGCCGCGAGGATGCCCGCCTGCCCCACGCCCACGCGCACGGTGAAGGTGTCGAACAAGGCATCCGTCTCGACCTCGGCCCCGGCGGCGCGCAGGGCATTGGCCAGCGTGACCGCGTTCAGATGCACCCGCTGGGCGATGGCACGCAGACCCACAGGCCCGTGGAAGACGGCATAGAAGGACGCCATGACCGCCAGCAGCGCCTGCGCCGTGCAGACGTTACTGGTCGCCTTTTCGCGGCGGATATGCTGTTCGCGCGTCTGCAGCGCCAGGCGATAGGCCGGGCGGCCCGCTGCGTCGATGCTGACGCCCACGATGCGGCCGGGCATGGCACGCTTCATCTCGTCGCGGCAGGACATGAAGGCCGCGTGCGGGCCGCCGTAGCCAATCGGCACGCCGAAGCGCTGGGCCGAGCCCACGCAGATGTCGGCGCCCATCGCGCCCGGTTCCTTCAGCAGGCAGAGCGCCAGAAGGTCGGTGGCGACAATGGCGACGGCCCCCGCCTTGCGCAGCGCCTCGCAATCGGCGGTCAGGTCGCGGATGTGCCCGAATGTGCCGGGATACTGGAAGATCGCGCCGAAGACCTGAGCGGGGTCGCAGTCCTCGGGACGCCCACGGATGATCTCGATCCCCAGCGGCTCGGCCCGCGTCTCGATCACGCTGATCGTCTGCGGATGCAGGTTGTCGCTGACAAAGAACGCGCGGGCCTTCGACTTCGCCACCCGCTGCGCCATGGCCATGGCCTCGGCCGCCGCCGTCGCCTCGTCCAGCAGCGAGGCGTTGGCGACCGGCAGGCCGGTCAGGTCCGCGACCATGGTCTGGTAGTTCAGCAGCGCCTCGAGCCGCCCCTGCGCGATCTCGGGCTGATAAGGGGTGTAGGCCGTGTACCAAGCCGGGTTCTCGAAGATGTTGCGCTGGATCGCGGGCGGCGTGACGGTGCCGTAATAGCCCTGCCCGATCAGGCTGGTCATGACGCGGTTCTCGCCCGCGACCTCGCGCATCAGCGACAGCATCTCGCGCTCGGACAGCGCCGGCCAGTCCAGGCTGGTGTCCTGGCGGATGGACCCGGGCACGGTCTGCTCGATCAGCTGGTCGAGGCTGCCTGCGCCCACGACCTTCAGCATCTCCTCCATCTCGGAAGGGGAAGGACCGATATGGCGGCGATTGCCGAAGTCGTCGGGGTTGTAGGAGGTCGGGTTCCAGCGGGTCATGGGATCGCTCATGTGCAAATGGCCACACCGGGCCGGATTACCTGCATCGGTAGGGCGGCCGTTCGCCAGCCGCGCCTCCTTCTTCTTCGCTCAAATATCTCGGGCTTCGGAGCGCCCGGAAAACAGTCCGGGGAACTGTTTTCAGTGCAGAAGGGGCCGCCAGGCCAAGCGGGGCAGAGCCCCGGTCCGGCGGCACAATCTCAGCCGATCAGTTCCTGATAGGCGGACTCGTCCATGAAGCCGTCCAGCGACACGCCGTCGGCGGGCTTGATGCGGAAGAACCAGGCCGACATCGCGTCCGAGTTCACGTCGCCCGGCGCGTCAGCCAGCGCCTCGTTGACGGCGGTGATCGTGCCCGCGACCGGCGCCACGATGTCCGAGGCGGCCTTGACGGACTCGATCACCACGATCTCCTCGCCCGCCTCCACCTCGCGCCCGGTTTCGGGCAGTTCGATGAAGACCACATCGCCCAGCTGCTCGCTGGCATGGGGGGTGATGCCCACGACGATCTCGTCGCCTTCGGCGCGCAGCCATTCGTGGTCAGAGGTGTATTTCAGCATGGGGCGCCTCAGCGTTTGTAGGTGGGTTTGACGAATGGCATGGGCGCGACAACGGCCGGCAGGCGCTTGCCGCGCAGCTCGGCCCAGACGGTCGCGCCTTCGGGGATGTCGGTGGGCAGGCTGGCCATGGCGACCGGGGCGCCCACCGAGGGGCCGAAGCCGCCCGAGGTCACGCGGCCGACCGGCTTGCCGCCCTCCGCCTCGGCAAAGACCGGCGTCCCTTCGCGGATAGGGGCGCGGCCCTCGGGGCGCAGACCGCGGCGCACGCGCGAGGACTTGCCGAGTTCGGGCAGGACCGCCTTGGCGCCCGGAAAGCCGCCTTCGCGCTCGCCGCCCGCGCGGCGGACCTTGGGGATCGACCAGCCGAGACCGGCCTGCGCGGGGGTGACCCCGGTATCCATGTCATGGCCGTAAAGCGGCAGCCCGGCTTCCAGCCGCAGCGAGTCGCGGGCGCCAAGACCAATGGGAGCGACGCCGTCCTGCGCCAGCAGGGCGCGGGCGAAATCAAGGGCGCGGCTCTCGTGGATGCTGATCTCGAAGCCGTCCTCGCCGGTATAGCCCGAGCGGCTGACCCACAGCGTGCCGCCCTGCCAGGTCAGATCGACAGCATCCATGAAGCGCAGGTTGGCGGCATCCGGCACCAGGGCCGCCAGCGCCGCCTCGGCGCCCGGTCCCTGCAAGGCAAGCAGCGCACGGTCGGTCACGACCTCGGGCGCCAGCCCGGCCGCGGTCATGTGGGCGATGTCCTGCTCCGCGCAGGCGGCGTTCACGACCAGCAGCAGGTGGTCGCCCTTGTTGGCCACCATCAGGTCGTCCAGAATGCCGCCCTCGTCGCTGGTGAAAAGCCCGTAGCGCTGCCGTCCCCGGGCAAGCCCCACGATGTCGGCGGGCACCAGGCGTTCAAGCGCCTGCGCCGCATCCTCGCCGCGCAGGATCACCTGCCCCATGTGGCTGACGTCGAACAGGCCCGCGGCCTTGCGGGTGTGCAGATGCTCGCCCAGCACGCCCATGGGATACTGGACCGGCATCTCCCAGCCGGCAAAGGGCACCATCCGGGCGCCGAGTTCGATATGCAGGTCGTAAAGCGGCGTGCGGCGCAGTTCGGTCATGGCATCTCCCCTGGCGGCCAGCGGCCGCGTGTAGATGCCCCCTCTGTCCCTGCCCGCGAAGGGCGCCTGAGATCGTTATCCTTCGGCGGGCCGCCCCGAGGGGCAAGCCACTCTTCAGAGTTTTATGTGGACGCGGTCTTTCTGCCTGAGAGTTTACCGGGGCGGTTGCTCCTTCGGCCCTGGCCTGCGCCAGCGTCTCCCGTCATCCACGACTTTGGTAGCAGCGCAGGTGGCGCGCTGGCAAGGGCCTTTGAGCCGGGGCCGGATCACCGGCCCCTGCCCGTCAGGGATAGATCACGACCGGCACGCCGGGGCGCACCATGGCGAAGATTTCCTCGATCTCCTCGTCGTTGACGGCGATGCAGCCTGCGGTCCAGTCGCGGTTCTTCTGCTTGTTGCCGTAGGGGCCGCGGCCGTGGATCATGATGTCGCCGCCCGGCTGCTGGCCCAGCATCATCGCCCGCGCCTTGTCGGTCGGGTCGGGATAGGAGATCCCGAGCGACAGGTGATACTGGCTGTTCGGGTTCTGCCGGTCGATGAAATAGATGCCCTCGGGCGTGCGGCCGTCGCCTTCGTAAAGCTTGTGGCCGATCGGCTGGAAGCCCAGGCCGATGTCATAGGCCTTCAGCACCGTGCGGCCGCTCAGCAGGAACATCTGCCGGTCGCCCTTTTCCACCACGATCTGCGTGACGGGCGGGCCGTTGTAGGTGCGGAACTTGCTCTTGGGCTGGCTGCTGCCACAGGCTGCCAGCAAGACAAGCGCAGTCAGCGCAAGAAGATTGCGGATGGTCGAGATCATCACTGCCCCAGAATCGCTTATTTGCGTCTTATTGATCGAGCGTTACCACAACCGGCGGTTTTCCGCCAACTCTGTCTCTCGACAATCTTAGGCAGTTCCGGCGACCCTAGTGCGTGAAAGCCGCAGTCAATTCGACATGGGGCGACCAGCGGAACTGGTCCACGACCTCGATCCGGCCCAGCGCATAGCCTCCCTCCAGCATCACCCGCGCATCCCGCGCGAAGGTCACGGGATCGCAGCTCACCCATGCCACGACCGGCACGCGCGACTGCGCAAGTGCCGCCGCCTGCGCGGGCGCCCCGGTGCGCGGCGGGTCGATCACCACCGCATCGAAGCGCGCCAGTTCATCGGGCAGCAGCGGCCTGCGCGCCAGGTCGCGGACCTCGGTCGTGACCTTCCGCAGCCCCGGCGCCCCGCGCCAGCCCGCCTGCAGCGCGGCCAAGGGCGCGGCCAGCCCCTCGACCGCGTGGACCTCGGCCCTCTCTGCCAGGGGCAGCGTGAAGGTCCCGGCGCCGGCAAAGAGATCGGCGACCCGCCCTGCCCCGCCGACCGTGCGGCGGACGAAGTCCAGCAGCGCCGCCTCGCCTTCCACCGTCGCCTGCAGGAATCCGCCGGGCGGCGGCACGACCCGCGCGCGGCCGAAAGGCACTGCGGGGGGACGGATCACCAGCGGCTCGCCATCCCAATCGAGCCTCGCCCAGCCCGCCGCCCCGGCCAGCGCCGCGAGTTTGCCCAGAAGCGCGGGCGTCATCGGCTTGCCCCCGCGCACGGCGACATCCAGCCCGGCGGACGTCTCGGTGACAACCAGCGACAGCTCGGCCGCCCGCGAGCCGCCCAAGCTCACCAGCCGCCGCAGATCCGGCAGGGCCGCCAGGATCGCGGGCCGGACCACGAGGCATTCGGCCACGTCCACGATCACGTCCGAGGCCCGCTGGTGGAAGCCCACCAGCGCCCCGGCCTTGGTCCGCCGCCCCGACAGCACCGCCCGGCGTCGCGAACGCGACGGAGAGGTATGGACCGCCCCCACCTCGACCTCGATCCCCTGCGCCGCCAGCGCCGTCCGCACCACCTGCGCCTTCCATCCGGCAACGAAACCGTCGCTTGCGTGCATCAGCGAACAGCCGCCACATTGCTTGTAGTGAGGGCACGGCGCCCGCACCCGGTCCCCCGAGGGCGTCACGATCCGCGGCTTGGCGATCCGGCCATCCTCGGCTTCGCCTTCGATCTGCTCTCCGGGTAGCGTCAAGGGCGCGAGCGCGCGTTCCTCCCCGCGCACTGCGACTCCATCGCCACGCCGGCCTAGTCGCTCGACCGTCCAGGTCATTCGGCGGCCTGCGCGTCCTCAGGCTCGGTCCCCAGGAAGCCGCCCGACTGCCGGTTCCAGTAGCGGGCGTAAAGGCCGCCCTTGGCCAGCAGCTCGGCATGGCTGCCCTGCTCGACGATCCGGCCCGCGTCCATGACGACGATGCGGTCCATCTCGGCGATGGTGGACAGGCGGTGGGCAATGGCGAGCACCGTCTTGCCCTGCATGATCCGGTGCAGCGAGTCCTGCACCTGCGCCTCGACCTCGCTGTCCAGGGCGCTGGTCGCCTCGTCCAGCACGAGGATCGGCGCGTCCTTGACGAAGGCGCGGGCCAGCGCGATCCGCTGCCGCTGCCCGCCGGACAGCTTCACGCCGCGCTCCCCCAGATGCGCGTCATAGCCCTTGCGTCCGCTCGAATCCTGCAGCCCGAGGATGAAGTCATGCGCCTCGGCGGCGCGGGCGGCGGCGATCATTTCTTCTTCTGAGGCGCCGGGGCGGCCATAAAGGAGGTTGTCGCGGGCCGAGCGGTTGAACATCGCCGTTTCCTGCGTGACCATCCCGATGTTGCGGCGCAGGGATTCCTGCGTGACACCGCGCACGTCCTTGCCGTCCACGCGGACCGCGCCCTGTTCGACGTCATGCAGCCGCAGCAGCAGCGAGACCAGCGTGGACTTGCCCGCGCCCGAGGCGCCCACGATCCCGATCCGCTCGCCCGGCGCGATCCGCAGTGACAGCCCATCGATCCCGCCGTCGCCACGGCCATAGGAGAAGCTGACGCCGTCAAAGGCGACCTCGCCCCGCAGCCGGCCGAGTTCCACCGCATCAGGCGCATCGACCAGCGTGTGCGGCGGGGACAGGGTCTGCATCCCGTCCTCGACTTCGCCGATGGATCCCCAGATGCCCATGAGCGACATGCTGACCCAGCCGGTCATCTGCGCCAGACGCATGGCGATAGCGCCCGCGGCCGCCACGTCGCCCGGCGTCGCCGCGCCCCGCTGCCACATCAGCACGGCGCCGCCGACCAGCACCACCGGCAGGATGCCCGCGACCAGCGTCAGCGACAGCCGGAACCAAGTGTTCAGGCGCCCGAAGTCGATGGCGCGGTCGCGGAAGGTTTCCATCGCGCCCAGGGCCGCCTGATCCTCGTATTCGGCGCTGGCGAACAGCTTGACGGTCTTGATGTTGGTGATGGTGTCGACCACCTGGCCCGTGATCATGGCCCGCGCGCTGGCGCGGCCCTTGGACTGGGCCCGCACGCGGGGCAGGAAGAAGCGGATCAGCGCCAGATAGACGACCAGCCAGACGATCAGCGCACCGGCAGCCCAAGCGTCGATCGTCACCAGGAACAGCGCCGATCCCAGCACTGCCGACAGGGCAAAGGTGCCGGTGTTGACCATCTCGCTCGCGACCTCGGTCACGGCGCGGGCGGTCTGCATCTGCTTCTGCGCGATGCGCCCGGCGAAGTCGTTGTCGAAGAAGGTGACGGCATGCCCCATCGTCCAGCGGTGCAGGCGCGACAGCACCAGCGGCAGGATGTTCGGCCCGATGATGACGTTGGATGAGGCGGCCGACAGCCCCATGATGGCGGGCCGCAGGACCAAAAAGAAGCCCACGAAGGCCGCCATCAGCCAGCCGTGACCGGTCAATGTCCAACCGCCCGACTGCGCCACCGCATCGACGACCCAGCCCAGCAGCGTGGCCGAGGCGACCTCGGCCGCCCCCGACAGCGCCGAGGCGAAGGCCGCGACCCCGAGCCCCCCCCAAGCCCCCGACAGCGCCCAGCGGAAGAAGGCCAAAAGCGTGCGAGGCGGCGGCCCGTCCGCCGGGCGGAAAGCGTCGATCAGCCGCTCGAAAGTCTGGTGCAGCATCATGGGCCTTCTCCCGCCAACAGGGCGATGTCCACCAGCGCGGGGGCGGGCACCAGAAAGTCGCCCTCGATCCACGCCGCTTCGGCTGCCTTGAGGCCCCGCCCCAGCGCCGGTCCCGACAGCCGGTGCGACAGGTCGGCCGCGGAGATCGGCAACACCTGCCGCGCGGCGAAGTCGATCCGCTCGCGCCAGTCCGCCCGCAGCGCCTCGCCGCGCGAGGCCCGGAGCAGGGCCAGCTGCCCCGCTCGCCCGGCCCCCAGCCGATAGGCGGCCTCGCTCAGCGTGAGACCCGAGCGCAGTTCCTCCTGCACCCGCGCCTCGGCCCGGGACAGCCGCAATGCGCCTGCCGGGTCGTCCGCCCCAAGCGCCGCAAGCCGCAGTTCCCAGTCTTTCTTCTTCGTGAAAATATGCCGGGGTCCGGGGCAGCGCCCCGGTCCGGCATCTCCAACCGGCGCCACCGCGCAAAGCGCAGCCAGACCCTCAGCCCGAGCCCCCGGCAGCACCTGCGCCAGAACGCCCGCCTCTTCCATCAGCCGCACCGCTTCCACCGGATCATCCGCCGACAGCAGCTTGCGCATTTCGGCCCCGATCCGCTCGCGCGATATGCGGGAAAGTTCTCTGGCATGGCGGGCGCAGGCGGCCAGCGCCTGCCGATCGGCCATGCCGGGACGGCCATAGCGCGCATGAAAGCGGAAGAAGCGCAGGATGCGCAGGTAATCCTCGGTGATGCGCTGGTCGGGGTCGCCGACGAAGCGCACGCGGCGGGCGGAAAGGTCAGGCAAGCCCCCCACAGGGTCCAGCACCTCGCCCGAGGGCTCGGCGTAAAGCGCGTTCATGGTGAAGTCGCGCCGCGCGGCGTCGTCCTCGATCCGGTTGGAGAAAGCCACGACGGCGCGGCGGCCATCCGTTTCCACGTCGCGGCGGAAGGTCGTGACCTCGAATCCGCGCCCGTCCGCGACCACGGTGATCGTGCCGTGCTCGATGCCGGTGGGCACCGGCTTCAGCCCTGCTGCCTGCGCCAGTTCCACAACCTCTTCGGGCGGCGCATCGGTCGCGATGTCGATGTCCTCGACCGGTTGGCCCAGCAGGGCGTTGCGGACTGCGCCGCCCACGACCAAGGCCCGGTGCGGCGCCAGCGCGGCCAGCACCCGGCGCAGTAAAGGGTCCCCCATGATCGCTTCGGGCATCCTCATTCCGACAGCCTTTTCGCAAGCGCCAGCAACACCCGCGCCGTCGCGCCCCAGATGTAATAGGGACCGAAGGGTGCCACGTGATAGGATCGCCAACCGCCGCGCCAGAGCCGCCGCTCAAGACGATAGTTCCCGGGATCGGCAATGTGAGCAAAGGGCACGGTGAAGGCCTCCTCGACCTCGCCCGCCTCGGGGACAGGGGTGAAGGGTCCGCGGATCATCGCCAGCACCGGCGTCATGGCAAAGCCGGTGACCGTACGGTGCGGCGGCAGAACGCCCAGCACCTCGACCTGCGCGGGGTCCAGCCCCACCTCCTCACGCGCTTCGCGCAGGGCGGCGGCAGTCTCGTCCGCATCGCCCGGATCGACCTTGCCGCCCGGCAGGGCGATCTGGCCCGGATGGTGGCGCAAGCCGCTCGCGCGCTTGGTCAGCAGCAGCCGCCCGTCCTCGCGGAAGGCGGCCAGCACGCCCGCCGGCCGCGCCGGAAGGTCTGCCGGAACGGGCCCGTTCTGGTCGAAGTCCGAAGTGGCCCCGGCGGGCACATCAAGCGCCCGCAAGAGCCTTTCCCGGACCTCGGCCGCCTGCAGCATCAGCCGCGCTCCTCCGCGCCGGACAGGGCGTTGCCTTCCGCGTCCACGGTCGCCTCGAAGCCCAACGAGGCCGGGTCGAACTCGTAATGGGCGCCGCAGAACTGGCAGTCGGCGGTGACGGTACCCTGGTCCGTCGTCATGTGGCGGATGTCCTTGGCCGAATAGATCGCCAGCGTCCCGCGCACCCGGTCGGCCGAGCAGGAGCAGCCGAATTCCACCCGCTGGGGGTCGAAGACGCGGGGCGTTTCCTCGTGGAACAGGCGCACCAGCAGGTCGGTCGGCGCGACCGAGGGACCGATCAGCTCCATCGGCTCGACGGTGGACAGCAGGTGGTTGGCGCGGTTCCAGTCCTCGGACTGGGCGCCCTGCAGGATGTCGGCGGCCTCGATCAGCCCGTTCTCGCCCGAGCCGCCCTTCCCCGCGTCCATCGGCTGCGCCGGCAGCGTCTGCAGCATGACGCCGCCCGCGCGCCAGCGCTCCGCATCCCCTGCCATCCGGCTTTGGCCGTAGGACAGGGTGAAGCTGGTCGGGATCTGCTCGGACTGGGCAAAGTAGGTGCCCGCGCAGGCCGACAGCGACCCGCTCGCAAGCGGCGTGATCCCCTGGTAGGGCAGGTTCCCCGCGCCCTGGTCGATCAGGATGGCGAAATAACCCTCGCCGATCTGCTCGAAGGGCGGGCGGTCGTCCAGCCGGTCGGCGTCGAAGCTGGCCCAGGCGCGGATGCGCGCGGGTCCGCCGTCCGCCGAGGGCGCATAATAGTCGGCCGCGATGGTGCGGACGGCGCCGTTGCCGCGCACCTGGATCGACAGCTTCCAGCGCAGCTTGATGGTGGGCCCGATCAGCGCTGTCAGCAGCGCGACCTCGGCCACCAGCGCCGCCACGGGGGCCGGGTAGTCGTGGCGCGACAGGATATGTTCAAGGACGCCGTCCAGCCGGGCCACGCGGCCGCGCACCCCCGAACGGTCAAGCTGGAAGGGCAGAACGGTATCGTCCCAGGCGATCTGGTTGATTGTGGTCATGGGGGCCTTTCGGAAATCTGCGCGCCCAAGGGTCGCGGCGCGGCGTCGCCTGCCAATATAGGCAGGCGCGCGCGCCAACCCAAGGTCAGGCCCAGCCAGCCAGATTCTCGGCGATCACGGCAGTCAGGACGGCGATATGCGCGTCGTCGTCGTTCAGGCAGGGGACATAGGTGAACTGCTGCCCGCCCGCGTGCTCGAAGGCTTCGCGGATCTCGCCGTTGATCTCCTCCAGCGTCTCGATGCAGTCCGCGCTGAAGGCCGGAGAGATCACCGCGATGTCGGTGATGCCGCGCTTGGCGAGGTCCGCCACATGCTCGACCGTGTAGGGCCGCAGCCATTCCTCGGAGCCGAAGACCGACTGGAAGGTCGTGTCGATCGAGTCCTCGGGCCAGCCCAGCCGCTCGCGCAGCAGGCGCGTCGTCTTCTGGCACTGGCAATGGTAGGGGTCACCTTCCATCAGGTAGCGCCTGGGCATCCCGTGATACGAGGCCACCAGCTTCTGCGGGCGGCGGCCCCCCAGCGTGCGTTCGACCGACTGCGCCAACGCCTCGATATAGTCGGGGCGGTCGAAATAGGGCGGGCAGACCCGGGCCGAGGGCTGCCATTTCTGCGTCATCAGCGCGCGGAAGAACTGGTCGTTCGCCGTGGCCCAGGTCGCGCCCGCATATTGCGGATACATCGGCAGGAAGACGATCCGGTCGCAGCCCGCCTTCACCATCCGGTCCACGACGGCCTGCGTGGAGGGATTGCCGTAGCGCATGCAGAAATCGACGATCACGCCCTCGCCCCAGCGTTCCGCGCAGGTCTGGCGCAGCTTGGCGACCTTGGCCTTGGTGATCGTCATCAGCGGGCTTTCGTTCGCCTCGTTGTTCCAGATGGAACGGTAGTTCCTGCCCGAGGTGAAGGGCCGCTTGGAAAGGATGATCCCCTGCAGCAGCGGCTGCCATTTCCATGCCGGATAGTCGATCACCCGCTTGTCCGACAGGAACTCGCTGAGATAGCGGCGCATCGACCAGTAGTCGTGCCCGTCCGGCGTGCCGAGGTTGGCGACAAGGATGCCGATCCGGCGCTGCGGCAGCGCGGGGTGGTCCGGGGCGGCGTGGCGCGGTTGGCTCAGGTCCTGCGGGCGGGCATGCTGGTTCATTGGGTCCTCTGGCTCAGCGCCGCGGCGAGGCTCGTCCTAGCCGAGCCGGGGCGCAATGGTTTCGGCTGGTTGTCGGCGGGCGCCCATCCGGTCAGGAACATCAGCTCCAGCTCGAGCCGGATGCGGTCAGGGTCCTGGGGATCGGGGGCGGTGTCGGAAAGGATCTGCGCCGCACGCAGCAGCACGTCTCGGCGCGTCGGGTGCCGCAGGCGGCGGTCGAGCGCGTTGCCCTCGCCCATCGCGCGCAGGTCGCGGGCCAGGTGGAAGAAGTCGCGATAGCTGACCTTCTGGCTGATCTGGTCGGCCACTGGCAGTGCCAGCCCCGCGCGGGCCAGCAGCGCACCGAGGTCGCGGATCTCGCCCAGGGGCACGACGCGCGGCGACAGGCCCCCCGTGACCTCGACCTCGGCCTGCGCCAGTGCGGCGCGCAGGGGGGCGAGCGTCTCGCCGCCCGGCAGGACGGCCATGAACAGTCCGTCCGGCACCAGCGCGCGTGCTCCCTGGATGATCTGTCCCACCGGGTCGTCGGCCCAGTGCAGCGCCAGCACGTGGATCACGAGGTCGTGCGCACCTCGCTCAAGGTCCAGCACGGCCTCGTCCGGCACCACCCGTGCGCCGGGCATCGCGGCGGACCAGAACGCGGGATGGCCGGTCACGACGGCGGGCGCGGTAAACCTTCTGTTAATCTCGGAAAGCCTATCCTGGATCTCGTCCAGCACCAGCGCGTGCAGCCAGTCCTCGCGCCCCGTCCGGGCGGCGCGGGCGCGGTTGCGTTGCAGCGCAGGGCGGTCGGTTAGGCGCGGCGGGGCGCTGGAGGAGGAAGCGGGCGCGGACATGGGATTGCAACTTAGGGCCTTCGGTGCGGTGATGAAAGCGGGGCGCACGATTCTGTTCCCGCCGCAATGCCTCGACTGCGGGGCGGGCGTGGCCGAGGACGGGGCGCTCTGCCCCGCCTGCTGGCGCGAGGCCGAGTTCATCGGGGCCTGCCTGTGCGACACCTGCGGCATCCCCCTTCCCGGCGACAGCGGAACCGAGGCGGGGCTTTCCTGCGACGACTGCCTCGCCCGCCCGCGCCCCTGGGCGCGCGGCCGCGCGGCGGTGGTCTATGCGGGCAGCGGGCGGCGGCTGGTGCTGGCGCTGAAGCACGGCGACCGGCCGGACCTTGCGCCCGCGCTGGGCCTTTGGCTCGCGGCGGCGGCGGCACCACTGGTCGCACCGGGCATGATGGTGGTGCCGGTGCCGCTGCATCCCCGCCGGATGCTGGCGCGGAAATACAACCAGGCCGCGCTGCTGGGCGCGGCGGTGGCGCGCGCCCACGGGTTGGGGCTCGAGGCGGCGGGGCTGCGCCGCCTGCGGCACACGCCCATGCAGGACCACGGGTCGGTGGGTGACCGCTTCGCCAATGTCGAGGGCGCGATCAGGGTCGCGGACCGCGCGCGGTCGCGGCTCGAAGGGCGACCGGTGCTGCTGGTCGATGACGTGATGGCCTCGGGGGCGACGCTGGCGGCGGCGGCACGGGCTCTGGCCGAAGAGGGCGCGGGTCCCGTCTCGGTCGCGGTGCTGGCGCGGGCCGTCAAGGAAGGCAAGCCAGGCGCCGCGGCCACCGAACCGCCGGAATGAGGCGCCGCAGCAAGGCACATCCTTGGGACCTTATTCGCCGCAGGGTCATCCAGTGCCCCCTTGCATGGCCACGGCACGCGGCGCCCTGCCGAATCGACCGCCATCCTGCCCTGCTGCCGCAGGATTTCCGGGCAGGAACGCAAGCACTCAAGATAAGTTATCCTTCGGCCTCTTTCCTTCCGTCACAGGGATTTGCATCTTTTCTCCATGCTGCGGATCAACGACACCATTGCCCTTGCGGACTGGGAACTGTCCGAGCAGTTCACGCGTGCCCAGGGGCCGGGGGGACAGAACGTCAACAAGGTCTCGACCGCCGTCGAGCTGCGCTTCGAGGCCGAGCGCTCGCCCCACCTGCCCGCGCCCGTCAAGGCGCGGCTGCGGCGGCTCGCGGGCCGGCGCTGGACCTCGGACGGCGCCATCGTGATCCAGGTCCAGGACACCCGCAGCCAGGCCCGCAACCGCGAGATCGCGCGCGAGCGGCTGGCGGACCTGATCCGCTCGGCCCTTGTCGCCCCTCGGCCCCGCATCGCCACCCGCCCTACGCTGGGCAGCCAGCGCCGCAGGCTGGCCGCCAAGGCGCAGCGCGGCACGGTCAAGGCCCTGCGCGGTTCGGTGAACACGGCGGACGAGGGATGACCGGGCTGCGCCAGCGCCTGGCCCGGCTTCTCGGCGCGCGCCGCCCCCGCCTGCAGGTGGGGGCGGTCTGCCGCGATGCCGCGACGGGCGAGGTGCTGATGATCACCAGCCGCGGCACGGGGCGCTGGATCATCCCCAAGGGCTGGCCCATGCCCGGCCGAACCCTGGCCCAGGCCGCCCTGCAGGAGGCGTGGGAAGAAGCGGGGGTGCGCGCTGCAGCGGCCCAGGAGTTGGGCGGTTACCTGTACGACAAGGCCCAGAACGAAGGCTTCGCCATCCCGGTCGAGGTGCGGGTCTTCGTGGTGCCGGTCGAAACACTGGCCGAGCAGTGGCCCGAACAGGCCCAGCGCAGCCGCCGCTGGTTTCCCCCCGCCCAGGCCGCCGCGCTGGTGGCCGAACCCGAGCTTGCCGCCCTGCTGAAGGGACTTGCGCGCGTCCCTCCGCCCGCATGCCGCCCGGCGCGCGCCTGACCGGGGAATGAGCAGCTTCCGAACCCTCGACAAGGACCTCGACCGCGTGGCCAATGCAGAAAGCGCCGGGGTCCATTCCCTGCGCGCGGTGTCGCGGCTGGGGCTCGCCCTGACCTTTGCTGCACTTGTCGCGCTTGTCGGCGCGGTCCTGACAGGCGGGACGGCCGCGCCCGGCATGATGATCGCGGGCATGCTGGTGGCGGCCTTCCTGGCGCTGACGATCGGCGCCAACGACGTGGCGAACGCCCTCGGACCCGCAGTGGGCGCGGGGGCGGTCTCGATGAAGACAGGCCTTCTCCTCGTCGCACTGGCCGAGGTCGCGGGCGCGATGCTGGCGGGCGGGCGCGTCACCGAGACGCTGACCACCGGCATCCTGCCGGCCGAACTGATGCTGCAGGGCACCGCCCCCGCCACGGTCATGCTGGCCGCGATGCTGGCCGCCGCCAGCTGGATCGCGCTGGCCACCTGGGCGGGGGCCCCCGTCAGCACGACCCATGCGGTCGTGGGCGGCATCGCGGGCGCGGGGCTTGCGGTCTTCGGACCCGGCGCACTCTACTGGAGCGGGCTCGCACGGATCGCGACGGTCTGGGTTGCCTCGCCCATCGCGGCGGCGCTGGTGGGGGCGGCGCTGCTGGCGGTGCTGCGTCACCTGATCCATCGCGCGCCCGACCGGACGGCGGCGGCCGCGCGCTGGCTGCCCTGGCTTGTGGGGATCATCGCGGCGGTGCTGGCGGTCAACGCGCTGACACTGGGCGGCGCGCGGCCTGCGCTGGTCATTGTGGCGACGCTGGCCATCAGCGCGGGCGCCGTCCTTGCCGCCCACATCCGCATGGCCGGAGAGCTTGCGGCGGGTCACCCGAGCCGACAGATGCTCGACCGCCTGCTGGGGCCGCCGCTGGTGCTGGGGGCGGTCCTGATGGGCTTCGGCCACGGCTCGAACGACGTGGCCAACATCGTGGCGCCGCTGGCGGTGCTGATGCGCGCGGCCGCGCTGTGGCCCGAGGCGGGACCCGCCTCGTTGCGGCTGCTGGCGCTGGGGGGCGCAGGGATCGCCGTGGGCGCGCTGCTGTTCGGGCGGCGGATCGTGCACATGGTCGGCAGCCGGATCACCCGGCTGAACACGGCCCGCGCGCTCTGCGTGCTGCTGGCGACCTCGCTGACGGTGCTGGTCGCGACGCGGCTGGGAATGCCGGTGTCCACCACCCATGTCGCCGTGGGCGGCGTCTTCGGCGTCGGCTTCTACCGCGAATGGGAAGAACGGCGCTTCCGCCGGGCCCGCCCCCGCAAGCCCCTGCCCCCCGAGGAACTGCACCGCCGCCGGCTGGTGCGCCGCTCGGCCGTGCTGCGGACGCTGGCCGCCTGGGTGGTGACGCTGCCCGCCGCAGGTGCGCTTGCCGCCGCCATTGCCCTGATGATCGCCTGACGCCCTCAGAAGGCGCGGAAGGTCATCGTGGTCAGCGTCCGGTTGATGCCGGGGATGTCGAACAGCCGTTCGGACAGGTAATGGCCCACGTCCTGGTCCTCGGGGACATAGACCTTGGCCAGCAGGTCGTATTCGCCCGAGGTCGAGTAAAGCTCGCTCACGACCTCGCGGTCGTAGATGGCGTCGGCGACCTCGTAGGTCTTGCCGGGGGTGCAGCGGAACTGGACAAAGACGGGACGCATGGGAACCTCGCAGGAAGGGCGCGGGCCAGTCTAACGGGCTTGCGGCGCGCGGGCCAGAGCGGCGCCCTGCGCGCCCGCCCAGCGCCAGAAGCGCGACATCAGCAGCCCGGCCGCCGCCGTCAGCCCCAGCAGCAGCCCCAGCCACAGGCCCTGCGGCCCCATGCCCAGCGGGAATGCCAGCAGCCAGCCCGCGGGCAGGCCGATCAGCCAGTAGCTGACCACCGCCAGCACCATCGGCACGCGGGTGTCCTGCACGCCCCGCAGCAGCCCCAGCGCGATGGCCTGCATCGCATCCGCCAACTGGAACAGCCCGGCGTAAAGCATCAGCGAGGCCGCCAGCGCGACGATCACCGGTGCCTTCGGATCGGCGGGGTTGAGATAAAGCCCGGTCAGCGTCTCGGGGATGGCCAGGAAGGCCGCCATCGGGATCAGGGCGAAGCCTGCCGACAGCAGGATTGCCGCAATGGCGGCCAGCCGCATCCCTTGCGCGTCGCCGGTTCCATGCGCCGTCCCCACGCGGATCGTCGCGGCGTTGGAGATGCCCAGGTGGACCATGAAGGTCAGCCCCGCGATCTGCAGGGCAATGCCATGGGCGGCCAGCGGCTCGGCCCCGAACCAGCCCATCAGGACATTGGCGCCGGTGAACATCCCCGTTTCCGCCACCAGCGTCAGCCCGATCGGCAGGCCCAGCGCGAAGACCGACCGGAAGGCCGCCCAGTCGGGTCGCCAGAGCCGCTGGAACAGGCGGTACTGCCGCCCCTCGGGCGCCCAGGCGGCGCAGGCGGCAAGCGCCGCAAGCTGCAGCCAGTTCACCGCGAGGCTGGCGATGCCAGAGCCGCGCACGCCCAGCTCCGGCAGGCCCCAGTGGCCGAAGATCAGCAGCCAGTTGAACAGCGCGTTGACCGGCAGCCCGACCACGTTGATGACAAGCGCCAGGTTCGGCCGCCCCAGCGCCGCGAGATAGCTGTTCAGCACCATCCCCGCCAGCACGGCGGGCATTGCCGGGATCATCACACGCAGCCATTCCTGCCCCAGTGCGGCGACCCGGGGTTCCTGCCCCAGGGCCGACAGGATCGGCCCCGACCACCACAGAAGCGGCACGATCAGCAGGGAATGCAGGACCGACAGCCACAGCGCCATGCGCGTCGCCCTCCGCAGTTTGGCCGCGTCGCCGCGCGCGCGGGCATTGGCGATCACCCCCATGACGCCCAGCGCATAGCCGGACCCGAGCATGGTCAGGATGAAGAAATACGAGGTCGCCAGCACCAGCGCCGCCAGCTCGTCGACGCCGTAGCGGCCGATCAGGATCGTGTCCGTCACCCCGATCAGCATCCGGCTGACATGGGTGCCGACCAGCGGCAGGCCGAGAAGGAATGTGGCGGTCAGGTGCGGGCGCAGGCTCATGCCCTGCCCGTTACTCTCAATCAGGCTGCGCGGGAAGGCCGCGTCTGGCTGCTTGTCGAGGCCCTCCCGGTCAGTCCAGCCTCGCGGGCAGTGCCATTCCCCGCAGCGCCTCGGCGGTGGGCATCGGGCGCTTGCCCTCGCGCTGCACTTCGGTGATCTCGACCGCGCCCTCGCCGCAGGCGACGACCAGCCCGCCCAGCACCTCGCCCGGCGCGCCCTGTCCCTTGGCCGGCCGCGAGCGCAGCAGCTTCAGACGCTCGCCCCCGGCCATGCACCAGGCGCCGGGAAAGGGCGACAGCCCCCTGATCAGACGGTCCACCTCGGCGGCGGGCCGGGTCCAGTCAATCCGCGCCTCGGCCTTGTCGATTTTGGCGGCATAGGTGACCCCCTCGGCCGCCTGCGGCACGGCAGGCAGCGGCAGCCGGTCCAGCACCTTCACGATCAGGTCGGCGCCCATCCCCGCCAGCCTGTCGTGCAGGTCGGCGGTGGTGTCCTCGTCTCCGATGGGGGTGCGCGCTTCGGCCAGCACCGGCCCGGTGTCCAGCCCCGCCTCCATCTGCATGATGGCGACGCCCGTCTCGGCATCCCCGGCCATCACCGCGCGATGGATCGGCGCCGCCCCCCGCCAGCGCGGCAGCAGCGAGGCATGGATGTTCAGGCACCCGAGCCTCGGCGCATCCAGCACCGGCTGCGGAAGGATCAGCCCATAGGCCACCACCACCGCGACATCCGCGCCGAGGGACGCGAACTCCGCCTGCTCCTCGGCCCCCTTCAGCCGCACCGGGGTCCGCACCGGAATCCCCAGGCTCTCGGCCGCCGCCTGCACCGGCGAGGGCCGGGGCTTCTGCCCCCGACCCGCCGCCCGCGGAGGCTGCGAGTAGACGCAGACGACCTCGTGCCGCGCCGCGATGGCCTGCAAGGCAGGAACGGAAAACTCGGGCGTTCCCATGAACACGACGCGCATCGCCTGCTCCCGTCTTTCTTCTTTGCACAAGTATCCCGGGATCGTCGTATACGACGATGGGGCAGCGCCCCGGTCCGGCGCGTCTCACCGGCGCGCCAGCTTCGCGGCCTTGGCCACCAGCATCCGCCGCTTCAGCGCCGACAGGTGGTCCACATAGACCCGGCCCTTCAGATGATCGACCTGGTGCTGCACGCTGGTCGCCCAAAGGCCCACGAAGTCCCGCTCCTCGATCTCGCCCGCCGCGTTGAGGAAGCGCACCGTCACCGCCCGCGGCCGCTCGATGACCGCCGAGACGCCGGGCAGGTTGGGCGAGGCTTCCTCGTGCGACCGCATCTTGACCGAGGCGTGCAGGACCTCGGGGTTCGCCATCCGCACCGCCTGCCCCCGCTCGGCCGAGGCATCCACGACCGCCAGCCGCAGCATCACCCCGATC
The DNA here is from genome assembly GCF_042432925.1 of Paracoccus niistensis. Taxonomy (NCBI): domain Bacteria; kingdom Pseudomonadati; phylum Pseudomonadota; class Alphaproteobacteria; order Rhodobacterales; family Paracoccaceae; genus Paracoccus; species Paracoccus niistensis. The sequence continues at coordinate 199,786 of NZ_JBHLWE010000029.1, read as the reverse complement.
TGCGGCGCGGCGAGACCCACACCGGGCATCGCCTCCATCGTGTCGATCATGTCGTCCCAGATCGCCCGGATCTCGTCCGTGACGGCCTCGACGGGCGCCGCAGGCGTGTGCAGCCGCCGGTCGGCATAGGGGATGAAGGGCCGGACCGCCATTCAGGCCCGCGCCATCTCGCGCTTCATCTTGGTCATGCGGCGCGAGATCATCTGCCGCTTCATCGGCCCGATATGGTCGATGAAGAGCTTGCCGTTCAGGTGGTCCAATTCATGCTGCGCGCAGGTGGCCCAGAGCCCGTCGAAGTCGCGCTCGTGCGTCCTGCCGTCAAGGCCGGTCCAGCGCATCCGCACCTCGGCCGGGCGCGTGACATCGGCATATTGCTCGGGGAAGGACAGGCAGCCCTCCTCATAGGTGTTCAGCGCCTCGGACGTGCCCACGATCTCGGGGTCCACCATGACCAGGGGCGCGCGGGGCGCGTCGGGGTCCTTGGTGCAGTCCATGACAAAGAGGCGTTGCAGCACGCCCACCTGCGGCGCGGCCAGGCCCACGCCCGGAGCGGCATACATGGTGGCCAGCATCTCGTCGGCCAGTGCCTCGATCTCGGGCGTGATCCGGCCCACGGGGTCGCAGACCTTCTTCAGCCGGGGATCGGGGAACAAGAGGATGGGGCGCGTCATGGCCCTCGCACATAGGACAAGCCTTCCCGCCGCGCAACAAGCCGCTATGGTCGGGGCGCGTGACAGGAGACCCCCGATGAACAGACCCGACCGCTTCGCCGCTCCCGACTTCAACCACGCCATCGAGCGCCGGGGCACGATGTGCAACAAGTGGGACGACATGGCCGGGGTCTTCGGGCTGGATGCCCCCGACGCCCTGCCGATGTGGGTCGCCGACATGGACTTCGCCGCGCCTGCCGGAGTCCGCCGCGCGCTGGAGGCGACGGTCGCTCATGGCATCTACGGCTATCCGGGCGTGAACGAGCCCTATCTCGACGCGATCCGCTGGTGGATGCAGACCCGCCACGGCTGGCAGGTCGAGCGTGATCACATCCTGTCCGTCCACGGCCTCGTCAACGGGACTGCTTTGGCGGTCGATGCCTTCACCGAAGCAGGCGATGCCGTGGTGCTGATGACGCCCGTCTATCACGCCTTCGCCCGCGTCATCAAAGCCTCTGGCCGAACGGTGACGGAATTGCCGCTGGCCGTCCGCGATGACCAGTATGCGCTGGACTGGGACAACTGGGCCGACCGCCTGACCGGCCGTGAGCGGATGCTGATCCTCTGCTCGCCCCACAACCCTGGCGGCCGGGTCTGGACGGCCGAGGAACTGCGCGAGATCGCCGCCTTCTGCCGCGCCCGCGACCTGATCCTCGTCTCGGACGAGATCCACCACGACCTCGTCCTGCCCGGAGGCCCCCGCCACACTGTCACGGCACTGGCCGCGCCCGAGATCGCGGACCGGCTGGTGACGCTGACCGCGGCGACCAAGACCTTCAACATCGCGGGCGCGCACCTCGGCAACGCGATCATTGCCGATGATACCCTGCGCGACCGGTACAAGGCGCGGATGATGGCGCTGGGCCTCTCGCCCGGTCTCTTCGGCCTGCCGATGGTCACGGCAGCCTATTCGCCCGAGGGCGCGGCCTGGGTGGATGCGCTTGTGGATTACATCGCCGGCAACGCCCGCATCTTCGACGAGGCCGTGAACGCCATCCCCGGCGCGCGGTCCATGCCCCTGCAGGCGACCTATCTCGCCTGGGTCGATTTCACCGGCACCGGGATGGAGCCCGCCGAGATCCACCACCGCGTCGAGCAGGGCGCCCGGATCGCGGCCAACCATGGCGAAAGCTTCGGCCTGGGCGGCGCGGGGCACATGCGCTTCAACCTCGCGACGCCCCGTGCGCGGGTGGCTGAGGCCGCAGCCCGCCTGCGCGAGGCCTTCGCCGACCTGCAATGAGGCCGCTGCGCATGGCCGCGCTGGGGACGGTGGCGCTGGCCGGATGGCTCGCCTGGACCGGCGGCATCCCCCTGCCGGTGCCGCTGCCGCCCACCCTGCCCCTGCCGGTGCCCCCGCCGGCGACAAACATCCCCGTCCCGCGCCCGCCGCGCCTGCCCGAGATCCGCATCCCGCAACCGGCGCCCGCGATCACCAGCCCCGTCGAGCGCATCCTGGTCGAGAAATCCGCCCGCCGCATGACCATCTTCCAGCGCGACGGCAACCCGCGCGTGATGTCCATCGCCCTGGGGTTCACGCCGGAAGGCGACAAGGTGAAACAAGGCGACGGCAAGACGCCCGAGGGCATCTTCAAGGTTGATCGCCTGAACGACCGCAGCAGCTTCACCCTGTCGCTGGGCCTCGACTACCCGCGCCCCGAGGACCGCGCCCGGGCCCGGGCGGAAGGCGTCGACCCGGGGGGCGACATCATGATCCACGGCCAGCCCAACCAGGTCGCCGAGGGCTTCCGGGTCAAGGGCGACTGGACCGCCGGCTGCATCGCCGTGACCAACCCCGAGATCCGCGAACTCTTCGCCCACACCCGGATCGGCACCGAGGTCGAGATCCGGCCCTGAGATCATCTCTTGTCCGCATATATCCCGGGGGAGCCCGAAGGGCGGGGGCAGCGCCCCCTCTTCTCACGTCCCGCGCGGCTTGGCCCGAACCGTCGGGTCGGCCGTTGTCGGGTCCTCGGGCCAGGGATGGCGCGGATAGCGCCCGCGCATGTCCTTGCGCACGTCGGCATAACCGCCCGCCCAGAAGCCGGGCAGGTCGGTCGTGACCGCAATGGGCTTGCCGCCCGGCGACAGCATCTGGATGCGCAGCGGACGACTGCCTGCCATCGGGTGCCGGGTGACCCCGAACAGCTCCTGCAGGCGCGCCTCAACCGTGGGCGTCTCGGCGTCGTAGTCGATGGGGATGCGGCGCCCCAGCGGCGAGACAAAGGCTGCCGGCGCCGCCTCGTCCAGCCGCCGCTGACTATCCCAGCCGATCAGGGCCTTCAGCGGCTCGGTCAGGTCCAGCGCCCGCAGGTCGGCGCTCGTGCGGGCCTTGCCCAGCCACGGCAGCAGCCAGCCGGGATCGGCCATCAGTGCCGCATCGCCAACATCCGGCATCCCTTCGACCAGCGCGATCCGCGCCCGCAGCCGCCGCGCCGCGGGAGTCCAGGGCAGACCGAGGTCGCGCAGCCCTTCCCAAGCCGCAAGCGCCACCGCCTGCTGGTCCGGATCGTCCAGTGCCCGGTCGGAGAGGACCAGCGCCCCCACCCGCTCCTGCCGCCGCGCCAGCACCCGGCCTTCGCGGCGGGACCACTCGACCAGTTCCACCGCCTCGATCCGGTCGGCGAAAAGCGCCCGCAGGTCCGCCTCGTCCAGCGCGGCGCCCATCCGCACCCGCGCCTCGCGGGCGTCTCCATCGAGGTCGGTCGCCACGATCAGCCTTTGCGCGCCGAGGGGGTCGCCCTCGGCCAGCACCGCGCCCTTGCCGCCCGACAGGACATAGCGCGGCGCGTCTCCCTTGCGGCGCAACCCGATGCGGTCGGGATAGGCCAGCGCGGCCATCTGGCCCGGGCTCAGGGGGGCGGCGTCGGACGCGAGGCGGCGCAGACGGCGTCCTTCCGCGCGGATGCGTTCCACCGTGCCCCGATCGGCGGGCCAGGGGTGGCGCTCGGCATAAGCGCGGGGATCGCGGATGGCCTGAAGCCGCAGCGACAGGTCGGCGGGCGCGCCGCGGATCGGGTCGCGTTCGGCCATCAGCGCGGCGAGGTCCGCCGCACCGCGCCCGGCGGTCAGCAGCATGTGCCCCAGCCGGGGGTGCAGCGGCAGCGCGGCCAGCGCCCGACCATGCGGGGTGATCCGGCTGTCCTTCAGCGCGCCCAGATCCTCCAGCAGCGCCCGCGCCTCGGCCAGCGCGGCGGCAGGCGGCCGGGTCAGGAAGGCCAGCCCCTCTTCCGATCCCCAAGCGGCCAGTTCCAGCGCAAGGCCAGCCAGATCGGCGGTGGCGATCTCGGGCGGGGCGAAGGCGGGGAGGCTTCCTTCCTCGGCCCGCGCCCACATGCGATAACAGATGCCCGGCGCGACCCGGCCCGCGCGGCCGCGCCGCTGCTCGGCCTCGGCCCGGCTCACCCGCTCGGTCACCAGCCGCGTCATGCCGGAACCCGGATCGAACCGCGCCCGCCGCGCGCGACCTGCATCCACCACCACCCGCACGCCGGGGATCGTCAGCGAGGTTTCCGCGATGGACGTCGCCAGCACGATCCGCCGCCTGTCGCCCGGGGGCGCCAGCGCCGCGCGCTGGGCCGAAAGCTCCATCGCGCCGAACAGCGGCATGACCTCGACGGGGCCGTCCAGCATAGCGGCCACGCGGCGGATCTCGCCCTCGCCCGGCAGGAAGGCCAGGATCGTGCCGCCGGTGCCGCGCGTCTCGGACTCGGCCTGCGTGATCAGCCGGGCGGCCTCGGGGACCAGCCGCGCGCCCGCAGGCAGCGGCCGATCGAGCCAGCGGGTTTCCACCGGAAAGGCCCGGCCCAGCGACCGCACCACGGGCGCGTCGTCCAGCAGCGCCGCGACGGGCTCGGCCTCCAGCGTGGCCGACATCACCAGCACCGCAAGGTCGGACCGCAGCGCCGCGCGGCTTTCCCAGACCAGCGCGAGCCCGAGGTCGGCGTTCAGGCTGCGCTCGTGGAACTCGTCGAAGATGACGCAGCCGATGCCCGGCAGGTCGGGGTCGGACTGGATCATGCGGGTCAGGATGCCCTCGGTCACGACCTCGATCCGCGCGCCCGGCACGGCCTCGCCCCGGATGCGGTAGCCGACAGTCGCGCCCAGGGGCTCGCCCAGGGTCGAGGCCATCCGCTCGGCGGCGGCGCGCGCGGCCAGCCGGCGCGGCTCCAGCATCACGATGCGGCCGGGGATCAGGTCCAAGAGCGCCAGCGGCACCCGCGTGGTCTTGCCCGCGCCGGGCGGGGCCACCAGCACCGCACGGCCATGCGCGGCCAGCGCCGCGCGCAGTTCGGGGATCGCGTCGTCGATGGGAAGGGTGTCGGGGGATCGGGCCTCGGTCATCGCCCTTGTCGTGGCCGAAAACGCGGGCGGCTGCAAACCTGCCGTCCGCCCCGGAACCGGCGCGCGCGAATGTCGTTGAAGCTGACGCAGGAAGGACCGGACACGGACCTGATTGCCCCCGGACCCGTTCCTTTGCCGAAAGCCATCATGCCCCCATCTCCCGAGAAGGCCCGGCCTGCCGGCCGCCTTGGAAATGCCGAAACCGCCGCGGCCCTCGCCGAGCAGCTGCCGCGGGGCGACATCCTCTTCGCCGCCGAGTCGGAAACCGAGGCCATGGCCGTCGCCCGCGCGCTGGCCGTCGCCGCGCCGGGGGCGCAGGTGGTCCTTCTGCCCGAAAGCGACGCGCTGCCGGGGGACAGCTCGCCCGCCTCGCCCGCCAACATCGGTCTGCGGAATGCGGGGCTCTCGCGCCTGCGTGGGCGCAAGGATGGGCCGGTCGCCCTGATCACCACGGCCGACGCCCTGGCGCTGGCCTGGCCCGCACCGTCCGAGGTTCCGGCCGAGATGCTGTCGGTGACCGTGGGCACCGAAATCGACCTGCCCGCCTTGCGCGATTCGGTCGTGGCCTTGGGCTATGCCGAGGACGACCGCGTGGACGAGCCGGGCGAGGTTGCCCTGCGCGGGCAGGTGCTGGACGTCTTTCCCGCGCAATCCGAAAACCCCGTGCGGATCGAGGTGGCGGAGGGCCGGATCGCCTGGATCAGCCTTTACGACATCCTCGACCAGCGCACCCTTTCCGAGGTCCAGTCCTGCGCCATCGCTCCCGTGACCGAGCCTGCGCTGGGCGAGACACGCTGCGCCCTGCCCGACCACCTGCCCGGCGCGCGGCTGGTCCTGTCTCCGGCGGCAGACAAGCGCCGCCGCAACGTCCTGAAGCTGGCCGTCGAGATCGGCAGCGCCGCAGCCCTTCGCCGCGTCCTGCCCGAGGAGGCCTGGGTGGCTTCCCTCAAGGGCCGCGAAACGCTGGAACTGGCGCAGGCGGGCGCCCCGCCGCCGCGCTTCGTCGAAAGCCGCGCGCCGGAACGCGCCTTCACCCGCACCGCCCGTGCCGCCTTTGACGCGGGCGAGCGGCTGGTCCTTCTGGGCAGCGAGCGCGACCTGCGCTTCCTGTCCCGCCGCGCGGCGAAGCTGCTGGAGCGCACGATCCCCGCCGCCGGCTCGTGGGAGGAGGTCGCGCAGGCCGAGCCCGGCAGCCTCCTGTCCCTACCCATGCCGGCTGAGCGCGGCTTCCAGCGCGACGGCGTCCTGGCCGTCGCCGCCGCCGATCTGCTGGGCAGCCGGGCCCTGCGCGAGGATGCTGTCGCCACGGGCCAGACGCTTCTGGACCGGGTCGGCATCCGCATCGGCGACGTGGTGGTCCACGAGGACCACGGCATCGGGGTCGTGGCGGGTGTCGAGCCCCTGCCCGACCTAGGGGAGGGCGATCCCGGCGAGGCGATCCGCCTGACCTATGCGGGCGACGGCGTGCGGCTGGTCCCGGTCCTTCAGGCCTTTCGCATCTGGCGCTATGGGGCGGAGCCCGAAGCGGTGACGCTGGACCGCCTGGACGGATCGAGCTGGCGCAAGCGCAAGGACGAGGTCGAAGCAGCCGTGGCGGAAACCGCGCAGGCGCTGGCCGAACTGGCCGAGGTGCGTAGGGGGCAGGAGGCCCCGGTGCTGGAGGGCGACCCGGCGGATTACGAACGCTTCGCCGCGGGCTTCGCCTTCACCGAAACACCCGACCAGGCCCGCGCCATCGAGGCGGTGCGCGACGACCTTGCCTCGGGGAAGCCGATGGACCGGCTGGTGATCGGCGACGTGGGCTATGGCAAGACCGAGGTCGCCCTGCGCGCCGCCGCCGTTGCCGTGCTGGAGGGCCGTCAGGTTGCCGTCGCCGCCCCAACGACCGTGCTGGCCCGCCAGCACGTCGAAACCTTCCAGCGCCGCTTCGCGCCCTTGGGCAAGACCGTCGGCGCGCTGCATCGCCTGTCCACCGCCGCCGAGAGGAAGGCGGTGAAGGAGGGGCTGGCCGACGGCACCATCGACATCGTGATCGGCACGGGCGCGGTCGCGGGCAAGGGCGTCAGCTACAAGGATCTCGGCCTTGTCATCATCGACGAGGAGCAGCGCTTCGGCACCGCCGACAAGGGGAAGCTGCGCGAGTTGTCCGCGGGCCACGTCCTGACGCTGACCGCGACCCCCATTCCGCGCACCCTGCAATCGGCGCTGGTGGGCCTGCAGCAATTGTCCGTCATCGCCACGCCCCCCGCGCGGCGCCAGCCCATCCGCACCTCGGTTGCGCCCTTTGATGCCGCCACCCTGCGCGCGGCCCTTCTGCGCGAGCGCGCGCGCCGAGGTCAAAGCTTCGTCGTCGTCCCCCGGATCGAGGACATGGAGCCGATGGCCGCCGAGTTGCGCGAACTCGTGCCCGATCTGGAAGTGCTTCAAGCCCATGGCAAGCTGCCCGCCGCCGAGATCGACGAGGCCATGATCCGCTTCGCCCGCGGCGAGGGCGACGTGCTGCTGGCCACCAACATCATCGAGGCGGGGCTGGACGTGCCGCAGGCCAACACCATGGTCGTCTGCAAGGCCGACCGCTTCGGCCTGTCGCAGCTGCACCAGCTGCGGGGCCGCGTGGGGCGCGGCAACCAGCGCGCGCACATGCTGATGTTCACGGAAGCCGGCAAGACGATCCCCGACCTGACGCTCAAGCGCCTGCAGACGCTGGAAACGCTGAACCGCCTGGGCGCGGGCTTCGAGATCAGCGCCCGCGACCTCGACCTGCGCGGGGCGGGCGACCTGCTGGGCGAGGAACAGGCCGGCCACATGAAGCTGATCGGGATCGAGCTTTACCAGCGACTGCTTGCCGATGCCCTGTCGGCGCGGGGAGGCACGGGCGAGCGCTGGATCCCCGACCTTCAGCTTGGCCTGCAGGGGAAGCTGCCCGAAAGCTGGATCGCCGATCCGGACACGCGGCTGGAAATCTACATGCGCCTTGCGCGCATGGACTCGGCCGAGGCCGTGGACCTGCTGGACGCGGAACTCGAGGACCGCTTCGGCGAGATCCCGGCCGAGGCGCGTGTGCTTTTGCAGATCGTCCGCCTGCGCGAGGCCGCCCATGCGGCAGGCATCGCCCGCGTCGTGGCTGGTCCCGCAGGCATCGTCCTTTACCCGCGCGAGGGCATCGCGCCCGACGCCAAGGCGCTGGGGCTCGAGCGCAAGGAGGACTGCCTCGTCCTGCGCGAGGCGATCGAGGACCCGCACGACAGGCTCGACCGCACCGCCGAACTGCTGGGGGCGGTGGCGGAGCGCGCCGAGGAGATGGAGCCCGCGCAGGCCGCCTGACGCAGGGGCCGCGGCGTCACGCCTGCGCCGGCCCCTGAACCCAAGGGCCCCGCTGGCCGTTGGGGCCGGGACCGCCTATGTGACAGGCCGTTCATTCATGCCGTTGATTTCACGGGGGACCGCATGGCCTTGTCCGACACTACTGGCAGTCTGATGCGCGGGCTGGGGCTGGCCGATCCGGTCATCCGGCTGGGCGTCACGGGTCTCAGCCGGGCGGGCAAGACGGTGTTCATCACCTCGCTGGTGGCGAACCTGCTGGACCGGGGCCGGATGCCGGGCCTGCGGGCGGCGGCCGACGGCACCATCCGCGCGGCCTGGCTGCAGCCCCAGCCAGACGACACCGTGCCCCGCTTCGAGTTCGAGCGTCATCTGGCCGCCCTGACCGGCCCCGATCCCCACTGGCCCGAGGGCACCCGCCATGTCAGCGAGCTGCGCCTGTCCTTGCGGGTCCAGCCGCGCGGGCTTCTGTCGGGACTGAGGGGCGTGCAGAACATCCACCTCGACATCGTGGACTATCCGGGCGAGTGGCTGCTGGACCTGCGCCTGATGGACCGCAGCTTCGCCCAATGGTCCGCCGAGACGCTGGAGCGGATGGAGGGCCGCCCCGGCGCGCAGGCCTATCTATCGGGCCTCGGCGGCATCGACGCGCAGGCGCGCCTTGCCGAGCCTCTGGCCCAGCGCATGACGGCCTCCTACACGGCGCATCTGGCCGCTGCCCGCGACGCGGGCTTTTCCGACACCACGCCGGGACGGTTCCTCTTGCCGGGGGAAATGGAGGGCTCGCCCGCGCTGACCTTCTCTCCGCTGCCCGAGACGATGGCAGGCTCGCCGCTTTACAAGGAGTTCCGGCGCCGCTTCGACGCCTACAAGTCGCGCGTGGTCCGGCCCTTCTTCCGCGACCACTTCGCCCGCATCGACCGGCAGGTGGTGCTGGTGGATGTCCTCGGCGCCATCCACGCCGGTCCCCGCGCGGTCGAGGACATGCGCCGCGCCATGGCCGACATCCTGTCGGCCTTCCGCCCCGGCCGGGTGGGCTGGCTTTCGCAGTTGCTAGGCACGCGCAGGGTGGAACGCATCCTGTTTGCCGCGACCAAGGCCGACCATCTGCACCACCTGCAGCACGCGCGGCTGACAAACATCCTGACCGCCATGCTGCGCGAGGCCCGCGACCGCGCCGACTTCCAGGGTGCGCGCACCGAGGCACTGGCCCTTGCCGCCCTGCGCACCACGACCGAGGAGATCATCCGCCAGGACGGGCTGGAACTTCCGGCGGTGCGCGGCACGCTGATGGACGGACGGCAGGCGGCCTTTTACCCGGGCGAGCTGCCCGACAACCCCGCCGACCTGCTGCGCCCGGCAGCGGAGGGCGCGACCCGCTGGCTGGATGCCGATTACGCCGTGATGAATTTCGCCCCCGCCCCGAACACCCTTCGGCCCGGCGATGGCCCACCCCATATCCGCTTGGACCGCGCCGCCGAGTTCCTGATCGGGGACCGGCTGTGAGACGCCGAGGGAACATGAAAATGGAAAACATTTCCATGCAAGACGGTCTTGCGTCGGTCCTGTTCAACGAGGGTCGTGATGCCTGACACTCCTCCGCCCCGCCGGGGGCCGGTCCTGATCGAATACGGACCCGCCGCGTCCGAGAGCGCGGCAGAGCCCGAGGCTGCTCGCCCGGCCTCGGGGCTTGGGGATGCCACGTCGCCGCCGCAGGAGACGCGTCCGGACCCGCAGGACCGTTCGGTGCCTGGTCCGGTCCCGCCCCGCGTCGAACGGACCGACACGCCCCCTCCGCGCCGGGACGCCCGCGCGCCGCGCCTGCTGGATGCGCCCGCCGGTCCCTCGCCTGCCGACGCGCCGCCCATCGACGACGGGCTGCCTTCGTCCCTGCCCCGCCCGCGCACGATGGAGATGGTGACGCGGATCGTGGGTCGCGGCCCCTCGAAGGTCACGCGATTCTTCCTGAACAGCCTCGCGGCGCTGCTGACCTTTCTGCTGTCCATGGCGGCGTTGCGGTTCTTCGACAGCCTCATGGCGCGCTCGCCGGTGCTGGGCTGGACCGGGATCGGTCTGTTTGCCGCCTTCACGCTGGCCACCCTGGCGCTGGCGGTGCGCGAATACGCCGCCTGGGCGCGATTGGGGCGCATCGACGCGATCCACCGCGAATCGGGGCTGGCCCTGTCCTCGGGCGACCTGAAGCGCGCGAACGCGGCGGTGGACCGGCTCGACGCGCTTTACGCCCGCCGCCCCGAGATGGCGCGCGCGCGCCAGAACCTTGCCCAGCGCCGGGGCGACAGCTTCGATGCCCGCGTTGTCCTGGCGATGGCCGAGGCCGAGTTGCTGGCCCCCCTCGACCAGCAGGCGCGGCGCGAGATCGAGGCTGCGGCCCGCACCGTCGCCGCCGCGACCGCCCTGATCCCGCTGGCGCTGGCCGACGTGCTGACCGCGCTGGCCGCGAACCTGCGGATGATCCGCCGCATGGCCGAGATCTACGGCGGCCGCGCGGGCGCCGTGGGCGGCTGGCGGCTGGCCCGCACCGTCGTCACCCACCTGATCGCCACGGGCGCGGTCGCGGCGGGTGACGACCTCATCCACACCGTCGCCGGCGGCGGCATCCTTGCCAAGGTCAGCCGCCGCTTCGGCGAGGGCGTGGTGAACGGGGCGCTCACTGCCCGCGTCGGCATCGCCGCGATGGAGGTCTGCCGCCCCCTGCCCTTCATCCAGGCGCCGCGCCCCAAGGTCGGCAACCTGCTGACGCGGGGCCTCAAGGGGCTGTTCGGCAACGACTGACGCCCGATCCGGGCGCCGGTCCGCCGCAGGGGGATGAAAGCTTCGTGCATCGCGCCTGCCGCCCCTTTCGCCCGCGCGCCCGAGACACTAGCCTGCGAGGCATGAGATGGAACCTGCCCAACCTGCTGACGCTTTTGCGCCTGGTCGCCGCCCCCGGTGTGCCGCTGATGTTTCTGTTCATCAGCCGCCCCTTTGCCGATTTCGCGGCGCTGGCGCTGTTCGTTCTGGCGGCAGTGACCGACTGGATCGACGGCCATCTGGCGCGCAGCTGGCAGCAGGAAAGCCGTTTCGGCGCGGCGATGGATCCGATCGCGGACAAGGCGATGGTGGTGATCGCGCTGGTCGTGATCACCGGCTATTCCGGCATGAACCCCTGGCTGATCCTGCCCGCGACCGTGATCCTCTTCCGCGAGGTCTTCGTCGCCGGGCTGCGCGAATTCCTGGGCTCGGACGCCGGGCGGCTGAAGGTCACCAGGCTTGCCAAGTGGAAGACCACCGCCCAGATGATCGCCATCGCCGTCATGTTCCTGGGCACGGGCATCGACTATTATGAAAAGGGCCTGCCGCCGCTGGTGGGCGAAGGCCGCGTCTGGCGCGGCGACTGGTCGGACCTCGCCACGCATCTGGGGCTGGTCCTGATGTGGATCGCGGCGATCCTGACCGCGATCACCGGCTGGGACTATTTCCAGAAGGCCCGGCCCTGGCTGAGGGATGTGCGATGACGCTGGATATCCTTTACTTCGCCTGGCTGCGCGAACGCATCGGCGCCCCGCGCGAGCGCGTGGACACCTCGGCCGCCACCGTGCGCGAGCTGGTGGCGGAGCTGGTCGCGCGAGGCGACCGCTATGCGGCGGCGCTGTCGGACTTGGGCGCCGTGCGGGTCGCGGTGGATCAGGCGCTGACCGACCTGGACGCCCCCTTGGGCAATGCGCGCGAGGTCGCCTTCTTTCCTCCGATGACGGGCGGCTGATGCGCGTCCTCGTCCAGCCCGAGCCCTTCGACGCTGCCGCCCTGACGCAGGGCTTCGGCGCGGGTGCGGGCGCGGTCGTGACCTTTACCGGCCTCGTACGCGCCGATGACGGCCTGACCGCGCTGGAGATCGAGCATTACCCCGGCATGACCGAACGCGCCTTGTCCGAACACGCGCAGGCGGCCGCCGAGCGCTTCGGCCTGATCGACGTGCTGGTCGTCCATCGCCACGGCCGCATCGCGGTCGGCGAGCCGATCATGATGGTCGCCACCGCCGCCCGCCACCGCCGCGCAGCCTTCGATGCCGCCGATTTCCTGATGGACTGGCTGAAGTCCCGTGCCCCGTTCTGGAAGCGCGAGATCGGCGCGCAAGGCCCGCGCGGCTGGGTCGCCGCCAAGGACGAGGACGAGGCGGCACTGAACCGTTGGTAGGTCACGACCCCGGCAGGATCAGCCCGCCCATCTGCACCGCCGTGTAGCGGAAGCCCAGGCCCGCGGTCAGCACCGGGTCGCCCTTGACCAGCCGCAGCGCGTCGGCCTCGCTGTCGGCCCAGACAAGCGCGAGGCCCCAGACCCCCTCGGGGTCCAGCACGGGGCCGACCGCGATCGCATAGCCCTCGTCGGCCATCGCCTGCCACCAGGCCGCATGGTGCGTCATCGCCTGTTCTTCGGCGGCGGTCGCGCCATCGGGAAAGTCGGGGCGGGGCGGGTGAAGGCGTAGAAGGATGGCGGGCATGGCGACCTCGGGCCTTTCTGGCACGAGACTGCGCCCCCGGACGCCTCTTGGCAAGCGGCCCTGCGCGCGCCCCCGCCGCGCGGCCTTCGTTGCAATCCGCCGCCTTGCCCCGCATATAGGCGGCGATCAGCGAAAGGCGCCCGCCCATGACCTATCTCGAGTTCGAAAAGCCGCTGTCCGACCTGGAAGGCAAGGCCGAGGAGCTGCGCGCGCTCGCCCGCCGGGGCGAGGGCGTTGATCTCGAGAAAGAGGCTGCGGCGCTGGATCGCAAGGCGCAGGACATGCTGCGCGACCTTTACCGCAACCTCGATCCGTGGCGGAAGGCGCTGGTTGCGCGCCACCCCGACCGGCCGCATTGCAAGGATTATGTCGAGACGCTGTTCACCGAATGGACGCCGCTCGCGGGCGACCGCGCCTTCGGCGACGACCACGCGGTCATGGGGGGCCTTGCGCGCTTCCGCGACCAGGCGGTGGTGGTGATCGGGCACGAGAAGGGCAACGACACCCGCTCGCGCATCCACCGCAACTTCGGCATGGCCCGCCCCGAGGGCTATCGCAAGGCGATCCGGCTGATGGACATGGCCGACCGCTTCCGCCTGCCGGTGGTGACCCTGGTGGACACGCCCGGCGCCTATCCCGGCAAGGGCGCCGAAGAGCGCGGGCAGTCCGAGGCCATCGCGCGCTCGACCGAGAAATGCCTGCAGATCGGCGTGCCGCTGGTTTCGGTCATCATCGGCGAGGGCGGCTCGGGCGGCGCGGTGGCCTTCGCCACGGCCGATCGCGTGGCGATGCTGGAGCATTCGATCTATTCGGTGATCTCGCCCGAAGGCTGCGCCTCGATCCTGTGGAAGGATGCCGAGAAGATGCGCGAGGCGGCCGAGGCGCTGAAGCTGACCGCGCAGGACCTGAAAAAGCTGGGCGTGATCGACGCGATCATCCCCGAGCCCACCGGTGGCGCCCAGCGCGAACGCGACGAGACGATCCGCTCGGTCGGCGACGAGATCGCGCGTCTGCTGGGCGAGTTGCAGGGCCGCAAGCCCGCCGACCTGATCCGCGCCCGCCGGCAGAAGTTCCTCGACATGGGCGCGCGCGGCCTGGCGGCCTGAGCGGCAGGCACCTCGGAGCGCCCGGCCTCCGAGAAGTCCTGGTGCCTTCCTGCGCAATGCACTCCTGAACTTCCGGCCCCGCTGGCGCGCAGCGTGCCGGGTCTCGGCGTCCGCCTGGCGAGGTCGGGACTTCGGCCTTTCCGCTCCATTCAAATCCGAGGATCGTTGTCACCCTGACGGCCCGGCGCTGATGAAAATGGACTCGCCCATCATGGCAAGTGCATCAATCCGTCTTTGTGGCCCCATGGCAAAGGTCGGTCGAAACCTGCAGCATGACCTTGGCCGCAGCGCCGATGGCTCCTCGCAATGAGCACTATCCGATGGGCTCACCTTGTGCCTGTCGTTCGAGCCTGCAGCCGCGATCAGCGACACCGGTCATCGTCATGGATTGGCAGGCGGTTTGACGCGCCCGCTCCCCTTGTCCATTCCGGGCGTCAGCACTGCCGCGGACCGTGGAGGCGCAGCCATGCGTCTTCAGGATGCTGCGGGACCCGAAAGATCCCTATATGGCCATGGCCAAGCAAGGCGCATGATCTCAGCTGCATGATGAGCTTCCCCGAGGTCACATTTGCCCTGGACTGCGTCACGGCGGACATTGCCGCATCATTACCACCTCTGGGTTTACCAGCACTCGAGGCGGGGGCTCATCCACCACCCTGATAGCCCCGCACCAAGGCCGCTGCAATCAGCCCCCAGCCATCGACCGTCACGAAGAAGGCCAGCTTGAAAGGTAGCGCCACGACGGTGGGCGGCACCATCATCATCCCCATCGACATCAGGATCGCGGAAACCACCAGGTCGATGATCAGGAAGGGCAGCGAGACAAGAAAACCGATGGCGAAGGCGCGTTCGATCTCGGTCAGCATGAAGGCGGGCACCAAGAGCGACAAGGGCGCTGTCTCGGGGTCCGGCACGTCACCCTGAGCCGTCTCGGGCGCGACAGGGCCGGGCTGCGACATCTCGGGGCGCGGCGCCACCTCGGCCAGGGCGGCCATCGTGTCGAGGTCGGTACGCTCGGCCATGAAGCGGCGGAAGGGCTCGATCCCGCGATCAAAGGCGGTGTCCAGTGCGATCTCGCCCCGCGTCAGCGGCGCGCCCGCGACGTCCCAGGCGTCCCGCAGCACCGGGTCCATCACGTACCAGCTGAGAAAAAGGGCAAGGCTGACGATCAGCATGTTCGGTGGCGACTGCTGCAGCCCGATCGCCTGGCGCATGATCGACAGCACCGTCACGACAAAGGGAAAGCAGGTCACCATGACCGCGAGCCCGGGCGCGAGCGACAGCAGCGTCAGCCCCACTACGAGGATCACGGCATTCTGGCTGACCCCGCCTGCAGTCTGGGCAACAAGACCCGAAAGATCCTGCGCTGCCGCGCTGTCCGGCAAGGCTGCGAGAACAGCCAAGGCAGCCCAACCAAGCGGGAAGCATATCCTACAGGCCCTGCTCTGCCTTGACGCTGCCGGACCCATTGCCGTCGCTGCCCAAGCAGGGCCGCTTGGCACGATCATTGCAGAAATCGGTGCCCCCCTGCCGCACCCATTACCGCTGCTCTTCCCCGTCATGCGGCGGACGGGCCGAGGATGCGCACGGCCAGGCGGCTCTCGCCATGTTCGACAAGCTCGCCGCGGGCCACGACCTTGTCGCCGATGCAGATCTCGACCCCCCCCGCGGCATCCTGGTCCAGCGGCAGCACGTCCTCGGCCTGAAGGCGCGCGAGGTCCGCCACCGACATCCGCGTGCGGCCAATGCGGATCGCGATCTCGACCTGGATCTGCTCGGTCGGGATCAGGCTCTGTTCCAGGTCCATGTCACTCCACCTCCATCATCTCGAGAACAAGGCCGCGCAGCTGCTCGGCCACGCGCGCAACCTCCCAGGCCGCGGTGCCGCCCAGCATCTCGGCCTCGATGCACCCCTCGGGTTCCGAGGGGTCTATCCCGATCGCCTCGATGCCGGTCATGGCGAGGCAAGCCGCCGTGAAAGCCGCCATGTCCGGCCCGCAGCGGATCTTTACGGTCAGCGGCGTGACCGAGGCCGCAAGCTGCCGCAATTCGGCCAGAAGCGCCGCTTCCAGCCGTGCCCGCGCCACAGCCGGCATGATCCCGTCCAGAAGCGCCCCGACCAAAGGCGCAAGGGCCCGGACCTGCCCCTCGCCCGCGGCAAGGCGGGCGGCGCTTTCGGCCTCGAGCCGCTCGGACAGTCCGCTCAGGGCGGCGCAAAGCTGGTCGAGCTGCAGGGCCTCCGTCTCTCTCCGACCCTGCGAAAGCCCTTCGGCAAAGGCGGCCTCCAGGTCGGACTGCGCGAAGACAGGCGGCGGCGGGGCCGTCTCGGCACCAAGGTCGAAGCGTTCCAGCTGAAGCAGAGCGCCCATCAGGCCTCCTCCTTCTGGCCGATCCAGCCCGACAGGATGCGCATGCTTTCCTCCTGCCGCTCGCGCATCAACTCGCGCAGGCGGGCCACGGGATCGGCCAGCGCGGCGGGCGGCGTCACCTCGAACTCAGGCGCGGCAGCCGACAGGCTCGGCAGTTCCGCCCCGGGGGCGGCTCCGGGCGGAGCCAAGGCAGGGGCCAGGGCAGGGGCCAGGATCCCGTCCGTGCCTGCGCCCGAGTTGTCCAGCAGCCCGGGCTCGGCCCTGGCCGAGCGTGCGCGCAGGATGGGACGCATCACGACCATCGCCACGGCGAGCGCGAAGAAGCCGATCAGCGCCAGCCGGGCGAGGTCGTTCAGCGGCAACTGCGCCAGCAGCCCGCCGGGTTCGGCCGAGCTGCCCTCGGTGCCAAGCGCCGAGAAGGGCAGCGACTTGACGGTGATGACATCGCCTCGCGCCTCGTCGAAGCCCACGGCCGAGGCCACCAACTCGCGCAATGCCTCAAGTTCGGGCTCGCTGCGAGGAACCAGCGCCTCGGTGCCGTCGGCAGCCTTTTCGACCGTGCCGTTCACCAGCACCGCCACCGTCAGCCGCCGCGTGGCACCGGGCTGGCGCAGGACCTCGCGCGTCAGGCGGCTCACCTCATAGTTCTGCCGCTGCCGCGTTTCCGAACTGGATGTCCGGCTCTGCTCGCCCTGCGCACCCGTCCCCTCGGGCAGGTTTGACGAGGCCGTGACCGCCGCCTGCTCGCCATTGGTGGACTGGTCGGTGGTTTCCTCGTTTTCCTGCGAAACCAGCGCGCGGCCGTTCGGGTCGAAGGTCTGCTCGGACAGCTGCTCGGTTTCGGTCACCAGGTCGAGGTTCAGTTCCACGATGGCGTTGCCGGGGCCGACGTGGGGTTCGAGGATGCGCTCGACGTTGCGCTTCATTTCACTCGCGCGGTCAGCGGCGACGGTTTCCTCGCCGGTCGAGACGATGCCGCGGGCGCTGTCGATCACCTTGACCCGCTCGGGGTCGAGTCCGGGCACCGCCGAGGAGACCAGAAACTGCAGCGACTGCGCTTGCCTGGCGTCCAGCGTGCCCCCGTTCATCGTGACCGTGACCGAGGCCGCCCCGCCTGCGTCACGCCGATAGCCCCGCGTAGAAGGAGGCGCGACATGCACGCGCGCCGCCTTGACACCCGGAACCGTCAGGATGGTGCGGGCAAGCTCGCCTTCCTTTGCCCGCCAATAGGCCGCGTCGAACATCTGCGAGGTCGTGCCGAAGCCCGACATCCCGTCCAGGATCTCGTAGCCTGCGCCGCCCTGCGAGGGCAGACCCATGCCCGCCAGCGTCATCCGCAGCCGGTCTCGTTCTGCCTCGGCGACCCAGATCGCGTCGCCACGGATTTCCGAAGGGATGCCGGTCTTGTCGAGCTCGGCCATCACCTCGCCCGCCCGAGCCGAATCGAGGCCGGAATAGAGCAGCGCCATGGGCGTGCGGCTGGCCAGCCAGGCAAAGCCCGCGACGGCCAGGAAGGTCAGCAGGAACGCCGCCCCGATCAGCCGCTTCTGGCTGGCACTGCGGTCGTTCCAGTACTCGGCAAGCTTCTGCATTCCGCCCTCTCGAATCGTTCTCGAATCGACAGGAACGGTGATGGCACGGGGCCGATTAAGAATTGGTTAGCCCCCTGCTGCTACTCCGGTCCCATCAGGACGGAGAATCAGATGACGGACATCAGCGAACCGCTTGACGCATCGCCCCCCCGGCCGCTGCTGAAACGGCTGCTTCCGGTGCTGCTGCCGGTCCTGACGCTGGTGGCGGGGGCAGGCTCGACAGCCACGGGGCTCTGGTCGCCGATGGCAATGCTGCGCCCCGCCGAACCTTCCCCGGCCGAGGCGCAAGCGCCCCCTGCCGCGACCTTCCTCGACGTGCCGCGCATCGTGCTGACCCTTCCCGGCGAGCGGACGCAGACGCTGGCGCTGGCCGTCACGCTTGAGGTCGCGCCCGAGGCGCTTGGTCAGGCGCGGCTGCTGATGCCGCGCATCACCGACAGCTTCAATGGCTTCCTGTCGCAGATCGACGCGGCCGCCTTCAGCCGCCGCGGCATCCTGGAAATCCTGCGGGCCGAACTGGCGACCCGCACCCGCTTCATCCTGGGTGACGCCGCCCTTCGCGACCTTCTCATCACCGAGTTCCGCATCCAATGACCCTTTCCCTCATCCTGCAAGGCGCGCTGGTGGTCGCGGGTCTGGCCGTGGCCGGTTTCTGCCACGTCCTCGCGCGGCGCCTGCGCAAGCTGAACGACCTGGAAACGGGCTTGGGGGGTGCGATCGCCGTCATGGCGGCCGAGATCGCGCGGCTGGAGGCGGCTCTGGCCGCCGCCCAGGCGGGCGCCACGACCGCAAGCGACGGCCTTGCGCGCGAGATCGAGAAGGCCAAGTCCGAACGCGCATATTGGGCGCTGCAGCAGCAGTTCCTGCCACAGGCGGCGCCCTACCGTCCACTGCGCCGCCGGCGGGTCAAGGAGGCCGGCCATGCCTGACCGCATCTTCTGGATGGGCGGCGCCATCGCCCTTGTCGCGGGGGCGGCCATCGCGCAGGGCGACCGGCTTGCGCGCTCACTGACGGCCGAGGCTGCCTCGACCGAGTTGCTCGACGGCTGCACCGACATTCCCGAGGCCGTGGCCCTGGCCGAAACGCTGCGGCTGCGGGGCATCGCCGTGGATCGCGCGCTGGCCGATCTCGAGCGCCGCAAGGGCGAGATTGCCGCCGCGGAAGCGCAGATCACAGCGCGGCTCCTGTCCCTGAAAAAGGCCAAGACCGCCCTGGGCGAAACCCGCGCGGGCCAGGAGGCGGGACGGACCGAGGGGATCGAGCGGCTGATCGCCGTCTATGACGCGATGAAGCCTGCCGAGGCCGCAACGATCATCGCGGCCCTGCCCCCCGATTTCGCGGCCGAGATCCTGACGCGCGTCCAGCCCGACGCGGGCGCGCGCATCATCGCCCAGATCGACCCGGGGCAGGCCGCGGTCCTGACCGCTCACATGGGCGCGCGCCGCCTGACCGGAGACTGAGCCATGTTCGGCATCATCGGCATCGTCCTGACCTTCGCCATGGTCTTTGGCGGCTATATCCTCGCCGGCGGCAAGATGGCGGTGATCACCCATTCGCTGCCCTTCGAGATGATGATGATCGGCGGTGCGGCGGTCGGGTCGTACCTGCTGTCGAACGACGGCGCGACCCTGAAGCACACGGTTCCGGGTATCATCCGCGCCTTCAAGGGCCCGCGCTGGCACGAGACCGACAACACGCAGATGCTGTGCCTGCTGTTCCAGTTGCTCAAGATCGCGCGCTCGAACCCCGTGGCGCTGGAAGAGCATGTCGAGAACCCGCAGGGGTCCGCGATCTTTCAGGCCTATCCCGCGATCCTCGCCGACGAGAACGCGGTGACGCTGATCACCGACACCATGCGCTCGGCCAGCCTCAACTACGACGACCCCTACCAGGTCGAGGACATGCTCGCGCGTCGCATCGCCCTGATGAAGGAAGAGGCGATGCATGTCCCGCACGCGCTGCAGAACATGGCCGACGCCCTGCCCGCGCTGGGAATCGTCGCGGCGGTCCTGGGCGTCATCAAGACCATGGGGGCGATCGACCAGCCGCCCGAGGTGCTGGGCGGCATGATCGGCGGCGCACTGGTCGGCACCTTTCTGGGCGTCTTTCTCGCCTACGGGTTGGTCGCGCCCCTGTCGCAGCGGCTGGCGGCGGTGATGAAACAGGACCTTGCCTTCTACGAGGTCATCAAGTCGGTGCTGATCGCGGGGTTGCACCAGCATGCGACGAACCTTTGCGTCGAGGTGGGCCGCCAGGCCGCACCCGAGCACCTGCGTCCGAGCTTCACCGAGGTCGAAAGCGCGCTGCGCGAGATGAAGAAGGCCGCATGATGCTGGCAGCCCTTGCTCTTGCCGCAGCCCAGGCCCTCAGCCCGGCCGCCTCTGCCTTCGTCGACGACGCGACCGCGCGGCTGCTGACCGGAGAGGAGCTTGCTCCCGACTTCCCTGTCCGGCTGCAGGCCCTGCCCCCCGACCAGCGGCTGCTGGTGATCGCCTATCTGCGCCGAGCGGGCTTTCTGGCGGACGTGGTGATGCCGGTGGACTGGGTGATCTCGCCTGCGGGCCCTGCCAGTCCAGGGGAAGATAAATGAGCGCGGTGACTCCGGCCGAGGGGCTGGGGGCCTCGGCCAAGCCGCTCGCCATCACGGGCGTGCTGGTGCTGGTGGTGATGTCGATGGTGGTCCCGATCCCGGCGGCGCTGCTGGATGCCGGGATCGCGCTGTCGATCGCCACGTCGGTGCTGATCCTGGTCATGGCAAGCGTCGTTCACAAGCCGACCGACTTCCAGGCCTTTCCAGTGATGCTGCTGCTGTCGCTGGTGATCCGGCTGTCGCTGAACGTCTCCTCGACGCGCCTGATCCTGACCGAGGGGCATACCGGCCCCGATGCAGCGGGCGAGGTCATCAACGGCTTTGCGCAGTTCGTCGCGGGCGGCTCGCTGATGGTCGGGGTCACGGTCTTCGCCGTCATCTCGATTGTGAATTTCATGGTCATCACCAAGGGCTCGGGGCGGATGGCCGAGGTTTCGGCGCGCTTTGCGCTCGATTCGCTGCCGGGCAAGCAGCTGGCCATCGACGGCGACCTGAACTCGGGCGCGATCACCCATGACGAGGCCAAGCGCCGCCGCACGCAGGACCAGCGGGAAATCAGCTTCTACGGCTCGCTCGACGGCGCGTCCAAGTTCGTCAAGGGCGACGCCATCGCCGGGCTGCTGATCACTGCCGTCAACTTCTTCGTGGGCTTGGGCGTCGGGCTGATCGCCCACGGGATGCCCGCGTCCGAGGCGCTGTCCACCTATTCGCAACTGACCATCGGCGACGGGCTGGTCACGCAGGTCCCCGCGCTCATCACATCGATGGCGGCGGCACTGCTGCTGTCACGCGGAGGCTCGACGGAATCGACGGCCGACCTGCTGTCCCAGCAACTGGCGCAGAACTGGCACGCCCCGGCGCTGGCCGCAGGCGCGATGGCCGTGCTGGGCTTCGTGCCGGGCATGCCCACGCTGATGTTCCTGGCCATCGCGGCGGTTGCGGGATGGTTCGCTTGGCGCGCCGCCACCCGGCCGGTGGCGGCGCCCGGAGATGACGAAGCGGCCGCCCTGCCCCCGCAGGAAGCCCGCCCCCGCATCGGCGACGTGCTGGACACCGACGAGATCTGCGTGGAAATCGGCGCGGACCTGATCGCCGCCGCGCTCGACCCGGCGCGGGGTCTGGGCGGGCGGATCAACAACCTGCGCATTCACATCGCCCGCAGCTACGGCATCATCCTGCCCGAGGTGCGGATCACCGACGCGATCGGCATGGGCAGCGGCGACTACGTCATCCGCATCCACGGTGTCGTGCGCGCGCGCGGGCGGCTGAACCGGCACCAGATTCTTGCGCTCGGCGCCGAGGACATCCTGGCCGATATCCCCGGCGAGCGGACGCGCGAGCCCGTCTACGACAGCCCCGCCCGCTGGATCGACCCCTCGCGCCAGGACGAGGCCGCCATCGCGGGTGCCAGCGTCGTGACGCCGATGGAGGTCCTGTCCACCCATCTCATGGAAACCGTCAAGTCGCAGATGCCCGCGCTGCTGACCCTTGGCTCGATGCAGCGGCTGATGCAGGAACTGCGCGCGCTGTCGGACGAAACGCGGGCGCAGGGGTACCAGCGCGTCTTCGACAGCCTGATCCCCGACAAGGTCGCGCCCGAGCAGCTTTTGTCCGTGCTGCGCCTGCTGCTTGAGGACCGCATCTCGATCCGGAACCTTGCGCTGATCGTGGAAGGCATCCATGAAAGCCGCTCGCCCGACCCCGAGATTGCCGCCGAGTTCGTCCGCCGGCGCCTGCGCGGCCAGATCACCGAGGCGCTGGCGGACCCCGACGGGCAACTGGACGTCCTGCAACTGCATCCGGGGTGGGAGGCCGAGTTCCTGCGCGCCGAATCCGAACCGGGCCGCGCCGCCGGCGCCGTGACCCCGCCGCTGATGCAACGCCTGACCGAAAAGCTTCGCCTGACCGCCGCCGGCCTGCCGCCCGGGTCCCAGCCCGCGCTGGTCGTCCCCGACCACCGTCGCCGGCTGGTCCGCGCGGTAGCGGCGGGCGCAGGTCTCTCCTGGCCGGTGCTCGGCCTCGAGGAGGTCGACCCGCAGGCCCGCGTCCGGCTGGTGGGCTCGGTCGAGCCATGACGCTGGGCCCGAACCTTCTTCCCTGGCTGATGCCGCTGCTGCTGGTCTACGCGCGCATCCAGGCCTGCCTGCTGGCGATGCCGGGCCTGGGCGAGCGGATGATCCCCGTTCGCATCCGCGTGGCCGCAGCCATGGCGCTGACGCCCCTTTACGCGGGCGCTGCCCGACCCGGGCCCCTGCCCGCGCCGCTGCAACTCGCGGCCTTGGTCGCGGCCGAGATCGTGGCGGGGCTGGCACTCGGCCTCATGGTGCGGGTGGTCGCCATGGCGCTCGACGTGGCCTCGACGGCGCTGGCGCAAAGCGCCTCGATGTCGGCGATGCTGGGGATATCCGAGGACATGCCGCCCCACCCTGTCGGCAACCTCATGCACATGGCAGGCATGGCGCTGCTGATGGCGCTGGGGCTGCCGATCCTGGTCTGCCAGTTGCTGACCGACAGCTTCGCGCTGAAGCCTGCGGGGCTCTGGCCCCAGATCGCGCAGCTGTGGCCCGCCTTTCTGGCGCTGGTCGTCCACGGCTTCACCCTGGCGCTGCTGATCGCCTCGCCCTTTGTCCTGGGCGGGCTTCTGTTTCAGATGCTCTCGGGCGTGGTTTCGCGGGTGATGCCCGCCATGCCCGTCGTCTTCGTGGCGGCACCCGCCGCGATCGGGCTCGCGCTGGTGGCGCTGGCCCTGCTGACGCCGGGGCTGCTGGCGATCTGGGCCGATGCCGTCCTGTCCGTCGACCTGTCGGGGCTGCGATGAGCGGCGGCGAGGACAAGGACGACCGCCAGCACGAGCCGAGCGAGCAGGGCGATATCCCGCGGTCAACCGAGGCCACGACGGCGCTGGCCTACCTGGGCATCTTTGGTGCCTTTATCATGGGCATGGCGACGATGGTGCCGGCTTGGCTGGGTATGGCCGAGCGGCTGATGGGCGCCGGGGCCCTGCCCGATGGCGCCGAGGCCGCCGCGCGGTCCTTGGGCCTTCTGTCGGGGGTCGCCGTGCTGGGCGCGGCACTGGTTTCGGCCGCAATGGTGGTGTCGGGGCTGCTGGCGCAGCGGGGGCTTGTCTTCACGCCGTCGCGCCTCGCCCCCGATCTCAAGCGGATCGACCCGTTCAGGAACGCGGGCCAGAAGTTCGGCAAGACCGGGCTGGTGAGCTTCGCCATTTCGCTGGCGAAGCTTTGCGGCGTCACGCTGGGGGGCGTGCTGCTGTTTTCCACCCTGGGCCGCAGCATCGCGCAGGCGGCGAACATGGGCGCCACGGCCTGGATCGAGGCGCTGCCCCTTTTGATCCGGCAGGTGCTGCTGCTGGCGCTGGCCGTGTCAGCGGTTTTCGCAGGCATCGATCTGCTCTGGAAGCATTTCGATCACCGCCGCCGCAACCGCATGACCCGCAAGGAGGTCGAGGACGAGCACAAGGACAGCGAGGGCGACCCCCATCTCAAGGCCGCGCGGCGGCAGAAGGCCGTCGATCTGGCCTTGGGCTCGATGCTGGCGGACGTGGAACGCGCCGACGTGGTGATCGTGAACCCGACCCATTACGCCGTTGCGCTGGAATGGAAGCGGGGCAGCGGCCGGGCGCCGGTCTGCCTCGCCAAGGGCGTGGACGAGGTCGCGGCCCGCATCCGCCAGCGCGCCCGCGACCACAGGGTGCCGATCTGGTCCGACCCGCCCTGCGCCCGTGCCCTGCACGCAACCGTCAGGATCGGCGACGAGATCCCGCGCACCGAGTTCGGTCCCGTCGCCGCCGCCATCCGCTTTGCGGAGGCGATGCGCGCCAAGGCGCGGCGAGGCTATGACGGCGCCCTCGAAGGGGCGGCGCGATGATGGGCAAGGGAAAGCCCTGCCCTGCTCCTGAACCCGGTTGGGAGAAGCAAGCCCGAAGGATGGGAAGTGGTTGCGGCGGGTGCGGCACTGCTTCCGGCGGTTGGCAGCGAGCGTGCCGGAAGATGTTCAGCCGGTGCGACCGTAGGGTTGGCCGGATGCGCTGGAACGGACCCCTGGCCTGCCTCTTGCCTTTGGGCGTGGATCGGAGGACGGGCGCAGTTGCGCGCGTCCGTTCGCCTGTCGCGGGAACCGGAAGATGAGCCGCAAGGCCGATCAGCTTGGCAAGCTGGCGCGGATCGCGCGGTTGAAGGCCGACGCGGACCTGCGGCGCTATTCGGCTTATCGCGCCCATGCCGACGCCATGCAGCGGCAGGTCGAGGGCATCCGGGCCGAACTGGCCGAGGCGATCGCCACGCCGGTTTCCGATGCATTGGACCAGTGGCGGCTCACCACTGCGCTGGTCGCCTATCGCGCCGGAGAGGCGCAGCGCGGCGAGGCGGCGTTGGTGCGGATGAAGCCGGGCCTCGACGCGGCCCATCGTGCCGCCCTTCTGGCCTTCGGGCGGGCCGAAGCGCTGCTGCAGGTGCAGCGGCAGGTCCTGGCGCAGGAGAAAACAGAGGCAGAGCGCAGGCGCTGGTGACGCGAGGGCCTGCGGACAGGCATGCGCAGGGACGGGGGCCTGTGCCAGATGATCGACCTTGCGGCCAGTGAGGTCCTGCAGGGGCACCAAGAGGATCGGAGGCAGGGCACCAGCGCCGCCTCGCCGCGCTGCACCTCGGATGGCTGATCAGGCGCGTTCCGCCCTCCAAGGCCGGAATGGACCGTCACGCGGCCGGGCCAAGCCCGTGCCGCATCACCACGGCATCGATGCCGGGGGCATAGTATCGCGGGCGGCGGCCGACTGCGGCCCATCCCGTCCGGCGGTAAAGCGCAAGTGCGGGGGCGTTGTCCGAGGCGACCTCCAGAAAGGCCGCCTCGGCGCCTTGGGCCTTGCATTGCTCGAGGAAGCTGCCGACCAGAGCCCGACCCAAGCCCGCGCAGCGCGCCTCGGGTGCAACGGCAAGGGTCAGAAGCTCGGCCTCGCCCCCCGCAACCCGGCCAAGGAGAAAGCTGCCAGCTGCCGTCAGCAGGACGCAGCCGGGCGCAGACAGCAGCCCATCGAACTCGGCGGCCGTCCAGGGCCTCGGCGTCACGAAGCACCGGTCGTGCAACGCCGCGAGTTGCACGGGCCCCATCGCGGGACCGCCGCTCATCGCAGGATCACGGGTGGGGGGTCGCGAGGCGGCGCGGCATCGGCCGGACGCAGGTAAAGGGGCGCAGGACGCGCGCCCGGAAGCGCGGCTTTGCGGGTTCCGCTGGCGGGGGCGCCCGTGTCCGCCGTCCCGGCAAGGCCCTCAGTCCTACGTTCACGGGCAACCCGCGCAATGGCGACCGCGACGGGATAGAGAGGGGCGCAGTCAGGCGGACCCGGTGGAAGATCGTCGATCATGCCCAGGCGGGGACCAGAGGCACGGGGCTGGCTCGCATCGTTCCCGTCCTGAGAAGCCGCAGCATGGGAGCGACCCATCTTGGCGTATTGGCTGGCCGGGATCCCGTCCTGCAGCCCTGCGGTATCCTGAGAACCGAAGTCCTCCCACACGACCTCGTTTCCGCGCAGCGGAACCACGGCCCGGCAGGGGCGGGGCACGCCGCAGGCGGCCGCCTCGGTCGCGCTGACACCGATCGCCGGAATGCCCAGCGACAGCGCCAGCCCCCGCGCGGCGGCGACCGAGATGCGCACGCCGGTGAAGTTGCCGGGGCCCGTGCCCACGCCGATCGCGTCGAGGTCGGACCACGCCAGGCCTGCCTCGGCCAGCAGTTCCTCCAGCAGGGGAAACAGCCGCTCGGCCTGCCCCTTGGTCATGGGCTCGGCGCGTTCGGCCAGCACGCGGTCGCCGCAAACGACAGCGGCCGCGCAATGCGCGGCCGACGTGTCGAAGCCAAGCACCCGAAGAGGGTCAGGCAACGGGGCGCACCTCGACCACCTCGGGGATGTAGTGGCGCAGCAGGTTCTCGATCCCCATCTTCAGCGTCAGGGTCGAGGACGGACAGCCCGCGCAGGCGCCCTGCATGTGCAGGTAGACCACGCCCCGGTCGAAGCCGTGGAAGGTGATGTCGCCGCCGTCCTGGGCCACGGCGGGCCGGACGCGGGTGTCCAGCAGTTCCTTGATCTGGCCCACGATCTCGGCGTCGGGGCCGTCATGGGCGGCATGCGCGCTGGCCTGGGTCGCGGCGGCCCCCGGCATCACGGGGTCGCCAGACTGGTAGTGGTCCATGATCGCGCCCAGGATCGACGGCTTGATCTGGTCCCAGATCGCCGCGTCGGACTTGGTCACGGTCACGAAGTCCGACCCCAGAAACACGGCCGCGACGCCGGGCACCGCGAAGATGCGGCGCGCAAGCGGACTGGCCGCCGCGCCCTCGGGCGTCGGGAAGTCTGCGGTGCCGCTGCCCAGCACGGTTTCGCCGGGCAGGAACTTCAGCGTGGCGGGGTTGGGGGTGGTCTCGGTCTGAATGAACATCGGGTGCTCCTCGGTCAGGTCCGATATGGTCGCGGCGGCCTCCAAGTCAAGGCTGGCGGTCCTTCGGCACCTGTCAGGTGATCTGCTCCAGCCGCTCGCGCGAGATGTCGCCGGGCACGATGGTCAGCGGACAGGGCAGCGTGGTCATCTCGCGCATCAGCCGCGTGACCAGGGGACCGGGGCCGCCGCTGTCCGAGGCGGCGGCCAGGACAACGATGGCGATCTCGGGGTCGCCGCTGATCTGGGCGATCAGCTCGCCCCCCGGGTCGCCCTCGCGCACGACCAGCTCGGGCTCGACGCCGGGGCGGTCGCGCATCCACTTGGCGAAGACCTCGAACTGCTGCTCGATCCGCTCGCGCGCCTCGGCGCGCATGACCTCGGCCACGCCGAACCCGTGCTGGATCTCGCTGGCCGGGATGACGGCCAGCACCTGCACCGCGCCGCCGGTATTGGCGGCCCTCAAGGCGGCATAGCGGATGGCGTTCAGGCACTCCTTGCTGTCGTCCAGCACGACCAGAAACTTGCGCATCGTCCCGCCCTTTCGGTGCCATCGGCCAATTCCTGCCGGTCAGAGTCGCAAAACTGCATCAGCTTCTCAACCCCCGAAGGAAAGGGGTTTGCTGCACTTGCATCGAACCCCCACTATGCTAACCGCAGGCGGTGTCCCCAGCATGACCAACCAGAGGTGGCAGGGCGAGTGACGGTCCAACACGACTGGAACAGCGAACAGATCGGTCTTGCCTCCTTCGCCGCCCCCCTGGCGCGCGACGCGGGGCTGATCGCGTCACGGCGTGCGGGCCGTGCGCCTGCCGTGGGGATGACCTTCGGCAAGCGGCTGTTCGACGTGACGCTGGCGCTTCTGCTGCTGGTGCCGCTGTCGCTTGTCATGCTGGTGGTGGCGGGACTGCTGCTGGTGGCCGAGGGGCGGCCGATCTTCTACGTTTCCGAACGGATGCGGGCGTCCGACAGGGCGTTCCGGCTGATCAAGTTCCGCACCATGACCGCCGTCGATGAAGACGCGGGCGCGACCGGCGCCCACAAGGCCTGGCGGATCACGCGGCTGGGCTGCATCCTGCGCCGCACGCGCATCGACGAGCTGCCGCAGCTGTTCAACATCCTCAAGGGCGACATGAGCTTTGTCGGCCCCCGCCCGCCCCTGCGCGAATATGTCGAGCGTTTCCCCCGCCGCTATGCCCAGGTGCTGCGGACGCGACCGGGCGTCACGGGCCTTGCCACGCTGATCTACCACGCGCATGAGGACCGGATCATGGCGCGCTGCCACTCGCCCGAGGCAACCGAGGCCGCCTACTACCGGCGCTGCCTGCCCACGAAGCTGCGGCTGGACCTGATCTACCAGCAGCGCCGGACGCTGGCGCTGGACCTGTGGATCATCTGGAACACCGTGATGACGGTGATCATCCCCGGCTGGAAGCGGCGGCGCTGAACGGGTCCGCCGGGTAGTCCGCCCCCACCAGATACAGTCCTTGCGGCGGGCAGACCGGCCCGCAGGCGGCTCGGTCGCGCGCCTCAAGCGCGTTTCGCACCCGGTCGGGCGCCCATGCCCCGGCGCCCACGCGTTCCAGCGTGCCCACGATGGACCGGACCTGGTTGTGCAGGAAGGACCGCGCGGACAGGTGGAAGCGGTATTCCGCGCCATGGGGCACCGCGATCTCCTCGATGGCGATGCGGTCCAGTGTCTTCACCGGGCTGGCCGCCTGGCACATGGTCGAGCGGAAGGTGGTGAAGTCATGCCGCCCCACCAGATGCGCCGCGCCTTCCCGCATCGCCTGAACATCCAGAGGATGAACGACCTGCCACACACGGCCGCGGTCATGGGTCGCAGGCGCCCGGCGGGACAGCAGGCGGAACAGGTAGCGCCGCCCCTGAGCCGAGAAGCGGGCATGGAAGTCATCGTCCACACGTGCGGCGGCAAGGATCGCAACGGGGGCAGGCTTGAGATGCCAGTTCAGCGCCTCGGACAGCCGGAAAGGGTCCCAGTCGCGCTCAAGGTCGGCATGGGCCACCTGCCCCGTCGCATGGACACCCGCATCGGTCCGCCCCGCCGCCGCAATCCGGGCGCCCGCGCGAAAGCCGGGGTCCAGCGCGGCCAGCGCGCGCTCGACCGCGCCTTGGACCGAGGGCAGCTCGGCCTGCGCCTGCCAGCCGGCGAAGGGGCCGCCGTCATATTCGATCTTCAGCGCAAAGCGCGGCATGGGACTAGCGGCGGCGAAGGTTCTCGGGGATGCGGAACAGCTCGTCCGCAGTCTGCTCGCTGCGATCCTCCAGCAGGGCGCCCTCGGGCGGGCGGACGCCCTCGCGGGCCAGTCGGTCGCGCAGAACCTGGATCTCGATGTCCATGTCGGTGCGCCCGCCCTGGTGCAGCCGCTGGGTCACCGCCTGGAAGCCGGCTTCCAGGTCGCCCAGCAGGGCCTCGTATTGCGCGCGCGCGCCTTCGTCGCGGGTGCGGGAGTAAAGATCGACGAACTTCACCGTCGCGTCGCGGGCGCCGATCAGGTAGACGCCCAGGTATCGGCGGGCCGCGGCCAGCGCGCCGGGGTTCTGTTCCACCCCGTCGAACAGGTGCCGCGCAGTCGCGGCGAACATCCCCACCCGCGCCTCAAGCCGCCGGTCGCCCACCCGCTTGATCGCGTCGGTGATGCCAGCCAGGTGCTTTTCCGCCTCTTCGACCATGCGGGCGGCGCGGTCCTGTTGGAAGCTGTCCACGCCCTCCATGCCCTTGTCGCTCATCGGGTCCGGGCCGAAGGTCAGCCAGTGCAGGATCGAGCCGGTGAAACCGATGGCCAGCGCGCCCCCCAGCGCCCCGGGCTCGGCCGAGCCCACGGCCAGCCCGAGGCCGGTCAACACGCCGCCGAACAGCTTGCGCGGGATCGCCGGGCGTCGGGCCACGCGGCGCGCGTCATAGGCGGCCTCGGCCTGCAGGCCTTCGCGCGTCATCCACATCGCGCCCGCAGTGATGCCGAAGCCTGCAAGGCTGGTCGCCATCACCACAGGATCGCCCTGGAAGAAGGCCGTCAGCAGGAAGGGCGAGGCCATGAAGGTGATCCACTTGGTCCGCCCTTCATGCGGGTGGCGCACCTCGCCCGGCGCGGGACGCGCGGGAGGGGCATTGTCCGCCCGGCCTGCGTTGGGGGAATACTTGCCGCCGAACCGTTTCGCCATGATCCCGCCCTCAGCCCGCGCCAAAGAGCGAGGCGTAAAGCGTCACCCCCATTAGAAGGAAGAAGGACAGGCGCTGCGCGGCGGGACGGGACATGGCATGATCTTTCGGCGGATCGGCGTTTCGGCGGTGACCGCCCTTGCGGTCGCACGGGGGCGGTCGCCCGGTCAACCCCGCAGCGGTCCGCCCGTTCCGGGGCGCGGCACGGGAAAGGTGCAGGCCTGCGTGGAAGGCAGGCCGGAATCAGGAACATCCGCCTTGCGCGTGCGCTTGTTCCGGGCGAGTTGCCTTTCGCTTCACGCAGACCGCGACCCAGAGGTGACCCGTGATCTGGCGCACAGCCGTTCTTGCCGCCATCGCCTGCCTGTTCCTGGCCGTGCCGGACGTGGATCTGATGCTTCTGTCGCTGCTGCATCACCGCTCGATCCTGACGCATTCGGCGCTGCCCGCGCTCATCCCCTTGCTTTTCCGCCGCAGGATCGGGCTGATGCCTGCGGCCGGGGCGCTGATCGGCCTGTACGTCCACCTGATCTGCGACGCGCTGTCGCCCGCAGTGGGCTTCGGGCAGGTCTGGCTGCCCGCGCCCTTCAAGATGCCGCTGGGCGGGCTCAGCCGCCTGTGGCTGGCGGGGAACGCCGCTCTCTGCTTCCTGCTGGCGCAGGGGATCTGCCGCCGCCTCTCGCCCGGCTTGGCGGGCCCGGCCGCGGTGGTGCTGGTCAGCGCCGGAGTCGGGATCTTCTATGGTCTGGTCAACGAAAGGTCGATTCTGTCCGCAGCGGTCTGCCTGATTTTCCCGGGCCTTCTCGGCCTGTCGATCCGGCGGCGCCTGCTGCGGAAGCTCCCTTCCGCCTAGAGGGTCTGCGCTTCATGGCGCCTGCCGACAAGAAAGAGGATTGGAGCGGGTGATGGGAATCGAACCCACGTATTCAGCTTGGAAGGCTGCTGCTCTACCATTGAGCTACACCCGCATGACGGGCAGCTTTACCCAAGCAGGACCCGCCGCGCAAGCGGGCCGCGCTTGACCGGCGCAAGGCGCGGGGGCAGTCAGGCGGGATGATCGACATCCGCCCCGTCGTCCAGGCGATCTCAAAGCTTTCCGTCGCCATGGGCGGGCTCATGCTGCTGCCGGCCGCCGTGGACTGGAGCGTGGGCGACCCGAACTGGCGCGCCTTCGTGGCCTCGGCCTGCGGGACGGTCGTCCTGGGCCTGATGACCATGCTGGCGACGCGGGGCGGCGGCGGGCGGCTGCAGATCGAGCAGGCCTTTCTTCTGACCACGGGTCTCTGGATGGTGCTGCCGGTGCTGGGGGCGATTCCCTTCGTGCTGGGCGCGCCGGGGGCAAGCTGGACCGACGCGATGTTCGAATCGATGTCGGGCATGACCACGACCGGGGCCACGGCCTTCCGGAAGCTTGATGGCCTGCCGCTGGGCACGCATCTGTGGCGCGGCATCCTGCAATGGGCGGGAGGCCTGGGCATCGTCGTGGTCGCCATGGTGTTCCTGCCCATCATGCGGGTCGGCGGCATGCAGTTCTTCAAGTCCGAGGGCTTCGACACCATGGGCAAGGTCATGCCGCGGGCGGGCCAGATCGCGGCCGAGATGGCGCAGCTCTACCTCGGCATCACCATTGCCTGCGCCCTGGCCTATGCCGCGCTGGGAATGGGCGGCTTCGACGCGGTGATGCACGCGCTGACGACCTGCTCGACCGGCGGCTTCGGGCGCTATGACGCGAGCTTCGTCCCTTTCATCGGCCCCATCGAATATGCGGCGTCCTTTTTCACCATTCTGGCCTCGCTTCCCTTTGTGCGGATGCTGCAACTGGCGCATGGCGACCCTGGCCCGATCTGGCGCGACAGCCAGATCCGCGCCTACCTGGGCATCATCACCGCCATCTGCGGGCTGATCATGGCCTATGAGGCGATCTGGCGCGAGGTCGCGCCCTCCTTCGACTTGCTGCGCGAGGTGATCTTCAACGTCGTCACCATCATCTCGGGCACGGGCTTCGCCTCGGCCGACGTGACCCAATGGGGTCACCTGCCCTTCGTGCTGCTGGTGCTGGCGGGGCTGATCGGGGGCTGCACGGGATCGACGGTGTGCTCGATCAAGGTCTTCCGCTATCAGGTGCTGTTCGAGGCCCTGCGCGGGCAGCTGGTGCAGATGCACTCGCCCCATCGCGTTCGGCCCTTGCGGCTGCAGGGGCGCAGGCTGGACGCCGAGGTGGTCAACTCGGTCATGGCCTTCTTCACGCTGTTCGTGCTGACCTTCGGGGTGCTGATCGTGGCGCTGGCGCTGAGCGGGCTGCATTCCCGCACCGCCCTGACCGCCGCCTGGACCGCCATCGCCAACGTGGGCCCGATCTGGGGCCCCGAGGTGACGGCGAACGGTGGCGTCGCGGCCTTCCCCGAAACCTCGAAATGGCTGATGATCCTGGGAATGTATCTCGGTCGGCTGGAACTGATCACCGTCCTGGTCGTGCTGCTGCCGCGCTTCTGGCGGCAGTAGTCAGGCGGGATCGGTTCCGGCGGGGCCTTCCGCCTGTGGCGCAGGTTCCGGCGCCGGGGTCGCCCGCAGGCTGTCGAGGATTTCCGCCGCGACATGGGGCTGGTCGGCGGCGTCCATCACCGGCCAGATCAGCACGACGCCCTGGACGCGGCCATCGACGACCCGCGCCTCGGCCTGGCCGATATGGGTGTCGTTGCGCCCGATCAGCGAGGCGCGGCCCTGTGTCACCTGCCTCTCGGGCGAGGGCACCCAGCCCAGCGCGGTGACAAGGCCGGTGAAGTCCAGCATCTCCTGCTGGCCGCCCGGCGCGCCGTACAGGATCAGCGCCGCGCCGGATTCGTCCTTCGGCCCGTAGATCGACAGCCCCTGTTCGTTGCGGTCGAACTGCAGCCGGTCCATCGGCGCCATCAGCGACAGGCCCGACTGCGGGTCGTCCAGTTGCGTCAGCTTCATGTCCGTCCGCCACGCTTCGCGCCGATCGATCAGCGCGCGCATGGTTTCGGCCGCATCGGGCGAGGCGCGCAGGGACAACACCTCGGCCGCGATGGCGGCACGGGTCTGCGGACCGTCCTTGCCGTCGATCTCGCCGCTGTAATGGCCTGCCCAGCGCAGGGCGCGCTGGACGTCCTCCAGCGGCGGCATCTCGGCGCCGGGACCCGCCTGGGGCAGTTCGATGGCGCCTGCGGGCTCCAGCGGCTCGCCCAGGTCGTCGGGCGGCAGGACGGCGGCGAAGCGGCCCACCCGCTCGGCCCGGCGGAAGGCGCCCAGCCAGGCCTCGGCCACCTCGGCGGGCATGGGGCCCAGCGCAATGGCCAGGCCCCCGTCGGGCTGCTGGAACAGCCCGGCCTCGGGGAAATCCTCGCGCCAGGTCGCCAGCGCCGCATCCGCCGCCTCGCGCGTGTCGAAGCGCTGCAGGCGCAGGTAGTCGCCGGTCGGGGGCGCAATGACAGCCTCGGCGGCGGCCGTGTCAGGCGCAGGGCCTGCGGTTGCGTCGGCCGTGCCTGCGCCTTGGGGCGCGAAGGTCGAGGCTCCTGCCGCCGGACCCGCTTCGTCGGGCCGAGCGCCGGCAGTTCCCGCCACGGCAGCCGCAACCGGCTGCGCACCCTCGGGCACCGGCACGATGAAGCTGTCACCGGGGATCTCGCCCGCCGCGCTGAGGCGGGCAAGCTCGGCCTCGGCCTCCTCGCGCTCCATCGGCCCAAGACCGATGCCGGTCCAGCCGCCGGGCAGCGGGAAGCGCATCACCTCGGGGTAGCGCCGGGCCCAGCGGGCGATCATCGCCTCGGCCGCCACCGCGCGCTGCGCCTCGACCCGCAGCACCACGGGCTCGGCCAGCACCGCCCCCGGCAGCATCGCGCAGATCAGAAAGGCCAAGCCCCGCATCGGTCACACCCCTTGCCCCTGGGCCGATTGACCCGGCCCGGACCGCACCCTATGAGCGGCCTGCATTCGCGTCAGTTATGCGAAAGGACGCCGGGATGACCAGCCCCGAACAGGCCGACCGGCCATGCTGTTTCCAGGACGTGATCCTGCGCCTGCAGAGCTATTGGGCGGCCACCGGCTGCGCCATCCTGCAGCCCTATGACATGGAGGTGGGCGCGGGCACCTTCCACCCGGCGACCACGCTGCGGTCCCTGGGCACCCGCCCCTGGGCCGCGGCCTATGTGCAGCCCTCGCGCCGCCCGACCGACGGGCGCTATGGCGAGAACCCGAACCGGCTGCAGCATTACTATCAGTATCAGGTCATCATCAAACCCTCGCCCCCGAACCTGCAGGATCTTTACCTGGGCTCGCTGAAGGCGATCGGGCTCGACCCTCTGGTCCACGACGTCCGCTTCGTCGAGGACGACTGGGAATCCCCCACCCTCGGCGCCTGGGGCCTGGGCTGGGAGGTCTGGTGCGACGGCATGGAGGTGAGCCAGTTCACCTATTTCCAGCAGGTCGGCGGGCATGACTGCCGCCCTGTCTCGGGCGAGCTGACCTATGGCCTGGAACGGCTGGCGATGTATGTGCTGGGGGTCGAGCATGTCATGGACATGCCCTTCAATGCGCCCGATGCGCCGATCCCCCTGACCTACGGCGACATCTTCCGCCAGACGGAACGCGAATATTCCCGCTGGAACTTCGAGGTCGCCGACACCGAGATGCTGTTCCAGCACTTCAAGGACGCCGAGGCCGAATGCGCCCGCATCCTCGACGCGGCGGCGGAAGACAGCGCCGGGCGGCATATCCCGATGGCGCACCCGGCCTATGACCAGGCGATCAAGGCCAGCCACATCTTCAACCTGCTCGACGCGCGCGGCGTGATCTCGGTCACGGAACGGCAGGCCTATATCGGCCGCGTCCGGGCGCTGGCCAAGGCCTGCGCCGACCTGTTCGCCACGACCGAGGCCGCGACGGGCGCCAACGCGGGGGATGCGGCGTGACCAGCGGCAAGATCATGGCCTCGATGCTGGTGCTGGTGGCGGTGCTTGCGGGCGTCGCCGTCTGGTACCTGCAGGTTTATGGCTTCTACGAGGATGTCGACGAGATCACCGGCGCCTCGGACATGAGGGTGACGCTGCCCGACGGCTCGACCCGGCCCGTCGCGGTGTCGGACTTCAAGGCCATCGACGCCCAGTCCTCGCCCATCCGCTGGCGGGCCTGCTTCACGCTGGACCCGGCCGAGGTCGCGGACGCTGCCCCCTTCCCGACGGCCACGCCCCTGAACGGGCCGAACTGGTTCCAGTGCTATTCGGCCAAGGCCCTGACCGCCGACCTTGAGGCCGGGAACGCCCGTGCCATCCTGGGCCAGTCCGAGGTCCACCCCGACGTGGACCGCATCATCGCCGTCTATCCCGACGGCCGCGCCTTCGGCTGGCACCAGTTGAACGACAAGACCCCGGAACGCGGAGTGATGGACTGATGGACCTGCTGATCGAGCTGTTTTCCGAGGAAATCCCCGCCCGGATGCAGCCCCGCGCACGCGAGGACCTGAAGCGCCTGATCACCGACGGGCTGGTGGACGCAGGCCTGACCTATGCCTCGGCCGGGGCGTTTTCCACGCCGCGCCGGCTGGCGCTGGCGGTCGAGGGGCTGACGGCGGAATCGAAACCCGTGCGCGAGGAGCGCAAGGGTCCGCGCACCGACGCGCCCGAGAAGGCCATCGAGGGCTTCCTGCGCTCGACCGGCCTGACGCTGGACCAGCTGGAACGCCGCCCCGAGAAGAAGGGCGAGGTCTTCTTCGCCGTCATCGAAAAACCCGGCCGCAAGGCCGCCGAGATCGTGGCCGCGGTTCTTGAGGCCACCATCCGCGACTTTCCCTGGCCCAAGTCGATGCGCTGGGGAAGCGGCTCGCTGCGCTGGGTCCGCCCGCTGCATTCGATCATTGCGATCCTGTCCGACGAGGCCAGCGCGCAGGTCGTGCCGCTGACCGTGGATGGGATCGAGGCCGGCGACACGACGCGCGGCCACCGCTTCATGGCCCCCGACGCCTTCCGCGTGACGGGCTTCGACGACTATGCGGCCAAGCTGCGCCGCGCCAAGGTCATGCTCGACCCCGCCGAGCGCGAATCCGCGATCCGGCAGGAGGCCGCGAACCTCGCCTTTGCCCGCGGGTGGGAGATCGTGCCCGACGAGGGCCTGATGACGGAACTGGCCGGGCTGGTCGAATGGCCAGTGCCGCTGATGGGCGTGATCGAGGAGCGGTTCCTCGACCTGCCGCCCGAGGTGCTGCAGACCTCGATGAAGGAGCACCAGAAGTTCCTGTCCGCCCGCAACCCCAGGACGGGCCGGATCGAGGGCTATGTCACCGTCGCCAACATCGAGACGCCCGACGGCGGCGCGACGATCCTGGCCGGCAACCAGCGCGTCCTGGCCGCCCGCCTGTCCGACGCGGCCTTCTTCTGGGAGAACGATCTGCGCGAGGCCCGCGCGGGGATGCAGGCCTGGGCCGAGGGGCTGAAGTCCGTGACCTTCCACGCCAAGCTGGGCAGCCAGGCCGACCGGGTGGACCGCATCGCCGCGCTGGCTCGCGAGATCGCCCCCGCCGTGGGCGCGGACCCCGATCAGGCCGAGCAGGCGGCGAAGGTCGCCAAGCTGGACCTGCGCTCGGCGATGGTCGGCGAGTTCCCCGAGTTGCAGGGCACGATGGGCCGCTATTACGCGCAGGCCGCCGGGCTGCCTCAGGCGGTCGCGGACGCCGCCCGCGACCACTATTCGCCGCTGGGGCCCTCGGACGAGGTGCCGTCGGCGCCCGTCTCGGTCGCTGTGGCGCTGGCTGACAAGCTGGACACGCTGACCGGCTTCTGGCTCTACGGAGAAAAGCCAACAGGGAGTAAAGATCCCTTTGCGCTAAGGCGGGCAGCACTGGGCGTCATTCGTTTGATCCTAGAGCATGAGTTCCGCGTTGCTCTTTTCGATACTCTCAAGAAGGGCACAACGCCGCACCTCAGAAGGCCTGTAGCTGCACATGATACCAACTCCCTATCATGGCAGGACATCGACAATCTTCTGAGCGCGTTGAATGAGCGCATAGCTGCAAACGAAAGACCGGTTGTTGAGAATCCAGAGCAGTTGAGGGCATTGCCCGACCTGATCCAACAAGCTAAAAACGCAGACATAATCAGTGTAAGCGATGCCCTCAAAGCAGCAAGAGATGCTTTGTCAGAGCTTCGAACCTCAGGTGAAAGTGAAAGCGACCTCCTCGCCTTCCTCCACGACCGCCTCAAGGTCCATCTCCGCGACCAGGGCATCCGCCATGACGTGATCGACGCGGTGCTGGCGATGCCGGGGTCGGACGACCTTACGCTGGTCGTGCGCCGCGCGACCGCTCTGAACGGGATGCTGGGGTCCGAAGACGGGCCGAACCTGCTGCAGGGGCTCAAGCGCGCGGCCAACATCCTCGCCCAGGCCGAGGAAAAGGACGGCGTCGAATACTCCTTCGGCGCGGACCCGAAATTCGCGGAAACCGACGAGGAACGCGCGCTGTTCGCCGCGCTGGACGCCGCCGAACCGAAGATCGCCGCCGCCATGCGGGCCGAGGACTTCCCCGCCGCCATGTCGGCCATCGCGGCCCTCCGCGCCCCCATCGACGCCTTCTTCGAGGCCGTGCAGGTCAACACCGACAACCCGGTCGTCCGCCGCAACCGCCTGAACCTGCTGTCCCGCATCCGCGAGGCCGGCCGCCTGATCGCCGACTTCGGCCGGATCGAGGGGTGAGGGACGTTCGCAAACGGTCCAGTGGACCGTTTGCAGTCCCGAACGCCTGGAACGCAAGTGAAGGGCTGAGCTGGGCCGGGGGAAAGGTCCAGTGGACCTTTCCCCCGGCGAACGCCCGACGCGCAAGCGGTGGCCCGCAGGACGGCTGCAAACAGTCCGGTGGACCGTTTAGTCCTGCCGCGCCTTCTTTCCGCTGGTCGACGGCTTCCGAGGTCGTGACGCAACCCTGCGGACCGGTGCTTGTGGCATCGGGCCGCAAGCCCATGCATTATCGCGAAAATGATAGCGATACCCCATCTTGCAGCCGCCGGTTGCGCTGATAGCCTCGCGCCGAGGGAGAGATCCATGACCGACTTCGCCGCCACGCGCGACGCCTTCCACCTGCCGGACGGACTCACCTATCTCGACGGCAACTCGCTGGGGCCGATGCCGCGCCATGCTGCCGACCGGGTGGCGGCGATGATGCGGGACGAATGGGCCGGGATGCTCATCAGCGGCTGGAACCGGGCGGGCTGGTATGTGCAGCCGCGCAAGGTCGGCGACCGGATCGCGCGGCTGATCGGCGCGGGCGAGGGGCAGGTCATCATGGGCGACACGCTGTCGATCAAGGTCTTCCAGGCGGTCTCGGCCGCGCTGCGCATGCGGCCGGACCGGCGGGTGATCCTGTCGGACAGCGGCAACTTCCCCTCGGACCTTTACGTCGCGCAGGGGCTGGCCGAGACGGTCGGGGCCGAGTTGCGCGTCGTCGCCCCCGAGGAGGTCGCGGCGCACATCACCCCCGACCTGGCCGTGCTGATGCTGACCGAGGTCGATTACCGCACCGGGCGGCGGCACGACATGGCCGCCCTGACGGCCGCCGCGCATGAGGCGGGGGCGCTGACCGTCTGGGATCTCGCCCATTCGGCAGGGGCGGTGGACGTGGACCTGCTGGGCGCGGGCGCGGACTTCGCAGTGGGCTGCACCTACAAGTATCTTAACGGCGGCCCCGGCGCGCCGGCCTTCATCTGGGTTCATCCCGACCATGCCGAGACCGTTCGCCCCTGCCTGCAGGGCTGGATGGGTCACGCCCAGCCCTTTGCCTTCGACCAGGGCTACGCCCCCGCGCCGGGCATCGAGCGGATGCGGGTCGGCACCCCTCCGGTCATCGCGCTGGCGGCGCTGGACGCCGCCCTGGACGTCTGGGAGGGCGTGGACATGGCCACGCTGCGCGCCCGGTCCATCGAACTCAGCGAAGCCTTCATCGCGGGTGTCGAGGCTGCCTGCCCCGAACTGGTGCTGCATTCTCCACGCGACCCGGCCCAGCGCGGCAGCCAGGTGGGTTTCCGCCACCCGCAGGCCTATGCGGTGATGCAGGCGCTGATCGCGCAAGGGGTGGTCGGCGACTTCCGTGCGCCCGACGTGCTGCGCTTCGGGTTCGCACCGCTTTACAACGACATGGAGGACGTGGCCCGCGCGGTCGAGGTGCTGGCCGGGGTCCTGCGCCAAGGCCTCTGGGACCGGCCCGAGCATCACCGCCGCGCGGCGGTAACCTGACATGGCGGCCGTGGCTTCCCGTGCGACCCGGCTGGACCCATAAGGCCTCCATGCCGCCCAAGAGTCGCCGCTTGACCCTTCCCTTGCTTCTGGCCCTTTGCACCATGATCCTGCGGGCCGAAGCCGCTTGGGCCGCCGACGCCATTGCCGTCGAGATCGTCCCTGTCGAGGAACGGCCGCTCACCTTCGACATCAAGCTGACCGGCACCATCGCCGCCCAGGACAGCATCGACCTCTCCTTTCCGGCCGGGGGCAGGATCACCAGCATCCTCGTGCAGGCGGGCGACATGGTCAGGGGAGGCTATGCGCTGGCGCGCAGCGACGATGTCCAGCAGCAGCAGGCGCTGGTGCAGGCGCTGGCCGGGGTCGAGGCCGCCCAGGCCGCCGAGCAGCAGGCTGCCCAGGCCGCGGCCCGCACGGCCGAGTTGCTGCAGCGCGGTGTGGGCACGCGCGCGGCTGCCGATGCCGCCGACCAGGCGCTGGCCGCGGCAAGGGGCCAGCTGGAAAGCGCCCGCACCAGCCTCCGGCAGGCGCGGCGCGCCGTGCTCGACGCCGTGATCCGCGCGCCGCAGGCGGCGGTGGTGACCGCGCGCTGGGCCGAGCCAGGCCAGGTCGTGGGCGCCGCCCAGCCGATCCTGAGGCTGGCGGCGCTGACGCGGCTCGAGGCTGTGTTCCAGGTGCCTGATACGCCGCAGCTTGATGGCGCGGCGGATGCGCGCATCTCGCTGGTGCCGCTGGACCGGCCGGGGACCGAACTGACCGCCCGCGTCACCGAGATCGCGCCCCTGGTCGATCCGGCCACCGGCTCGGTCACGGTGCGCGCGGCGGTCGAAGGACCCTTCGACGCCAGCCTGCTGGGGGCGGCGGTGCAGGGCACGCTGCACATGCCCGCTGGAACCGGGATCGAGGTGCCATGGTCGGCGCTGAGCGCGGCGGGCCAGTCCCCGGCGGTCTGGCGCGTGGCCCCCGACGGCACCGTCGCCCTTGCCCCCGTGGAGATCGAGCGCTTCGCCACCGGCCGCGTGGTGCTGCGGTCGGGCGTGTCGCCCGGCGATTCGGTTGTGGGCGAGGGCTCGCACCTGATGTTTCCCGGCCGCCGCGTCGTGGCCGGAAAGGGGAGCTGAGGATGCGGCTGGTGGCGACCCTGATCCTTTGCCTGCTGGCGGGTGCGCCGGCATGGTCCTTCACCCTGCCCTTCGGAGGTGGCGAGCCGCAGGCGCCACCTGCCCCGGCTCGCCCCGTGGTGTCCGAGATCCTGGAAGCCGGCACGACCATTGCCGCGGTGCGCAGCATTCCCGGCGTCATCGCGGCGGCAACCGAGGTGCAGATGGCTTTCCAGACGCTGGGGCGGATGATCGAGCGGCCGGTGGACATCGGCGACCGCGTGAAGGCTGGTGACCTGCTGGCGCGGCTCGACCCCGAGGATCTGGCCGCCTCGACCCGGGCAGCCAAGGCGGCGCTGGCCTCGGCCGAGGTGGATCTGACCACGGCCCGGAACGCCGCCGACCGGGCGCGGTCGCTGGCAGAGCGCAACGTGGCCTCGATCGCGCAGCTGGAACAGGCCGAACGGGCCTTGTCGGGGGCGCGCTCGGCGGTGGAACAGGCCCGCGCCCGGCTGAAAAGCGCACGCGATGCGGAGGGGTACGCGGTGATGAGGGCGCCTATTGGCGGCGTGGTCAGCGCCATCCGCGCCGCCCCCGGCGCGGTCGTGGCAGCGGGCGATCCGGTCCTGACGCTGTCTTCCGAGGACGAGCTTGAAGCGCGGGTGGACCTGACCGAGGCAGAGCTGTTCAGCGTCGTGCCGGGGACCGAGTTCCTCATCACGCGCGAGCAGGGGGACGCGCAGCCGATCCGCGGGCGCGTGGGCCGAATCTCTCCCGTGGCCGATCCGCAGACCCGGACGCGGCGCGTCCATATCGCCCTGCCGAAGGGCAGCGGCCTGAGGCTGGGCAGCCTGGTCCGGGCCAGCCGCCTGGCGGGGCCGGCCGTGGCCCTGACCATTCCCGCGACCGCCCTTCTGAACTCGCCCGAAGGCCCCGCCGTCTGGGTCGTCGAGCGCCAAGGGGAAACCGCCCATGTGGCGCTCAATCTCGTGGCGCCGGGCGTGCGCGTCGGCGACCGCATCGAGGTCATCAAGGGGTTGGCCCCCGGGGCCGAGATCGTCATCCGGGGCGTGCATTCCCTGACGGACGGCCAGCCCGTCGGCCGCAGGGTCGCGCCATGATCCGCCAGCGCCGCTTCAACCTGTCGGACTGGGCGCTGAAGCACCGCTCTCTGGTGTGGTTCCTGCTGATCGTGTCGATGGTCGCGGGGGTCATGGCCTACCGCAATCTCGGGCGCGAGGAAGACCCCAGTTTCACCGTCAAGGTCATGGTGGTCAGCGCCGCCATGCCCGGCGCCACCACCGACGAGATGCTGGAACAGGTCACCGACCGGATCGAGACCAAGCTGGAGGAACTCGACGAGCTGAAGATGACCCGCTCGGTCACGATGCCGGGGCAGGCGGTGGTCTACGTCGAGCTGCTGGACAGCGTGCGCGGGCAGGACGTGCGGCGCGCCTGGCAGCGCGTCCGCCACATGCTGACCGACCTGCGCCCCGAGTTCCCGCAGGAATTCGCGGGCCTTCAGTTTAACGACAGCTTCGGCGACGTTTACGGCAACATCTACGCCTTCACGGCCGACGGCTTCACCTCGCGCGAACTGCGCGACCGGATCGAGGACATCCGCAAGCAGGTCCAGGCGCTGCCGGCCTCGGGCAAGACCGGGCTGATGGGCGTGCGCGAGGAACAGATCTACATCGAGTTCTCCTCGGCCCGGCTGGCGGCCTTCGGGCTGAACGAAGCCCAGGTCCTGCAAAGCTTGGCCGCGCAGAACGCCATCGCCCAGTCGGGCATCGTGCAGGCCGGCGACGAACAGGTGCTGGTGCGCGTGGGGGGCCAGTTCGACACCGCCGAGGCCATTGCCGCCGTCAACCTGCGGATCGGCGACCGCTTCTTCAACCTGGGTGAGGTGGCCACGGTGCGCCGCGGCTATGCCGACCCGCCCGCCAGCATCTTCCGCTACAACGGAAAAGAGGCCGTCGCCCTGCGGATCGCCATGCGCCAGGGCGAGAACATCCAGACCTTCGGAGCCGAGCTTGATCTCCTGATGGAGAAGATCGCGCGGGACCTGCCCATCGGCATCGAGATGCACAAGTTCGCCGACCAGCCCCAT
Source organism: Paracoccus niistensis (assembly GCF_042432925.1). Lineage (NCBI taxonomy): Bacteria > Pseudomonadati > Pseudomonadota > Alphaproteobacteria > Rhodobacterales > Paracoccaceae > Paracoccus > Paracoccus niistensis. The sequence continues at coordinate 157,187 of NZ_JBHLWE010000029.1, read as the reverse complement.
GTCGTGGCCGAGGCTGTGGGCCATTTCGTGCAGGCGCTGGCCGAGGCCGTGGCGATCGTGCTTCTGGTCAGCTTCATCAGCCTCGGGCTGCGGGCGGGCTTCGTCGTGGCGCTGACGATCCCGCTGGTGCTGGCGATCACCTTCGTGATCCTCGACATCTGGGGGATCACGCTGCAGCGGATCTCGCTGGGGGCGCTGATCATCGCGCTGGGGCTCCTGGTCGATGACGCGATGATCGCCATCGAGACGATGATCTCGCGGCTGGAGCTTGGCGAAAGCCTGACCGAGGCTGCCAGCTACGCCTGGACCTCGATCGCCTTCCCGATGCTGACGGGGACGCTTGTCACGGTCGCGGGCTTCATCCCCATCGGGCTGAACAGCTCGGCGGCGGGCGAGTTCACCTTCTCGCTGTTTGTCGTGATCGCCGTGTCGCTGCTGGTCAGCTGGATCGTGGCGGTGCTGTTCGCGCCGCTTCTGGGCGTGACCTTCCTGCCCCGCACGCTCAGGCATCACGCCGGCCGCGCGGGTCCCCTGCGCCGGGCCTTCCATGGCATGCTGCGGACGGCCATGCGGTTCCGGTGGACAGCCGTGGCGCTGACCTTTGCGCTGTTTGCGGGCTCGGTTTGGGGAATGCGCTTCGTCGAACAGCAGTTCTTCCCGGCCTCGGACCGGCCCGAGGTGATGATCGACATCACCGAACGCCACAACGCCTCGATCGCGCGCACCGACGGCTCGGTGGCGCGACTGGACGCCTTTCTCGCGGACCAGCCCGAGGCGCTGTTCTGGACCAGCTACGTGGGCCGGGGCGCGCCGCGCTTCGTGCTGGCGATGGACGTGCCGACGCCGGGGCCCTTCATGGGGCAGATCGTGGTCCAGACACCCGACATCGAGGCCCGCGACGCGCTGAAGGAAAAGCTCGCCGCCTTCGCCGCGTCCGAGATGATCGGCACCGACATCTACCTGAAGAACCTCGAGATCGGCCCGCCCGTGGGCAAGCCCGTGCAATACCGCGTCAGCGCCGACGATCCGGCCGAGGCGCGGGACGCCGCACGCAGTCTCGCCGCCCTTCTGGCCGAAGAACCGCGCCTGCGCGACATCACCCTGGACTGGAACGAGCCCGCCCGCGTGGTCCGCGTCGAGGTGGACCAGGACCGCGCCCGCCAGCTTGGCCTGTCCAGCGCGGACATCTCGAACGCGCTGTCGGCGCTGTTCTCGGGCAAGATCGTCACGCAGCTGCGCGACGGGATCTTCCTGATCGACGTGGTGGCGCGTGGCGAGGAGGCCGACCGGCAGTCGCTGGAATCGATCCAGAACCTCGAGCTTTCCCGGCCCACGGGCACGCCCATCCCGCTCGCCGCGCTGGCACGGCTGAGCTACGACACCGAGCAGCCGGTCATCATGCAGCGCGACGGCCGACCCACGGTGACCGTCAAGGCGGCGGTTGCGACCGACGACCAGCCCGCGACGCTGGTGGCGGCGCTGGCGCCGCGCGTGGCGGATTATGCGGCCGGCCTGCCGCCCACGGTCGCCATCGCCATCGGCGGCACGGTGGAAAGCTCGGCCGAAAGCCAGCAGCCGATCGCGGCGGTGGTGCCGCTGATGCTGCTGATCATGGCGACGCTGGTGATGATCCAGACGCAGAGCTTCCGCCTGTCGCTGATCGTCTTCGCCGCCGCGCCCCTGGGCCTGATCGGCGTGGTGGCGACGCTGGTGCCTTTCCGCGTGCCGATGGGCTTTGTCGCCATCCTCGGCATCCTTGCGCTGATCGGCATCCTGATCCGCAACTCGATCATTCTGGTTCACGAAATCCAGGCGCTGCTGGCCCAGGGCCGCAGCCAATGGCAGGCGGTGTTCGAGGCCTCGGACAGCCGCGCCCGGCCGATCCTGCTGACAGCGGCGGCCGCGAGCCTCGCGCTGATCCCGATCTCAAGGCAGGTGTTCTGGGGACCGATGGCCTTCGCGATGATGGGCGGCATCATCGCGGGCACGCTGATCACGCTGCTGTTCGTGCCGGCGCTCTATTGCGTGGTGTTCCGGGTGAAGAAGCCCGAGGGAGGAGCGGACTGAGCCTCAGCCCTCGGCGATTTCCTGCGCGAAGGCCGCGCCGAAGCGGTCGAGCCGCGCGGGGTCCAGATAGCGCGACAGGTCGCGGGGCCGGTCCTCGGCGATGCGGCGCAACTGGCTGGCGGTCAGCGACAAGGGCTTTTCGGTACCGTCCTCGCCTCGGGAAAGCCGCTGCGCCGTCTCGGCCAGCCGGTCGTAAAGCGCGGCCGAGGCACGGCCCGCAAGCGCCCGGCGCGCCGGATGCATCTCTGGCACCTCGCCCCCGATGACGGACAGGAAGGCCGCGCCGTAGCTTTCCAGCTTCTTGGCGCCGACGCCGCCGATGCGGGCCATCTCGTCCAGGGTCGAGGGCCGCGCCTGCGCCATCTCGATCAGGGTGCGGTCGGGGAAGATGACATAGGCGGGCACCCGCTGCGCCTCGGCCAGCGCCCGGCGCTTGGCCTTCAGCGCCGAGAGGAGCGGCGCGTCCTCGTCGTCCACCTGCGTGCGGACCACGGTGGCGGGCTTGGCGCGCCGGATCAGGTCGTGGCGCAGGGTGACGAGGGTTTCGCCGCGCAGCACCGGATGGGCGGCGGCAGTGATGCGCAGGCCCCCGTGGCGTTCGGGGTCGGGGCGGATCAGGTCGTGGCCCAGCATCTGGCGCAGGATCGCCTGCCATTCGGCCTTGGACGTGGCCTTGCCGACACCGAAGGTCGGCAGCTTGTCATGGCCGCGCTGGGTGATCTTGTCGGTGACGTTGCCGGTCAGCACATCGATGATATGGCCCTGCCCGAACCATTCGCCCGTCCGCAGGATCGCGGACAACGCCATCCGCACCGGCTGGGTCGCGTCGAAGACCTCGGGCGGCGTATCGCAGAGGTCGCAGTTGCCGCAGGGCTCGGCGGCTTCGCCGAAGTAGGCGAGCAGGTGCTGGCGGCGGCAGCCCGTCGCCTCGGCCAGTCCCAGAAGGGCATTCAGGCGGCCGTGGTCGGCTTCCTTCCGCTCGGCCGGGGCAAGCCCTTCGTCGACCTGAGTCCGGCGCAGGCGGATGTCGTCGGGGCCGTAAAGCGTCAGGGTCTCGGCGGGCGCCCCGTCACGGCCGGCGCGGCCGATCTCCTGGTAATAGGACTCGATCGACTTCGGCAGGTCGGCGTGCGCCACCCAGCGGATGTCGGGCTTGTCGATGCCCATGCCGAAGGCGACGGTGGCGGTGACAACCAGCCCGTCCTCGCGCTGGAAGCGGGCCTCGACCTCGCGGCGGGTCTCGGCCTCCATCCCGCCGTGATAGGCGACGGCGGGGATGCCTTGGGCGTTCAGCGCGGCTTCCAGCGTTTCCGTCTTGGCGCGGGTGGCGCAGTAGATGATGCCGGACTGGCCGCGGCGGGCGGCGGCAAAGTCCATGATCTGCCGGCGCGGACTGTCCTTGGGCTGGAAGGCCAGGTGGATGTTCGGCCGGTCGAAGCCGCGCAGGAAGGTCAGGGGCGCACGGCCGTCGAACAGCCGCGCGACGATCTCGTCCCGAGTCTCGGCGTCGGCCGTGGCGGTGAAGGCGGCCAGCGGCACGCCCAACGCGCTCCTCAGGTCGCCCACGCGCAGGTAGTCGGGGCGGAAGTCGTGGCCCCACTGGCTGACGCAATGCGCCTCGTCCACGGCGATGGCCGTCACGCCCGCGCGCTTGAGCATCGGGACGGTCGCGCCCGAGGCCAGCCGTTCCGGCGCCATGTAGAGCAGCTTGAGGCTCCGCTCGGACAGCGCCCGGAAGACCTCGTCGCTTTCCTCCTCGGTATTGCCCGATGTCAGGGCGCCCGCGGCCACCCCGGCCTCGCGCAGGGACCGCACCTGGTCCCGCATCAGGGCGATCAGCGGCGAGATGACGACCGTCACGCCGTCCCGCATCAAGGCGGGCAGCTGGTAGCACAGCGACTTGCCGCCGCCTGTGGGCATGATCGCCAGCACGTCGCGGCCCTCGGCCACGGCCTCGACGATCTCCTGCTGGCCGGGGCGGAAGCCGTCGAAGCCCCAGACCTGCCGCAGCAAGTCGGTCGGCATCAGTAGCCCAGGAAGAACCCGGCGTTGTTCACCAGCGCCCGCTGCAGGATGATGATGCCGATGAAGACCACCAGCGGCGCGAGATCCAGGCCGCCGAGATCCGGCAGGATGTTGCGGATCGGGCGATACAGCGGCTCCAGCAGGCGCGACAGCCCGTCCCAGACCTGCCGCACCAGCGGCTGGCGCAGGTTCAGCACGTCGAAGTTGATCAGCCACGACATGATGATATGCGCGATCATGATGAACCACAGCACATCCAGGATCAGCATCAGCGCCTGAAACAACGTCGTCATCCGTGGTCCGTCCTTTTCCGCATCTCGGCCCGAGGTAGGCGAGCCCGCCCCCTCGCGCAAGCGCCCGCACGCAATGCCGCGCCGTCGTGATTGACGCGCGCCGCCCGCCCCCTTAGCGCAGGGGCGGAAAAGGAGCCGGCCCATGTATCCCATCCTGCGCTTCCTGGGCGAGGTCGCCTCGGCCCGCCGCGCCCCCCGGCTGGGGCCCCTGGAGCCCCACGTCTCGACACACCGCATCTCTCCGCTCGACCTCGACCCGTGGTGGGAACTGAACAACGGCCGGACGCTGACGATCTACGATCTGGGCCGGATCCCCATGGCGATCCGGCTGGGGATCACCGACACGCTGAAGGCGAACGGCTGGGGCTTCACGGTCGCCGGCAACACGGTGCGCTATCGCCGCCGGATCAAGGCCTTCCAGCGCGTCACCCAGGTCTCGCGCACGATCGGCTGGGACGACCGCTTCGTCTATATGGAGCAGTCGATGTGGGCCAGGGGCGACTGCCTGAACCACATGCTGCTGCGCGTGGCCATCGTCGGCGGCAGCGCCCGCAAGGGGCTGGTCTCGCCTGCCGAGTTCATGGCCGCCCTGGGTTATTCCGACCCCAGCCCGCCCCTGCCCGACTGGGTGACGGCCTGGATCGAGGCCGACGCCCGGCGCCCCTGGCCGCCCGTCCTGCCGGAAACGACCGAGCGCACGGACGACTTGCCAGCCTGAGCGACTTTGCGCCTTATGCGCCCGGATGAGCATGAGGGGCGCGATGGACCGCAAACGCATCTGGGGCTGGTGGTTCTTCGACTTCGCCAGCCAGCCCTATGCCACCCTTCTGCTGACCTTCATCTTCTCGATCTACTTCGCCGAGGTGGGAAGCGGGCGCTTCGTCCTGGACGGCCTGGACCCCGCGCTTGCCGGAGCGAAGGCGCAAGCTTTGTGGGGCTGGGGGCTGGCCGCCTCAGGCATGGTCATCGCGCTGCTGGCCCCGATCCTCGGCACCGTGGCCGACACCACGGGGCGACGGATGCCGTGGATCCGGCTCTTCTCTGCCTTCTATGTCGCGGGCGCGGCGGGGCTGTGGTTTCTTGCGCCCGACGGGAACGGTCTGGTGCTGGCGCTGGCCTGCTTTGGCCTCGGCCTGATCGGGATGGAATTCGCCACGATCTTCACCAACGCCCTGATGCCGACGCTGGGCAGGCGGGAGGAGATCGGCCGCATCTCGGGCTCGGGCTTCGCCTTCGGCTATGTCGGGGGCGTCCTGGCGCTGGCGCTGATGCTGGGGCTGTTCGCGGAAAGCGCCGTGACCGGGCTCACCCTGCTGGGGAACCCGCCCGCCTTGGGACTGGACGGTGCCGAGCGGGAGGGGACGCGCTTCGTCGGTCCCTTCACGGCCCTGTGGTATCTCGTCTTCATGATCCCCTTCTTCGTCTGGGTGCGTGAGCCGCGCGGCACCTCCCGGCCGCTGCAACTGGGCCGTGCGATGCGCGAGTTCGGCGCGTTGCTGCGCAGCCTGCGGCACCGGCGCTCGCTGGCGTCCTGGCTGCTGTCGTCGATGTTCTCGCGCGATGCGCTGAATGCGCTTTACGGCTTCGGGGGCGTCTATGCGGGCACGGTGCTGGGCTGGCCGGTGATCCTGTCGGGGATCTTCGGCGTCGTCAGCGCCGTGTCGGCTGCGGTCATCTGCTGGCTCGGGGGCCGCGCCGACCGGCGCTGGGGGCCGCGCCCCGTGATCGCCGCCTGCACGCTGGTGCTGATCGCCGTCTGCCTTCTGGTCGTGGGCATGGACCGGACCAGCATCTTCGGCGTCGCGCTTCCCCCCGGCTCGCGCCTGCCCGACGCGCTGTTCTTCGCCTGCGGCGTCGCCATCGGCGGCGCGGGCGGCGTGGTGCAGGCGGCCAGCCGGACCATGATGGTGCGTCACACCTCGGCCGAGCGCGCAACGGGCGCCTTCGGCCTTTATGCGCTGTCGGGCAAGGCCACGGCCTTCCTTGCGCCGACGCTGATCGCCGTTGTCACCACGGCCACAGGCAACCAGCGGCTGGGCATCTCGCCCCTGATCGTGATGTTCCTTCTGTCGCTCGCCCTGCTAAGCTGGGTCAAACCAGAGGGAGAACCCGAGCAGTGATCCGCAAGTTCAAGTCCATGCTGGCCGCGCTGGCCCTGTCGGCCCTTGCCCTGCCCGCGTCGGCGGACCCGCTGGCCAAGGACGTCTTCGGTTCGTTCCGCCAGTCGAACGGCGGCCCGGCGGGGGCCTTTGGCGGCTATTCGCGGGGCTGCGCCACCGGCAACATCCCGCTGCCCGAAACGGGCCCGACCTGGCAGGCGATGCGGCTGTCGCGCAACCGCAACTGGGGACATCCGCAACTGGTCGATTTCCTCGTTGGCCTGTCGCAGCAGGCGACCCGCTACGGCTGGGCCGGGCTTTACATCGGCGACATGAGCCAGCCGATGGGGGGGCCCATGACCTCGGGGCACGCGAGCCACCAGATCGGGCTGGATGCCGACATCTGGATGCTGCCGCCCTCGTCCCTGCGGCTGACGCCCTCGCAGCGGGAAAACCTGTCCTCGCAATCGGTGGTGGCGAAGAACGGCATCCGTCCCAGCCCGCTCTGGTCGGCCAGCCACCATGCCATCATCCGTGCCGCCGCGTCCGACCCGCGCGTGGCGCGCATCTTCGTCGATCCGGTCGCCAAGCTGGCGATGTGCCAGTCCGAGCGCGGCAACCGCGCCTATCTGCGCAAGATCCGCCCCATCAACGCGCATGACTATCACTTCCACGTCCGCCTCGCCTGCCCCAACCAGGGCTGCGAGAACCAGGCGCCCCCGCCTCCCGGAGACGGCTGCGAGGAAGCCGCGCAGTGGATCCGAAACCGCATCGACCCGCCGCCGCCCGCCCCCGCCGACCCGAACTACCGCCATCCCCGCACCTACCGGCTGAGCGAGCTTCCCCGGACATGCCAGGCCCTCGTCGCGCGCTGATCGCGGCGGCGCTGGCATGGGGGCTGTCGGCGCCCGCCCATGCCGCCGCCCTGATCGTAGATTACTTGGGCACCCATGTCTGGACAGGGAACGACGAGGATTTCGGCGGCTTCTCGGGGATCGAGATGTCGGCGGACGGGCGCAGCTACATGGCGCTGTCGGACCGGGGCACGGTCCGCTGGGGCAGCATCGAGCGCGACAACCAGGGCCGCATCCGCACGCTGTCCACCGCGGGCCGGGCACGCCTGCAGGACAGCACCGGCACCAAGCTGAAGCCGGGCTATCTGGGCGATGCCGAGGGGCTGGCGATCGACGCCGAGGGGCGGATGTATGTCAGCTTCGAGGGGCTGGACCGGATCGCCCGCTTCAACGACCCCGACGGCCCGGCCGAGCGGATCCCCCCCGCCTCCGCCTTCAAGGCGCTGGTCCGCAACGCAGGGCTCGAGGCGCTGGCGATTACGCCCGAGGGCGATCTTCTGACCATGCCGGAACGGTGGGAATCGTCGGAGCCCCTGACCCCCGTCTGGCGCTTCCGGGACGGGACCTGGTCCACCGCCTTCCATCTGCCCCGCGACGAGGTCTGGGCCCCGGTCGGCGCCGACGTCGGGCCGGACGGCAAGCTTTACGTCCTTGAACGCGACTTCCGGGGCCTGCGCGGCTTCGCCAGCCGCGTGCGCCGCTATGCGATGGAGGGCGACAAGATCGGCCCGCCCGAGCATATCCTGACCACCAGCCTGATGCAGTTCGACAACCTCGAAGGCATCGCCGTCTGGGCCGACGGCCAGGGCATCCGCATCACCATGGTCTCGGACGACAACTTCCTGTTCGTCCAGCGCACCGAACTGGTCGAATACCGGGTGCGGTGAAGCCTCCCCTTGCTCTTCTTCGCCCAAATATCCCGGGGAGCGCGTAGCGCGGGGCGAAGCCCCCTCTTTCTTGACTTCGCTCCCCTCGCGGCATAGGCGCCCCTTGTTCCGCCCTTGCGGGGCCGAGTTCTTCCGCCACCTTGTAAAACGGAAACCATCCATGCGCCCGATCCTTCCCGCCATCCTGGCGATGGCCGCGACCGTGCTCGCCTCGAACATCCTTGTGCAGTTCCGCCTGGGCGACTGGCTCACCTGGGGGGCGCTGACCTATCCGGTGGCTTTCCTCGTCACCGACATCACCAACCGCATCCACGGTCTTCAGGCCGCGCGCCGGGTGGTGGTGGCGGGCTTCGTGATCGGCGTCCTCTGCTCGCTGGCGGCGGCGGCAGGCGGCACGACGACGCTGCGCATCGCCGTGGCCTCGGGCGCCGCCTTCCTGCTGGCACAGTTGCTGGACGTGTGGATTTTCGATCGCCTGCGTCACCACACCTGGTGGCAGGCGCCGTTCCTGTCCTCGGTCGTGGGGTCGGTGCTGGACACGGTGCTGTTCTTCACCATCGCCTTTGCCGTCTTCCTGCCGGCCGACGCCAACACCGGCTGGTCGAACGAGGCCGTGCCGCTGCTGGGCACGGGCCCGCTTGCGCCGCTGTGGGTGTCTTTGGGAATTGCCGACTGGATGTGCAAGATGACCCTTGCCGTGCTGGCTCTTGTGCCCTTCCGGGTGCTGGTCCGCAAAATCTTGTCTGCGCCGGTCCGCAGCTATTGACTTGTTGCCCGCCTGTGCCAACCTCAACCCTACGAGCAACATTGAAAGGAGGTGGTCCAGTGTCGAGAGTGATGTTGGAGAGAGGTGCCGGGACAGTACGGGGGACCAGCGCCTGAGGGCAGCCCCAAGGGTGCAGAACCCGTGTCTGGGACGGATCATCCATCCCTAACCGGACCATCTTCCTGATCTCGCGGGCCGTTCCCAGGGGGCGGCCCGTTCGGTTTCCCGGGCGCTCGTCAGGCGCCCATGAAAAAACCCCGGCCGCGTATCCACGGCCGGGGTTCCTTTTTGTCGAAAGGCGTCAGACGCGCTCGATTGCCAGCGCGATGCCCTGGCCGCCGCCGATGCACATGGTGATCAGCCCGTACTTGCCGCCCGTGCGCTCAAGCTCATAGAGCGCCTTGACCGTCAGGATCGCGCCGGTGGCGCCGATCGGGTGGCCCAGCGCGATTGCGCCGCCGTTCGGGTTCACCTTGGATGCATCGAGCCCGAGCCCCTTGTTCACCGCCAGCGCCTGAGCCGCGAAAGCCTCGTTCGATTCGATCACGTCGAAGTCGTCCACGGTCAGGCCGATCTTTTCCATCAGCTTCTGGACGGCCGGGATCGGGCCGATGCCCATGACCTCGGGGCGCACGCCCGCATGGGCATAGCCCAGCAGCTTCGCGCGCGGCTTGAGGCCCGCGCGTTCGGCCGCTTCCGCGCGCGCCAGAACGATGGCGGCCGCGCCGTCGTTGATGCCGCTGGCGTTCCCGGCGGTGACGCTGCCGCCGTCCTTCTTGAAGGCAGGGCGCAGGCCCGCCAGCGCCTCGGCCGAGGTCTGCTTGGGATGCTCGTCGGTGTCGAAGCTGATCACGCCCTTGCGGGTCTTGATCTGGATCGGGACGATCTGGTCCTTGAAGCGGCCCTCGGCGATGGCCTCGGCGGCGCGCTTCTGGCTTTCCAGCGCAAAGGCATCCTGCTCGTCACGGCTGATCTGGTGCTCGGCGGCGACGTTTTCCGCCGTCACGCCCATGTGGCCCGTGCCCATCGGGTCGGTCAGCGCCCCCACCATCATGTCCAGCGCCTGCTGGTCGCCCATCTTGGCGCCGTGGCGCATGGACGGAATGATGAAGGGCCCGCGGCTCATGCTTTCGGCGCCGCCCGCCAGCGCGAAGTCCGCATCCCCCAGCATCAGCGACTGCGCGGCCGAGGCGATGGCCTGCGCGCCCGAGCCGCAAAGCCGGTTCACGTTCATCGCCGGGGTGGTTTCCGGGATGCCCGCGTTCAGCATCGCCACCCGGGACAGGTACATGTCGCGCGGCTCGGTGTTGATGACATGGCCATAGGCCACGTTGCCGATCTGGTCGGGCGTGACGCCCGCCCGGGCCATCGCCTCTTTCGCGACCGTGGTCGCAAGCTCGATCGGCGGAACGCTTGCCAGGCTGCCACCGAAACCGCCGATCGCGGTTCGCACGCCCGACAGGATCACGATGTCGCTGTCTGCCATTCTGAATCTCCCCCTCGGACAAGATTGTCGTCCGAGATTAGCGACTGCATCCCACGGGATACAAGGGAAACCCGGCAGGCTGCCGCCGCGCAGCGTTGCCCCTTCTGACGCAAAGGCGATTTTACAGGGCGACGCGAGGCCCTAAGATGCCCTCAAAAGAAAAGAACCCGAGGGCACAGGCAATGAACACCTATCTGAAGCTGGCCATCGTCATGCTGGTCGCGTCCTGCGGGGGCGGCGGCGGGAACTTCAAGGCGCCGCGCGACCTGGACAACGCCTGCTCGATCGTGGCCCAGCGCCCGGCCTACCTGCGCGCCATGAAGGCGGCGGAACGCCGCTGGGGCGTGCCGGTCGCGGTGCAGATGGCCTCGATCCACCAGGAATCGAAGTTCATCGGCGATGCCCGGACGCCGCACCAGTATGCGCTGGGGATCATCCCCATCGGCCGGCAAAGCTCGGCCTACGGCTATTCGCAGGCGCTGGACGGCACCTGGGAGGAATACCTGAAATCCACCGGCAAGCGCCGCGCGCGCCGCGACGACATCCGCGACGCCACCGATTTCATGGGATGGTACATGCACAACACCGCGCAGGCGCTGGGCGTGTCCAAGGCGGACGCGGCGAACCAGTATCTGGCCTATCACGAGGGGCGCTCGGGCTATGCGCGGGGCAGCCACTTGTCCAAGACCTGGCTGCTGGGCGTCGCGGGGCAGGTGCAGCAGCGCGCAGTCATGTACCAGGCGCAGCTTTCGGCCTGCGGCCGGGCCTGAGCCCGGCCACAGGAGCCCGGCGCCTCAGCGCCGGCGCTCGACCTCGGAGGTGATGGAAAAGCGCGAGGGCGGGATCTGCACGCCCTTCTGCATCTCGCCCAGGATCACCGTCGTCTTCTTGCCGGTGTCATCGGTCACGACCCACTGGCGCAGCTCGGTCGGATTGGCCGTGAAGACCATCTGGATGTTGCCGTATTCCGGGTGCTGGGGGTCCTGGGCGGTCACCACCGTGGTGTTCTTGCGCTCGCTGTGCCCGATGACCGAGCCGTTGCGGGCCAGGTTCACATTGTCGGCCAGGATGATGTTCAGCGGCGTGCGCGACAGCGGATACTGCTGGGCGCCGGTGTTCGACTTCCTGTCGAAGACCGCGACCTGTCCGCCCGAGGCCAGCACCAGCGTGCTGTCGCCCTTGTATTCGAAGCGCACCCGTCCGGGGCGGTGGATGAAGACGCGGCCCGGCGTGACCGAGCCATCGGCATTCACCTGGGTGAAGTCGGCCACCACCGTCTTGAGACCGTTGAGATAGCGCGAGATTTCATTGAGCGAGATCTTCTCGGCCGCCGCGGGCAGCGCGAAGACCAGGGCGAAGGCGGGCGCAAGAGCGAGAGAGCGAAGGTTCATGAGCGAAGTGATACCGCCTTTCCAAGGACTTGCACGTCACGAAACAGGGACGGCACCGCCCCGAACGCTCGCGCGCAAGTGAGGGTTCCGGTTACAGCGGGCGGCCCGTCAGCAGCCGGGGCATGGGCGCCACCGACAGCCCCGCCGCCTGCCGCATGAAGGCGCGGCGTAGGGGCGCAATGGCCGTGACAAGGCCCATCCCCAGGCCCCGCGCGCCCCGCAGGACAGGAAGGTCGTTGGAAAACAGCCGGTTTACCGTGTCCATCCCCAGCCCCAGAGCGGTCGCGTCGAATCGCCGCCAGCGCTGATAGCGGTCCAGCACGTCGGGGGCGCCGATGTCCTCGCCGCGCCGGGCGGCTTCCACCACGACCTCGGCCAGGGCGGCCACGTCCCGCAGCCCGAGGTTCAGCCCCTGCCCCGCGATCGGATGGACGCCATGCGCGGCATCGCCCACCAGCGCCACGCGCGGGGCGACGTAGGACTCAGCGAGGCTGAGGCTCAGCGGATAGGAGAATCGCGGTCCCGCCAGCCGGATCTCGCCCAGATAGTCGCCGAAGCGCGGGCGCAGGACCTCCAGGAACTCCTCGTCCGGCAGGGCGGCGATGGCACGGGCGTTCTCGTCTGTCTCGGACCAGACGATCGAGCTGCGGTTACCCGGCAGGGGCAGGATCGCCAGCGGCCCGGTCGGCATGAAATACTGCCAGGCGGTGCCGTCGTGGGGCCGTTCATGATCGACCGCGCAGACCAGCGCCGTCTGGCCGTAGCCATGCCCGCGCCGGGTGATCCCCGCCCGGCTCGCCACGCCCGAGCCGCGTCCGTCCGCGCCGACCAGCAGCCGCCCCGTCAGCTCGCGTCCGTCGTCCAGCGTGACGGCGACATGGCCGGGGCGCTCCTCCTGCCCCGTGACCTGCCGGCCGGGCAGATGGGTGACGCGCCCTTCCATCGCCTCGACCAGCGCCCCGTAAAGGAAGCGGTCCTCGAGCATGTGGCCGACCGGGCCTTCCTCGATCTCGGCCGAATCGAAGATCAGGTGGAACGGCCCCGCGCCCTCGCCCGGCTGCCCCTGTGCCGCCTCGACCCGCAGGATCGGCTGCGCCTTGTCGGCCAGCCCGCCCCACAGCCCCAGCGCCGTCAGCAGCCGCCGCGAGGCCAGGGCCAGCGCATAGGCGCGCCCGTCGAAGCCTTCCCCGGCCCGATCGCGGGCAGGACGCGCGTCGATGACGGCGACGGACAGCCCCGTCCGGGCCAGCGCAAGCGCCAGCGCGGGCCCGTTCAGCCCGCCTCCGGCAATGATGATGTCATGATCCACGGTCATGCCCGCACCCTATCCTGCGGCCCGGCCACGGTCCATGAGGCGCATGCCACCGCGCTCCATCTTCTTCGTACAGATCTCCCGTGCTTTCGATCGCCCGGATAGGAGGCGAAGAAGGAAACAGTCTTCGAGGCTGTTTCCCCGCCGAATGGGTCCGGTGGACCGTTTTCAGCAAGGAAGGCCATGGCAGTGGCGAGCGGGGCAGCGCCCAGGTCCGGCATTGCCGCCCCGGCCCGGCGCCGTTAGCGTATGGCCGACACTTTCAGGGAACACCGCATGGACTGGCTCAAGGCGTCGGCGACGGAACAGGGACGCGCGATCATGGCCGGGCTGGTCAGCCCCGTCGATCTGGCCGAGGGCTATCTGGACGCCATCGCGCGCGCGCCGCTGAGCCCTCGTATCTTCGCCCGCACCACGCCCGAACGGGCGCGGGCCGAGGCCATTGCCGCCCATGACCGCGCCAAGGCCGGCCTGCGGCGCAGCCTGCTGGACGGCGTGGCGCTGGCGTGGAAGGACAACATCGACAGCGCAGGCGTGGCGACCGAGGCCGGCTCCATGCTGCTGGAAGGCCGCGTTCCCGCCCAGGATGCAGCGGTCCTGGCGACGGCGACACTGCAGGGCGCGGTGTGCCTCGGCAAGACCCACATGACGGAACTGGCCTTTTCGGGCCTCGGGCTGAACCCCACGGTCGCCACGGTGCCCAATGCCTATGACGCGAGTCTTGTCGCGGGCGGCTCTTCGGGCGGCTCGGCGGTGGCGGTGGCGATGGGGCTGGCGGCGGCGGCCATCGGGTCGGATACCGGCGGCTCGATCCGCCTGCCTGCCGCCTGGAACGGGATCGTCGGCTTCAAGCCCAGCCCCGGCGCGGTGGACATGACCGGCACCCTGCCGCTCTGCCGGCGCTTCGACGTCGTGGGGCCCCTGGCCCGGACGGTCGAGGACTGCGCCGAGGTCTTCGCGCTGATCCAGGGCATCCCCGCCCCGGACCTGCGCGGGGCCGAGCCGCGCGGCCTGCGGCTGATGGTGCTGGACGGCCTGCCTTTCGAGGGCGCACGCGAGGAACCCGTCGCCGCCTTCGAGGAGGCGGTGGAGCGCCTTGCCGCCGCCGGTGTCTCGATCACCCGCGCCGCGCCCGCCTGTGTCACCGATGCAGCCGCGCTCTCGCCCACGCTGTTCGCCCCCGAAGCCTATGGCCTGTGGCGCGACCAGATCGAGGCCGCGCCCGAGGTGATGTATCTGCCGATTCTGGAACGCTTCCGCGGTGGCCGTGAGGTCAGCGCCGCCGATTACGTCGCGGGATGGGAACAGCTGATCCGCTTGCGCGAGGACTGGGCCGCCACCGTCGCCTCCTATGACGCGGTGATCCTGCCCACCGCGCCGATCCTGCCGCCCGAAATCGCCCGGCTGGAAGACGACGCCATCTTCTTTGCGGCCGAGAACCTGCTGGCACTTCGCAACACACGCATCGGCAATTCCATGGGTCTGCCTTCCATCAGCCTGCCCACGGCGCGGCCTGCCTGCGGGCTGATGCTGATGGGCGCGGCGGGGGGCGACCTTGCCCTGCTGCGTGTGGCGCAGTCCGTCGAGGCCGCGCTGCGGGATTGACCCCCTCCGGCCTTTGTCTGGACGCATTGGCCCTTTGCCGATAGTCTGGCGCCAAACGGGACGGCAGATCCCGTGAGAGCGAGGCAGCATGACATCCCCCCAGCGGTTTTCGAACCTGCCGGATTATGCGTTTCCGCGCCTGCGGAAGCTCTTGTCCGACCTGACCCCCGGCCCCGACCCGATCGTCATGACGATCGGCGAGCCGCGCCATGGAATCCCTGATTTCGTCGCCCCGATCCTGTCCCGGACCGTGGGCGAACTGGGAAAATACCCGCCGAACGAGGGCACGCCGGACCTGCTGGCGGCAATCTCGGGCTGGCTTCGCACGCGTCACGGGATCGAGGTTCCGCCCGAGGGCATCACGGGCGTCAACGGCACGCGCGAGGGGCTGTTCAACGCGGCCCTGGCCCTGTGTCCCGAACGCAAGAACGGCGGCACCCCGCGAATCCTCGTGCCGAATCCCTTCTATCAGGTTTACGCCGTGGCCGCCGCCGCAGTGGGCGCCGAGCCCGTCTTCGTCAACGCGACCGGGGCGACCGGCCACCTGCCCGATTTCGAATCGCTCGACCGTGCCATGCTGGACGCGGCCGCGATCTGCTATCTCTGCTCGCCCGCGAATCCCCAGGGCGCGGTCGCGGGCCGCGACTATCTGGAACGGCTGGTCGAGCTGGCCGAGCGGCATGATTTCCTGATCTTCGCCGACGAGTGCTATTCCGAGATCTGGCGCAGCGCGCCTCCGCCCGGCGCGCTGGCGGTTGCCATGGGAATGGGGCTGGGCCACCGGGTCGTGATGTTCAACTCGCTGTCGAAGCGGTCGAACCTGCCCGGCCTGCGCTCGGGCTTTGTCGCGGGCGCGGCGGAGCACATTGCGCGGCTGCGGACGCTGCGCAGCTATTCCGGCGCGCCGGTCCCCCTGCCCCACCAGCGCGTCAGCGAGGCCGCCTGGGCCGACGAGGATCACGTTGCGGCGAACCGCGCGCTGTATCAGGAAAAATACGCCATCGCCGACCGGGTCTTCGGCAATGTGCCGGGCTATGTGCCGCCCGAGGGAGGCTTCTTCCTGTGGCTGCCCGTGGAAGACGGCGAGGCCGCCGCCCGCAGGCTCTGGGCCGAGGCGGGGGTGCAGGTACTGCCCGGCGCCTACCTGTCGCGCGACACCGACGCGGGCAATCCGGGCAAGGGCTACGTCCGCGTGGCGCTGGTGGGCCCGGCCGGGGAAACCGGGGATGCGCTGACCCGCATCCGCGACACGCTGTATGGGAAAGGGTAAACGGGGCATGGCCAGCTGGCAGGCGAAACACCGCGATCCGCTGTTCGACCAGACCACGCAGGTGGCGCTGGAACGACGGGTCAAGGAACTGGTCGGCGCAGGCCTGATCGTCGCGGGCGTGCTGGTCGCCACCATGCTGTTTTCCTTCAACCCTGACGATCCGGGCGTGGGCACCGCGACCGACCAGCCGGCGCAGAACCTGCTGGGGCGGGTCGGGGCCTATATCGCCTCGGCGCTGTTCATGATCGTGGGGCACGGCAGCTGGATGCTGGCCGTCTCGGGGATCGTCTGGGGCCTGCGGCTGATGCTGCACCGGGGCGAGGACCGGCTCTTGCGCGGCGTCTTCACGCCCATCGCCATGGTCGTGGCCTCGCTGCATGCCTCGTCCATGGTGCCGCCACCCGGCTGGACGCAGAGCTTCGGGCTGGGCGGGCACCTGGGCGACATGCTGATGGGGGGGATGATCGGCATCCTGCCCTTCAGCGCCGCTGTGGGCCTGAAGATCCTGGCGCTGCTGACCGCCGCAGGGGCAGTGGCGATGGCGGCCTTCGTGCTGGGCTTCGACCGGCGCGAGCTGATGGGGATCGGCCGCTTCCTCGCCACGGGTCTGGCCACCGCTTATGACCTTGCCATGACGGCGGTGGGACACGGGGCCTCTGCTTCGGTCGCCGCCGCGCGCGAAGTCCGCCGCCGCGCCGAGGCACGCCGCCGCCGCATGGCTGGAGAGGAGGCCCCTTCCGAAGCCGAGCCCGAGGCGCAGGCCTCCGAGCAGGCCATGTTCTCGCGCCTGCGCCGCGCGGCCCCCCTGCCCCCGGCCGAGGACGCGGCTCTGCCCCCCGAGCTGGTCGAACCCGCCCCCCAGTATGACGAGGCGGCCCCCGCCCCCGACGCGCAGGTCGTGCGCGAGCGGATCACCGAGGCGATCCGCCACCATCACGAACCCGAAGCCACGCCCGAGCCTGATGGCCGCTCGGTCCTTTCCGCCGTCACCGCCCGGTTGACGGGGCGCGCGCAATCCGTCCCGCCGGTGCCTCCGGCGCCGCCCACGGACACCTCGCGCGTGGTGATGCCGCCCGCGCGGCCCCTTGCGCCCTCGCGCCAGGCGATGGCCGAGGCGCAGCCGGGCCTGTCCTATGACAGTGCCGCCGTCGCCTATGAACGTCCGCCTCTGTCGCTGCTGGCGGCCCCCGGCACGGTCGAGCGCCACACGGCAAGCCCCGAGGCCCTGGCCGAGAACGCCCGGATGCTGGAGGCCGTGCTGGACGACTACGGCGTCAAGGGTCAGATCACGGCCGTCCACCCCGGCCCGGTGGTCACGCTGTACGAACTGGAACCCGCGCCGGGGCTGAAGGCCAGCCGCGTGATCGGGCTTGCCGACGACATCGCCCGGTCGATGTCGGCGCTGTCGGCCCGCGTCTCGACCGTGCCCGGCCGCACCGTGATCGGGATCGAGCTTCCGAACCAGCGCCGCGAAAAGGTCGTGCTGCGCGAGATCCTGTCAGCCAGCGCCTTCGGCGACAGCTCGGTGCCGCTGCCGCTGGCGCTCGGCAAGGACATTGGCGGCGAGCCCGTCGTGGCGAACCTCGCCAAGATGCCGCACCTGCTGATCGCGGGGACCACCGGCTCGGGGAAGTCCGTCGCCATCAACACGATGATCCTGTCGCTTCTCTACAAGCTGACGCCCGAGGAATGCCGGCTGATCATGATCGACCCCAAGATGCTGGAACTGTCGGTCTATGACGGCATCCCGCATCTGCTGTCCCCCGTCGTGACCGACCCCAAGAAGGCCGTCGTGGCCCTCAAGTGGGTCGTCTCCGAGATGGAGGAACGCTATCGCAAGATGTCCAAGATGGGCGTCCGCAATATCGAGGGCTACAACAGCCGCGTGCGCGAGGCGCTGTCGCGAGGCGAACTGTTCCGCCGCACCATGCAGACCGGCTTCGACGAGGAAACCGGCGAGCCCGTCTTCGAGACCGAGGAGTTCCAGCCCGAAACCTTCCCCTATATCGTCGTCATCGTGGACGAGATGGCCGACCTGATGATGGTCGCGGGGAAAGAGATCGAGGCCTGCATCCAGCGCCTCGCCCAGATGGCACGGGCCTCGGGCATCCACATCGTCATGGCGACGCAGCGCCCCTCGGTCGATGTGATCACGGGCACGATCAAGGCGAACTTCCCGACCCGGATCTCCTTCCAGGTCACCTCCAAGATCGACTCGCGCACCATCCTGGGCGAGCAGGGGGCCGAGCAGCTTCTGGGCATGGGCGACATGCTCTACATGGCCGGAGGCTCGCGCATCACCCGCGTCCACGGGCCTTTCGTCTCGGATGAGGAGGTCGAGGAGGTCGTCAACCACCTCAAGTCCTTCGGACCGCCGCAATATGTGTCCAACGTGGTCGAAAGCCCCGAGGACGAGCGCGACGCCGAGATCGACGCGATCCTGGCCTCGGACGGCTCGGACGATGCGCTCTATGACCAGGCGGTGGCGATCGTGGCCAAGGACCGCAAGTGTTCCACCAGCTACATCCAGCGCAAGCTGGCGATCGGCTACAACAAGGCCGCACGGCTGGTCGAGCAGATGGAGGAGCAGGGCGTCGTGAGCCCGGCGAACCACGTCGGCAAGCGCGAGGTCCTGGTGCCCGAGGTCTGACCGCGGGAGCCGGCGCGCCATGCCCTACTGGCAGGTTCATTTCCTGAACGCCCGCCACGCGCTGACCGGCATCATGCCCGAGGTCCGCGCGGCCATCGCCGAGGCGGTGGCGCGGGTCGCGGACCACCTGGACCTGCCCGACTTCGACGTGGTGGTGCGGGCGGGCGACGGCGGCTCCGACTGGGGCGTGATGGGTGCCGCGCCTGCGCCCGGCGTCGTCGAGCTGACCCTGTCGCCCGCACGTTTTGCACATGAACTGACGGTGCGACGGATGCTGCGCGAACTGCACCACGTCGCCCGCTGGGACGGGCCAGGCTATGGCCGATCCCTGGGCGAGGTGCTGGTCAGCGAGGGGCTGGCCGGACATTTCGTCGTGCAGGTTCTGGGCGGCGTGCCCGACCCCTGGGACGCGGCCACGCCGCCCTCGGGGCTGGCGAAGCGGGCGATGACGGAATGGGCCTGGCGTGACCTCGACCGCGGGCTGTGGTTCGAGGGGAAGGGCAACATCCGGAAATGGGCGGGCTACGGGCTCGCGCACCGGCTGCTGGCCGAGCACCTGTCACGCGAGCCGGAACTTGAAGCTGCGGCCCTGGTCCACATTTCGGCCGAGGCTCTGCGCCCCGCGATGCGGCGTCTGAGCGGCGCGCCCGACAGCGAGCCGGAATCCGAGGCTTTACCGCAGGAGCCCTCGGGGGAAACGCGGGGCGAAGAGATCGTTCCGCAGCCCGGCGCCGAGGCACAAGCGCCCGCCGAGGAAACGCCGGGGACAGACGCCCTCCCGCAAGGGAAGGATTCGCCCGCAGCCTCCGGCGACGAACCTCCGCCGCAGGCCTGAATCAGCGCTGGTGGGGCCGGTAAAGCAGGCCCATGGCAAGCCCGGCCACGGCCCCGCCCAGATGGGCCTGCCAGGCGATGTTCGGCACGGCCAGCGTCAGCAGGACGTTCAGCAGGACGAACTGCAGGACCGGGCCCATGAGCGGGCGCAGGCTGCCGCCCTTGCCCAGCTGGATACGGGCGGCGATGGCGATCTCGGCCCCCGCCAGTCCGAAGATCGCGCCCGAGGCCCCCACCACCGGCAGGGGGCTGTCAGAGAGCCACAGTTGCACCGCCCCTGCCGCGACCTGTGCCACGACATACAGCGCCACCATGGCCGCCCCGGACATCGCCAGCGACAGCGAGCGGGCCAGCACGTAAAGCGCCAGCATGTTCATCCCCAGGTGCAGCAGCCCCCCGTGCAGGAAGCCGTAGGTCAGGAACATCGTCACCTGCTGGCCGGGGAACATCGGCCGGACATTCTGGAACAGCTGCGGCCACAGGGCGCCGTGCAGCATCCCCCATTCGTCCCAGGCGGGCACCAGCATCAGCAGCTGGACAGCCACACAGGCCAGGATGACGCCCATGAAGGCGCGCGGAACGGACGGACGTGGAAAGGTCTGGATCGGCTCTGTCATGGGGAGAGCATAAGCGCGGATCGGGCGGCGGAAAGCCTCATGCCGTCTGGGCGACGGCCCCGCGGTGGCCAAGGCGGCCGGACAGCGTTGCCGGCACGACCAGCCTGGTCCCCGGCGCGGCCTCGGCGGCCAGGCGGATCAGGTCGCGGCGGGCGAAGGCGATGCAGCCCGCCGTCGGATAGCGGGGCCTGCGCCATTGGTGCAGAAAGATGGCCGAGCCCTGTCCCGCCTTCGCCTCGGGCCAGTTCCAGTCGGTGACCAGCACCAGATCATACAGCGGATCGGCCCGCCGCAGGCGTTCATGGCTGGCGGCAAAGGGCGCCTGCACCCAGTGGTTATAGGCCGGATGGCCGCTTTCGTCGCACCAGAGGTGGCGTGGTCCGATCGCTTCCGCCCAAGGCGCGGGCCGCACGATGCGGTCGGGACGGTAGAGCAGCCCGACGATCCGGTGGATGCCGGCCGGGGTGGCACCGTCGCCCTCGCGCTTGGCAGCCGAGACGCCGCCCCGGCCGATACTGCAGGGAATCAGCCGGCCCGCAAAGCGCAGACCGGCAGGCGTCAGCAGCATGTCCCCGGGGCGGGGGATCACAGCAGGTGCCCCGACTTGTCGCGCTTGACGGTCAGGTAGGCGTCGTTCCAGCGGTTGCGGCCGACCTGCAGGGGCACGCGCTCGACCACGCGGATGCCGTGGCCTTCCATCATCGCCACCTTGCGCGGGTTGTTCGTCATCAGCCGCACTGACGAAAAGCCTAACCGCCGCAGCATCGCCGCGCCCAGGCGGAAGTCGCGTTCGTCATCCTCGAAGCCCAGCCGGTGATTGGCCTGCACCGTGTCGAAGCCTTGGGATTGCAGATCATAGGCGCGCATCTTGTTGGCCAGCCCGATGCCCCGCCCCTCCTGGTTCAGATACAGCAGCACGCCCGCGCCTGCCGTCCCCATGGCCGCCAAGGCCGCGTGCAACTGTGGCCCGCAGTCGCACTTGAGGCTGCCCAGCACGTCGCCGGTGAAGCAGGCCGAATGCAGCCGCGCCAGCACGGGGGCGTCACGGGACGGATCGCCGATCTCGACCGCGTAATGCTCGGACCCGCCGTCCTCGGCACGCAGGATGTGCAGGCGCGTGTGCTCGGCCGCCGCGATGGGCAGGCGCGCGGCGGCAACCGGAGCCAGCGCCGTTTCGGCCGCCAGCTGCGCCAGTACGGGACCGGCGGGCAGGATCGTCAGGCCGGGGGGCGGCGCGGTCACGGGCACCATCAGCACCGCGGGCAGAAGCTCGGCCGACTTGGCAAGTGCCAGCGCCGCACGATGGGCGCTCGCATCCCCTTCGCGCCGGGTGAACAGCGGCCCCTTCATCGGCACCCGCAGGTCGTCCGAGGGGTCGGCCACGGCCCGCAGCCAGGTGAGGTCAGCATCCCCCGGCACCTCGACGCGGGCGAGATCGCCGTCATAGGCGCGCGCCTTCAGCGTCTCGGCCCGGCGGTCGGTCAGCGCAAGCACGGGCTTGCCGAAGCCCCGCAGCGCCGCCAGCCGGGCGGGTGCCAGCGTTTCCACCGCCGCCGCCAGATGGCCGTCAATCACGACCGGCAGCCCCACCCGCAGGTCGGTGCGGGCGCGGCTGATCGTCTCGGTCAGGGTGGGCAGCAGGGTCATCGGGCCATAAATCCTGAAACATTCCGTAACATAAGGGCGCCGGGCCACAACTGCTTGTGAGAAACATTGCAACCCGCTGGACGTGGGTGCCCGCAGGGCCATCTTCGCGCAAACGTCAACCGAAGGAGGTTCCCATGGCCGGACTGAAGAAGATCCTGCTTGTCGACGATGAGGAAGACCTGCGCGAGGCGCTGGCCGAGCAGCTGGTCGCCACCGAGGATTTCGACGTCTTCGAGGCCGGCAGCGGGGCCGAGGCGATCGAGAAGACCAAGGGCGCCATCTTCGACCTGGTGGTGCTGGACGTGGGTCTGCCCGACACCGACGGGCGCGAACTCTGCAAGCGGATGCGCAAGCAGGGCGTGAAATGCCCCATCGTCATGCTGACCGGCCATGACACGGACGCCGACACGATCCTGGGGCTGGATTCCGGGGCCAACGACTACATCACCAAGCCCTTCAAGTTCCCCGTTCTTCTGGCCCGCCTGCGCGCCCAGCTTCGCACGCACGAGCAGTCCGAGGACGCGATCTTCCAACTTGGGCCCTACACCTTCAAGCCCTCGATGAAGATGCTGATCGACGGCAAGGACCGGAAGATCCGCCTGACCGAGAAGGAAACCAACATCCTCAAGTTCCTGTATCGCGCGCAGGACGGGGTGGTGCCGCGCGACGTGCTGCTGCACGAGGTCTGGGGCTACAACGCGGGCGTCACCACCCACACGCTGGAAACCCACATCTACCGCCTGCGCCAGAAGATCGAGCCCGATCCTTCCAACGCGCGGCTGCTGGTGACGGAAAGCGGCGGCTACCGGCTGGTGGCGTAATTATTTCAACCGGCGCCGGGAACCCGCCGCGCAGCCGCGGGTTGAACAGGACGAAGCCCAGTGGTCGGGGACGCGGCCACATTCCTCCCTCCCTGTCTCACTGGCCCCGGCGTTTTCGCCGGGGTTTTTTCTTGCCGGGTTTCAACCGCGGCCGTGCGGCTCGTCCCAGGCGATCACCGGGTTGATCGGGATCAGTCCGTGCGGGTTCAGGTCGGGATGGCTGCGATAGTAATGGTGGGTGATGTGGTCCTGCCGCACCGTGGGCGCGATGCCCGGCATCTGGTAAAGCTCGCGCGTCCAGGCCCAGAGATTCGGATAATCGCGCAGCCACTGACGGTTGCATTTGAAATGCGTGTGATAGACCGTGTCGAAGCGCACGGCGCTGGTGAACATCCGCCAGTCGGCCTCGGTCAGCTGGTCTCCGGTCAGGTAGCGGTTGCGGGACAGGAGGTCGTCGGCCCATTCCATTGTCTCGAAGACGGGGCCCACCGCCTCGTCATAGGCTTCCTGCCGGGCGGCGAAGCCCGCGCGATAGACCCCATTGTTGAAGTGGGGATAAACGCGCTCGTTCACCGCCTCGATGGCGTCGCGCAGGTCATCGGGCCAGAAATGGGTATCGCTGCCGGTCAGCGCGTCGAAGGCGCTGTCGAACATGCGGATGATCTCGCTCGATTCGTTCGAGGCGATGGTGTTCTGCTGCTTGTCCCACAGGACCGGCACCGTGACCTTGCCGGTCATCTTCGGATCGGCGCGCAGGTAGATTTCGCGCAGGTAGTCCGCTTCGAACAGCGTATCACCCGTGGCGCCGTCGAAACTGGTGGAAAAGGTCCAGCCCTCGTCCCCCATCACCGGATGGACCACCGAGACGTCGATATGCGGCGCCAGGCCCTTGAGTTCGCGGAAGATCAGTGTCCGGTGCGCCCAGGGGCAGGCGTAGGAGACGTAAAGGTGATAGCGCCCGCTTTCGGCGGCAAAGCCCCCCTGCCCCGAGGGTCCGGCCGCGCCGTCCGGCGTGATCCAGTTGCGGAAGCCCGCGTTCTGGCGCTTGTACGCGCCGTCCTTCTTCGACGCCCCGATGCTGCCCTTGGTCCAGACCCCGTCCACAAGCTGGTTCATCGGCTTTCCCTTTCCCGCGCTGCGCGTTAAGTCGCGCCCATGTTCACCATTGCCACCTGGAACATCAACTCGGTCCGCCTGCGGGCCGGTCTGGTCACCCGTCTGCTGGGCGAGGAAGCCCCGGACATCCTGTGCCTGCAGGAATGCAAGTCGCCGGTCGAGAAGATGCCCTTCGAGCTGTTCCACGATCTCGGCTACCGCTGGATCGTGGCGCGGGGCCAGCGCGGCTACAATGGCGTCGCCATCATGTCGCGCCTGCCGATCACCGATGCGGGCGACCGCGACCATGCGGGACTTGGCCACGCCCGCCATGTCGCGGCGCGGCTGGAAAACGGCGTCACCATCCACAACGTCTATGTGCCCGCAGGGGGCGACGTTCCGGACCGCGAGGTCAACGTCAAGTTCGGCCAGAAGCTCGACTACCTGACCGACATGCGCGACAGCTTCCACGCGGACCGGCCCGAGCGGTCCATCCTCGTGGGCGATCTCAACATCGCGCCGCTGGAGGATGATGTCTGGTCGCACAAGGCGATGCAGAAGATCGTCAGCCACACGCCCATCGAGATCGAGCATCTGGCGCAGGCCCAGGATGCGGGCGCCTGGGTGGACGTCACCCGCAAGGACATCCCCGAAGGCAAGCTTTATTCCTGGTGGAGCTATCGCGCCCGCGACTGGGACGCCGCCGACAAGGGCCGCAGGCTGGACCACATCTGGGCCACGTCCGACATCGCTCAGGCGGGTCACGCCAGCCGCATCCTGCGCCCCGTCCGCGGGTGGGAGCAGCCCAGCGACCACGTTCCCGTCTTCGCCTGCTTCGACCTGAGGGTGTAAGCAAGGCCCCTTCCGGTCCCCCGCCGCAGCGCCCATATTGCGGCCAAGCAAGGAAACAGCCGGGGATCAGGACGATGCTGCTGCAAGGCTCGGGCGAGACAGCGCCGAACACCGCCGATTTCATCAAGGACGTGACGGAGGCGGTCTTCATGGCCGAGGTCGTGGACGCATCCATGCAGGTGCCGGTGATCGTCGATTTCTGGGCGCCCTGGTGCGGCCCCTGCAAGACGCTGGGCCCGCAACTGGAAGCCGAGGTCGCCCGCCACAAGGGCCGCGTCCGCATGGCAAAGGTCAACGTGGACGAGAACCAGATGATCGCGGGCCAGTTGCGCGTGCAGTCGATCCCGACCGTTTATGCCTTCTTCCAGGGCCGCCCTGTCGATGCATTCCAGGGCGCGATCCCCCAAAGCCAGATCAAGCAGTTCGTGGAAAAGCTGGTGGCGCTGGGGGGCGATGACGGCGGCCTTGGCGCGGCGCTGGAAGCCGCCGAGGCGATGCTGGCCGAAGGCGCGGCGCTGGACGCGGCCGAAACCTTCGCCGCGATCCTGGGCGAAGAACCCGAGAACGCCGAAGCCTGGGGCGGGCTGGTCCGCGCGCATCTGGCCGCGGGCGATGTCGCATCCGCCGAGGAAGCGCTGGGGCAGGTGCCTCCTGCCGCCACCAATGCCGCCCCGGTCGAGTCTGCCCGCGCGCAGCTCGCGCTGGCGCGGCAGGCCGAGAAGGCTGGGCCACTGGCAGACCTGGAATCGCGGGTCAGCGCCGATCCCGCCGATCACCAGGCGCGCTTCGACTATGCCACCGCCCTGCACGCGGCCGGCCGAGTCGAGGAGGCGATCGACCAGCTGCTCGAATCCTTCCGCCGCGACCGCGACTGGAACGAGGGCGCGGCCAAGGCGCAGCTGCTGACGATCTTCGATTCGCTCAAGCCCACCGATCCGCTGGTGCAGAAGGGGCGCCGGCGGCTGTCGTCGCTGATCTTCGCGTGACCCCGCGCGGCGCCCTGCCCGACACGATCCCGCTGTTTCCCCTGCCGGGCGCGGTGCTGCTGCCGCGCACGCGCCTGCCGCTGCACATCTTCGAGCCGCGCTACCTGCAGATGCTGGAGGATGCGCTGAAATCCGGCCACCGGCTGATCGGCATGATCCAGCCTGTCGGCGACGGCTTGGCCGCCGTGGGCACGGCCGGCCGCGTCACGATGTTCTCGGAAATGGACGACGGGCGGCTGATGATCTCGCTTCGGGCGATCTCGCGCTTCCGGCTGGTCGAGGCGATCGAGGGCTTCACCCCCTATTTGCGCGGCCGGGTGGACTGGACGCCCTTCCGGGCCGACCGCGCCCCCTCGGTCCCGCCAGACCAGGAGTTCGACCGCCCGGCCTTTATCGAGCGGCTGCGCCGCTACATGGCCGAACGCGAGCTTTCGACCGACTGGAACGCCGCCGAGGAGGCCGACGACGAGTTGCTGGTCAACAGCCTGTCCATGCTGCTGCCCCTGGGCGTCGAGGAAAAGCAGGCCCTGCTAGAGGCCGTGGACCTGCCCGCCCGGCGCGAGATGCTGGACGGGCTGCTGGAATATGCCCTGCATGGCGGCGGCGACGACGAGGAGATGCTGCATTGACAACTCAAGCCCCCGCCCCCGCCTTCGACCGGCACATGCTGGAAGCGCTGGTCTGCCCGGTCACGCATGGTGCGCTGGATTATGACGCGGCCCGGCAGGAGTTGGTCTCGCGTCGGGCGGGGCTGGCCTTCCCGATCCGTGCCGGCATTCCGATCATGCTGGTCGGCGAAGCGCGCCAGATCAAGGCGGACTGAGCAGCCGTGCCCGTTCCGGGCCTGACGCTTCGTGACGAGACGCTCGAGGATGCAGAGGCGATCCGCAGGCTGATCACAGAGGCCTTCCGGGACGCGGCCCATTCCAGCGGGACCGAGGCGCAGATCGTGGACGATCTGCGCGCAGCGGGTGCCCTCACCCTGTCACTGCTGGCAGAGGGAGATGACGGCATCGCAGGCCATCTCGCCGCCTCGCCCGTCCGCATCGGAGAGGCGCCCGGCTGGTCCGGCATTGGCCCGGTCGCGGTCAGGCCCGACCGGCAGTCGCAGGGCGTCGCTTCGGCGCTGATGAAGGCGGCGTTGGCGCGCCTGCGGGCTGAGGGGGCGCAAGGCGCGGTGCTGGTCGGAGATCCGGCATATTACGGGCGCTTCGGCTTCGCTGCCGATCCGCGGATCGTGGTCCCCGGCATCCCGGCCGGCTATGTTCTGGCACTGCCCTTCGCCCAGCCTGCCTACGGCCGGGTTCGCTATCATCCCGCCTTCGGGCTCGAGAACTGACGGCTGGAACCGTCTTCACGGCCTCGCCCCCGGGCGCTGGCCAAAGGTCAGCCGCACACGATACCCTGGCCCGCACTCCGTACGACAGGCCGGCGCGTGGCCGAGCTTTCAAGGACGCAGTGTCCCGGCCCGCTCAGTCCCTCGGGGGCTAAGCAGCATCACGCCGGAGCCTTGACTGTCCTGCTCATGGCCAATCCCCTTTCCGTCTTCGGGATCGGGGACCGGCCGCGGCGGGACCTAGAGCCCCGCCGCCTCGTCCGCACCGATCATCAGGTTGAGGTTCTGCACCGCCGCGCCCGAGGCGCCCTTGCCGAGGTTGTCCAGCACGGCCACCAGCACCGCGCAGCCGTTCTCGTCGCTGCCATGGACCGACAGGTGCATCTCGTTGGTGTCGTTCAGCACGGTCGGGACCACGCGGGCGACGGGATCGACCACCTTGACGAAGCGCGAACCCTCATAGTGGCGGGCCAGCGCCTCGCGGAGGTCGGCCAGCTTGCGGCCCTGAAACTGCAAGGGGATCTGCACGACCATGCCCTGGGCGAACTGGCCCACGGAGGGCGCGAAGACCGGGCGGCGGGTCAGCTTCGAATGCTTGATGATCTCTGGCAGGTGCTTGTGGCCCTGGCCCAGCGCATAGACGAAATGTGCCGGGGCGCCGTCGGCCTCCATCTCGGCGATCAGTTCCTTGCCACCGCCGGTATAGCCGGACACCGCGTTGATCGAGGCGATCTCGTCGGGGGCAACCAGCCCCGCCGCAACGAGAGGCGCGGCGAGCGCGATGGCGCCGGTGGAATAGCAGCCGGGGTTCGATACCCGGGCGGAACCGGCGATGGCCTCGCGCGCGCCGGGGGCCAGTTCGGGAAAGCCGAAGGCCCAGCCATCCGCCACGCGATGCGCGGTCGAGGCGTCGATGAAGCGCACCTCCAGCCCCTCGGCCAGCGCGACCGCTTCCCTGGCGGCGGCATCGGGCAGGCAGAGGATAGCAATCTCGGCGCTTGCCAGCGCCTCGCGCCGGGCCTCGGGGTCCTTGCGGCGGGCGGGGTCGAGCTGGACCAGCTCGATGTCGGTGCGGGGCGCCAGGCGGTCGCGGATCTGCAGCCCCGTGGTCCCGGCCTCGCCGTCGATGAACACCTTGTGCGCCATGTCGCCCCCTTTCGCTTGCCCCGCGATGTGGCCCGTCCGCTCAGGCGGCGCAAGTGGGCGGGCGCAGGACGAAATGGCGGTCCATCGCGTTGTCGAGGCTGAATCCCGACCCGCGCCCCGGCACCGCGTCCACCAGCAGGTCGGTGTCGGCCCAGGCCTCGGCCTGAAGGCTGCCGGTCCAGAAGGGCGCGGTGCCCACGGTGCCAAGCTGCACGTCGTTGGATCCGATGCGGAAGTCGCCCTGCGCGTAGACCATGGGCGCGGTCCCGTCGCAGCAGCCCCCCGACAGGTGGAACATCACGGGGCCATGCGCGGCCTCGATCTCGGCCAGCAGGTCCAGCGCGGCGGGGGTCGCGGTGATGCGGTTCATGCGGCGAGCCTTTGCTTCAGGAACTCGAGCACCCGCCGCTCCTCAGGGCGCAGGGCGGGTCCGTCCAGTTCCTCGGCGATCTCCTCGCCGATTTCCAGCGCCAGATCATCGGACAGGTAGCTGTCGATCACCTGCGGGTGGACATAGCACTTGCGGCAGATCGTGGGGGTGTTGCCGAGGCGGGCCGAGACCTGCTCGATCGCCTCGCGGACGTTGCGCTTGGCGGCGGCCGCGCTGTCGGCCTTCTCGTATTCGGCCAATGCCAGCGCCGCCAGCACCGTGCCGGTCCAGGTGCGGAAGTCCTTGGCGGTGATGTCGGTGCCGGAAATCTCGCGCAAGTAAGCGTTCACGTCGCCCGAGGTGACTGTGCGCCGCTCGCCGGCGTCGTCGAGATACTGGAACAGCTGCTGGCCCGGCAGGTCCTGGCTGGCCTTGACGATCCGCGCCACCCGGCGGTCGCGGATGCCGAGGTTCCATTCCTTGCCGCTTTTCCCCTTGAAGCGGAAGCGCACCTGCGCGCCCTCGATCTTCACGTGCCGGTCGTTCAGGGTGGTCAACCCGTGCGACTTGTTCTGTTTCGCATAATCCGCGTTGCCGACCCGGATCATCGTCGTTTCCAGCAGGTGCACGACCGTCGCCAGCACCTTCTCGCGCGGCATCCCCCGGAGGCGCATGTCCTCGTCCACGCGGGCGCGCAAGGCGGGAAGGGCCGCGGCGAAGTCCAGCATCCGCTCGTATTTCGTGCTGTCGCGGACCTCGCGGAAGCGGGGGTGGTAGCGATACTGCTTGCGCCCCCGCGCGTCGCGGCCCGTGGCCTGGATATGTCCGTCGGGGTCGGCGCAGATCCAGACGTCGGTATAGGCCGGCGGGATCGCCAGCGCGCGGATGCGGGCCAGCACCTCCTTGTCCTTCACCGTCCTGCCCTGGACATCGCGGTAGCTGAAGCCCTTGCCGGCGCGGCGGCGGGTGATGCCCGGTTCGGTGTCGCTGACATAGACCAAGCCCGCGCTGACGGCGGCCTCCTGCGGATCGACGATATTTCCTGTCGCCATCATCCGCTCCCTGCGGCTGTGGCCCCGAACGCGGCAGGGGCGCGTTTGGTTCGCATGCAAGGGGCCGGAGGGCTCACTCCCACTCCAGCTCGGCATAGGCGGCGGCGGCATTGCGCGCGGTCGTCGCCTCGAAATCGGCCCAGCCGGTCGCGAGCGGCGCCATGGTCCGCCCCACGGCGGGAACAGCCTCGGACAGCCCCAAGCCCGCGTCCAGCGCCTGCCGCACGGCGTCGCGCAGCGCCGCCAGATAGCTGCCCTGCGCGGCACCGGCTTCCTTGAACGATCCCGCCACCGGTCCGTGCCCCGGGATCACCGGGACGCCGTCATGGGATCCCGCCAGCCAGTCGAGCCAGCCCTTCAGCGAGCCGTCCACCACCGGCGTCAGCCCTCGGAACACGAGGTCGCCCGTGAACAGCGCGCCGGTGGCGCTGTCGCGCACGGTCAGGTCAGTGTCGGTATGGGCAGGGGGCGCGGGCACGAGTTCCAGGCTGCGGCCGCCGAGATCCAGCGTTTCGGGGCCTTCGACGGTGCGGGTCGGCCCGATCATGACGGTGCCCGCCCATGCCGCGGCACCGATCTGGGCAGGAATGCTTTCGGCCCAGGTGTCGCGGCGCAGTTCCAGCGCCTCGGGCAGCCGGGCGTCGGCGATGATCTCGGCGCCGGCCTCGGCGAAAACCTCGGCGCCGGCGATGTGGTCGGGGTGCATGTGGGTCAGGACCACGGGGCCGATCGGCAGGTCGGTCAGGCGGCGGATGGCGGCATAAAGCGCCTCGCCCTGTTCGCGCGATCCGCCGGGGTCTATGACGGCCACGCGGTCCTGGCCCAGCACCACGCCGAGATTGGCGATCCAGCCGCGATTCCCGGGGGAAAGCGGCGCCTCGGCGCCGCGATGGACATGGACGCCGGGGGCGACCTCGGTCAGATCCAGGGCGGGGGCATCGGACAGCGGAGCGCAGCGCCAGTCCCGGCCCGACAGGTCCGTATGGGCGACCAGCCATGCGGCGGCTGCCTGCGCGGCCCGGGCTTCACAGGCGGCGGCATCCGGGGATTGCACCGCAGGCAGCAGCCGGTCCGCGCAGAGCGAGGGGTCGGCGGCAAGGCAGGCGGTCAGGATCAGGACATGCATGGACGGGCCTCCTGCGCGAAGGATGGCGTCCGACGGCGCGGCGTGCAGTAGGCAGGCAGGCTTCTACGACCTTCGTCGGGGTCGCCGCATCGGCCCCTGCCTTGTCACCATTGCCGCGCATCCGCGCCGATCCCATCGGCGCAAGGGAGATTCGCCATGTCCCCTGTCCTTGCCACCCCCATCCGGCTTGCCGTCCTTGCACTGTCGCTTGCGGCCGGACCCACGCTGGCGGCCGACAATCCCCTGCAACCCTCGCCTGCCTGGGAGGACATGCGTTCGGGCGTGATCGGCACGGATACCGAGCCTCCCATCGACCCGGCTGTCTTCGACCTCGACGCACCGATGCGGGCGGAAAACCCGGCGCTGGTCCCGATCCGCGTGACCCAGGCCCCCGGAGCCCCGCGCATCACCAAGCTGGCGCTGGTCATCGACCAGAACCCCGCCCCGGTCGCTGGAGAGTTCACCTTCGGCCCCGCCACCGCGCCCCTCGACTTCGAGGTCCGGGTGCGGGTGGACGCCTATTCCGACGTCCGCGCCATCGCCACGCTGGAGGACGGGCGGCAGGTCATGGCGGGGCGTTTCGTCAAGGCCTCGGGCGGCTGCGCGGCCCCGGCGGGCGGCGGCGCCAAGGCGCGCGAGGGGATGGGCGAGATGCGCTTCCGCAGCGAACCAGCCGACGCTCGCGCGATGGGGACGCTGATGATCCGCCATCCCAATTTCTCGGGTCTGCAGCGCGACCAGGTGACGCTGCTGAACATCCCGGCCGAGTTCGTCCAGACCATCGAACTGAAGCAGGGCGACGAGACGCTGATGACCATGGAGGGCGGCATCTCGATTTCCGAGAACCCCGTCTTCCGCTTGGGCTACAAGCCGAACGGCCAGCCGATCACGGCCCATGCCGAGGACACCGACGGCCGGGTCTTCGACGCAAGCTTCCCGGCCGCGGGCGGTTGACCGGGTTGCACGCGCCAGGCGCCGCTGTCAGGTTGCGTGCGCATCCGCGACAGGACCATCCATGATCGACACACGCAAGCTGGGCGGGCTGGCCGTCAGCGACATCTGCCTGGGCACCATGACCTTCGGCAAGGACACCCCGAAGGACGAGGCTCTGGCCCAGATGGACCGGGCGATCGGCGCCGGGATCACTTTCTGGGACACCGCCGAGATGTATCCGGTGAACCCCGCCGCGGCCGAGACCTATGGCCGGACCGAGGAGATCATCGGCGAATGGCTCGCCTCGCGCGGGGGACGCGACCGGCTGCAGATCGCCACCAAGGCCAGCGGCCCGAACGGCGGCCACACCCGTGGCGGCAAGGGGTTCGAGCCCGGCAACATCGCCCAGGCCGTGGACGATTCGCTGCGGCGGCTGCGGACCGACCACATCGACCTTTACCAGCTTCACTGGCCCAAGCGCGGCAGCTACGCCTTCCGGCAGAACTGGACCTATGACCCGAGCCGCGCCTCGAAGGCGCGCGCGCAGGACCACATGGAGGGCATCCTCGACGCCTTGCGCGACGTGGTCGCCGCCGGCAAGGTGCGCGAGTTCGGCCTGTCGAACGAGACCGCCTGGGGCACCATGTCCTGGCTGGCCGCGGCCGAGCGCACGGGCGGGCCGCGCGTGGTCTCCGTGCAGAACGAATACGGGCCGCTGCACCGGCTTTACGACACCGACATGGCCGAGGTCGGGCACAAGGAGAACGTGACGCTGCTGGCCTATTCGCCGCTGGCCGCCGGGCTGCTGACGGGCAAATACGCAGGCGGCATCCCCGAGGGCAGCCGCGCCGGGAACGAGCGGCTGCGCGGCGGCGAGGGCGACCTGCACGGCCGCGTGACCCCGCGCGGCCTGGCCGCCGCCCAAGCCTGGGGGCAGATGGCGCGCGGGCTGGGGCTGGATCCGGTCCACGCGGCCATCGCCTTCGTGCGGCAGCGGCCCTTCCCGTCGATCCCGATCGTCGGGGCCACGCGGATGACGCAGCTCGACCACCTGCTGGCCGGGCTGGACGTCCGGCTGAATGCCGAGGCCATGAAGGCCATCGACGCCTTCCACCGCGCGCACCCGCTTCCCTTCTGACGCAGCGGCGGGGGTTGCGGCCCCCGCCCTGCCCCGCATCATGACCCGCGTCCGGTCATGAGGGGGGAACCATGCTGCCGCCGATCCTGTCGAACCTGCGCGTGCCGGTGGTCGCCGCGCCCATGTTCATCGTCTCGGGTCCCGACTTGGTCATCGCCCAGTGCAAGGCAGGGATCGTGGGCTCGTTCCCGGCCCTGAACGCGCGCGAGAGGGACGGCGAGCCGCCGCTTCTGGATGCCTGGCTGACCCGCATCCAGGAAGAACTGGACCGCCACAACCAGGCCAATCCCGACAACCCTGCCGCGCCCTTCGCGGTGAACCAGATCGTCCACCGCTCGAACGCGCGTCTCGAACGCGACATCGAGATCTGCCACCGCCACCGCGTCCCGATCTGGATCACCAGCCTCGGCGCCCGCCCCGAGGTGAACGCCGCCGCCCATGACTGCGGCGGCATCGCGCTGCATGACGTCATCAACGCCACCTTCGCACGGAAGGCGCTGGAAAAGGGCGCAGACGGGCTGATCGCCGTCGCGGCAGGCGCGGGCGGTCATGCGGGACCGCAAAGCCCCTTTGCGCTGGTCCAGGAGATCCGTGGGTTCTTCGACGGCCCGCTGCTGCTGTCGGGCGCGATCGCCACGGGCCGGGCGGTACTGGCCGCGCAGGCGATGGGGGCGGACCTCGCCTATGTCGGCAGCCCCTTCATCGCCACCGAGGAAGCGAACGCCGTCACCGACTACAAGCGGATGATCGTGGAAAGTGGCGCCGAGGACATCGTCTACACGCCCGTCTTCACCGGCATCGCCGGCAACTACCTCAAGCCCTCGATCCGCAGCGCGGGCATGGACCCGGACGCGCTGGATGCCAGCCATGGCGAGGGAATGGACTTCGGCAAGTCTGCCGGGAAGGCCAAAGCCTGGAGCCAGATCTGGGGCTCGGGCCAAGGGATCGGCGCGGTGCGCGAGGTGGTGCCCGCCGCCGCGCTGGTGGAGCGGCTGGCGCGCGAATATGCCCAAGCGCGCCAAGCCCTGCTGGAACGGTAAAAGGGGGCCGAAGCCCCCCCGGTCAGTGCGCGTCGGCCTGGGCCGCGGCGCGGGACAACTCGGCCCGGTCAAGCTGGCGCGCGCCGTTGAAGAACCAGTTCAGCCCCACCGCCGAGACGGCCGCCAGCAGGATGCCCGAATGGGTCAGGACCTTGGTGGAGGCGGGCAGCCACTGGTCGAAGTTGCCCGCGATCATCGGGATCATCCCCATGCCCAGCGACACCGCCACCACGAACAGGTTGTGGCGGTTCGCCGCGAAATCGACCCGCGACAGCACACGGATACCCGTGGCCGCGACCATGCCGAACATCACCAGCCCCGCGCCGCCCAGCACGACCGTCGGCAGCGCCTCGACCAGCGCGCCCATCTTGGGGATCAGCCCCAGCACGATCATGATGATGCCGCCCGCCACGCAGACATGGCGCGACCGTACGCCCGTCACGCCCACGAGCCCGACGTTCTGGCTGAACGAGGTATAAGGGAAGGTGTTGAAGATCCCGCCCAGCAGCGTTCCCACGCCATCCGCCCGCAGGCCAGCGGCCAGTCTCGGCTGGTCGATGCGCTGGTCCACGATGTCGCTGAGCGCAAGGAACATCCCCGTTGATTCGATCATCACCACCAGCATGACCATGGTCATGGTCAGGATCATCACGGGATCGAAGGTCGGCGTGCCGAAGTGGAAGGGCTTGATCGGCGCGAACCAGGCGGCGGCCGCGACCTTCTCGAAATGCATCAGCCCCAGCGCGGCGGCGATGATGCCGCCGACCAGAATGCCGACCAGCACGGCGATATTGGCCACGAAGCCGCGGCCGAAGCGGGCGATCAGAAGGATCGTGGCCAGCACGAGAACGGCGATCAGGATGTTGCCGGGCGCGGCGTAAAGCGGGTTCGGCACGGTCGGCGCGAGCTTCAGCCCCTCGGGCACGCCCCCCGCCGCGACCTGCGCGTCCAGCCAGGCCTGCATCGCCGGATCGACCAGCGTGGGCGTGGTCGGCCCCGCCTGCAGGCCGAAGATCCAGTTGATGCCGATGGGCATCAGGCTGACCCCGATGGTCAGGATCACCGTGCCGGTCACGACCGGCGGGAAGAAGCGCAGCATCCGGCTGACAGCGGGCGCAAGAAAGATCGAGATCACCCCCGCCCCGATCACCGCGCCGAAGAGCGCGCGCGCCCCCTCCTGCCCCGGCATGGACTGGGCGATGGCGACCATCGGTCCGACGGCGGCAAAGGTCACGCCCATCATCACCGGCATCCGGACGCCCAGCCATGCCCCCATGCCCAGCGACTGGATGATCGAGGCGATGCCGCAGACGAAGAGGTCGGCCGAGATCAGGAAGGCCACCTCCTCGGGCGGCAGTTGCAGGGCGCGGCCCACGATCAGCGGCACGGCGATGGCGCCCGCATACATGACAAGGACGTGCTGCAGGCCCAGCGTGAACAGGCGCGGCGCGGGCAGCACCTCGTCCACTGGATGAACGCCTGCGCGTCGATGAGTGAGATCGGTCATGTGTCCTCCCCCCGGGCGACGTTCTCAGGCCCGGTTCTTTCCTTCAGACTGCAACAGCGTGCCGGTGCCGCAAAGCCTTTCCCCGTATTTTCCGCGATGCGGATTGCGGGCTGCCGCCAATTGCGTCAGCTTGGCGCGCGCCATGACCGACACCCGCCCGCAGAAAGGCCCTGCTCCCTCCTCTGGCCGCCCCGCGCGCGAGGGTCCGGCGGCGGGCTCCCCTGCCGTGGACCGGGCGCTGATGCTGCTGGAAACGCTGGCCGAAGGCGACGGGCTGTCGCTTTCCGAACTGGGGCGCAAGCTGGGGCTCGCCCCCTCGACGGTGCACCGGCTGCTGGGGGCGCTGGCCGCGCGGCGGCTGGCCGAGGTCGATCTCGCCACGCAGTTGTGGGGCGTCGGTCCCGGCGCCTTCCGCCTGGGCGCGGCCTTCCTGCGCCGCGGGGGCCTGGCCGAGCGCGCCCGCCCGGTGCTGGCGCAACTGGCCGAGGCCAGCGGCGAGACGGCGGTGCTGGCTGTCGCGGACGGCGATTCGGCGCTGGTCGTGGCAGAGGTGCCGGGCGCATCCAGCCTGCGCGCCGTGTTGCCCCCCGGCACCCGCCTGCCCTATCACGCGACCGCGCCCGGCAAGGCGCTGATCGCGCATCTGCCCTTGGCGCAGGTCCGGGCGCTTCTGGGGCGGGCGCCCCTGCCCGCGCTGACGGGGCGCACGCTGACGGACCAGGGCGAGCTGACCGCCGACCTCGCCACCCTGCGCCACGGCGGCTGGTTGACGGAACGGGGCGAATCCGCCTTGGGCCAGAACGGCATCGCCGCCCCTGTTTTCGGGGGTGCGGGCGACCCGGTGGCGGCGCTGGGGCTGGCGGGCCCCTCGACCCGGCTGGACGACGCGGCGCTGGCCGGGCTGGGGCCGCAACTGGCCGAGGCCGCCGCTGTTCTTGGCGCGGCGCTGGGCGGACCGGCCCGGCATCTTTCCCCGGCCGCGCAGGGGCGATAGTTTCGCGGGCATGACCACGCCCCTTCCCGCCCTCGCCGCCCTCGGCGACGCCGACGAAACGCTGACCGCGACCCTGGCGCGCGTGCTGGGGGCCGTCCTGCGCCCCGGCGACACGCTGCTGCTGGAAGGCGCCGTCGGTGCGGGCAAGACCCATTTCGCCCGCGCCCTGATCCGGTCGCGCCAGGGCGATGCGGCCGAGGACGTGCCCAGCCCCACCTTCACCCTAGTCCAGACCTATCGCGACGCGGCGGGAGTCGAGATCTGGCACGCCGACCTTTACCGCCTGACCGACCCCTCGGAACTGGTGGAACTGGGCCTGGACGAGGCGATGGAGCAGGCGGTCACCCTGATCGAATGGCCGGACCGACTGGGCGCGCCCCTGCCCGGCGCGCTGACGGTGGCGCTGACGCCAGCGGGCGAGGACCGCCGCCAGATCGTCCTGTCGGGCGATCCAGCCCGTTGGCGGGGTGTCGCGCGGCTGCTTCAGATCGCGCAATTCCTGCGCGGCACGCCCTGGGCCGAGGTGTGGGTCGAGCCGCTGGCCGGGGACGCCTCGGCCCGGCGCTATTTCCGGCTGCACGGTGACCAGGGCAGCGCCGTCCTGATGGACGACCCCACCGGCGCGATGGCCCCCTATCTCGCCATGACAGACTGGCTGCGCCAACGCGGCTTCCACGCCCCTGCCATCTTGGCCGAGGCCGAACCGCAGGGCCTGCTGATCGCCGAGGATCTGGGCGACGATCTCGTGGCCCGCGTGCTGGACCGCGCGCCCGAGACCGCGCCCGCGATCTACGACCGCATCACGGACCTGATCGTGGACCTGCACGCCCATCGCCCGCCGGAGTTCGTCCCTGCGCTCGACGGCCCCGCATTGGCGGAACAGGTGGCGCTGTTCGCAGACTATGCCGCCGCTGCAGGTGCCCCCGGTGCGGGCACAACGGTGCCGCAAGCCGTCGCCGCCCTTCATGCCGATCTTTGCGCCGACGCGCTGCCGGTCGTGTCCTTGCGCGACTTCCATGCCGAGAACCTCGTCTGGCAGGGCGAGGCGCCCCTTGGCCTTCTGGACTTCCAGGACGCCGTGGCCACGCATCCGGCTTATGAACTGGCCTCGGTCCTGCAGGACGCCCGCCGTGACGTGGCGCCCGAGATCGAGGAAGGCGCGATCGTCCGCTATCTGACCGCGACCGGCCTGAATCATGCCGCGTTCCGTGCCGCCTATGCGTTGCTGGGCGCGCAGCGGAACCTGCGGATCATGGGCATCTTCACGCGGCTCTGCCTGAGGGACGGCAAGCCGCGCTATCTGGACATGATGCCGCGCGTCTGGGCGGCGATCACCCGCAACCTGTGCCATCCGGCGCTGGCGCCGCTGGCCGCCGCGCTGGCCGACGTGCCCCCGCCCACGCCCGAGATCATCGCGGCGATCCGCGCCCGTTGCGGGACCGCGCCATGAGCGCCCCCGACAGCCTGATGCTGTTCGCCGCCGGCAAGGGGACGCGCATGGCCCCCCTGACGGATGTGACGCCGAAGCCGCTGATCCCCGTGGCCGGCCGCCCCCTGCTTGACCATGCGCTCGCGCTCGCCCGCGTGGGGGGGGCGCGGCGGATCGTGGTGAACACCCATCATCTCGGGCAGCAGATCGTCGATCACCTTGCGGGCAGCGACGTGGTCGTCTCGGACGAAAGCGGCGCGCTGCTGGAAACCGGCGGCGGGCTGAGGAAGGCCCTGCCGCTGCTGGGTCCGGGGCCGGTGCTGACGCTGAACCCCGACGTCGTCTGGACCGGGCCGAATCCCGTCGCCGCGCTGCGGGCCGCCTGGGACGACCGGATGGACGCGCTGCTGATGCTGGTCCCGGTGGACCGCGCCCAGGGCCGCATCGGCGGAGGCGATTTCGCGTTGGACGCAAGGGGTCGCATCGCGCGCGGCGGACCCTTCGTCTATACCGGTTGCCAGATCATCCGCACCGAGGGACTGGACGGGATCGACGCCGAGGTGTTCTCGCTGAACCTCCTCTGGGACCGCATGATCGCGCAGGGCCGCGCCTATGGTCTGGTCCATACGGGCGGCTGGTGCGACGTGGGCCGCCCCGACTGCATTCCGCTGGCCGAGACAATGCTGAGAGAGGCCGCATGACCGAGATGCAGGGTCTTTACGCGCTGCCCCCCGGTGTCGATTTCGCGGGCGAGGTCGTGCGCGGCCTTCTAAACCGCATGAGCCATCTTCCGCCCGAGGCGCTGGCGGGCGTCACGATCTACGGCAACTCCAGCCACACGCTGCGCGCGATCGAGGCCGCCTTCCACGAAGCAGGCCCGGTGCTGCTGCCGCGCCTGCGGCTGCTGGCCGAGATCGGCAGCGAATGCGGCTTCCCGCCCCCCGCACCCCCTCTGGCACGGCAACTGGAACTGGCGCATCTGGTCGCCCGCGCGATGGCTGGGGACGACACCGGCCAGTCGGTTGCCGCCATGACCCGCTCGCTGGCCGAACTCATGGCCGAGATGCAGGCCGAGGGCCTGGGCGCCGAGGCGCTGGACGGCATCGACGCCGAGGATCACGCCGCCCACTGGCAGCGCGCCCTGGCCTTCCTGCGTATCGCCGCGCGCTTTCACCTGGACGGCGGCCCCATCGACCGCGAGGCCCAGGCGCGCGCGGCGGCCGAACGGCTGGCCGCCGACTGGGCCGAGGGGCGCAACCTGCCGCAGGGGCCGGTGATCGTCGCGGGCTCCAGCGGCTCGCACGGGGCCACGCGGTTGTTCATGGAGGCCGTGGCGCGCCTGCCCCAAGGGGCGGTGATCCTGCCGGGCTACGACCCCGCCCTGCCCGAAGCTGTCGCCGCCATGCTGCGCGAGGGGAACGAGGATCACCCGCAAGCGCGGCTGGCGCCGCTGGCTGCCTCCTGCGGGGCACCGCGCCCCTGGACCGGTGCGGCACCTCCAGACCCGGCGCGGAACCGGCTTCTCAGCCTTGCCCTGCGCCCCGCGCCCGTGACCGACCAGTGGGTGGCCGAGGGGCCTTCGCTGGGCGATCTCGGGGTGGCCGCCGCCGGCATGACGCTGATCGAGGCCGACAGCCCCGCCGACGAGGCGGGCGCGCTGGCCGTCCTGATCCGCGACGCCATCCATCGGGGCGAAGAGGTCACGCTGATCTCGGCCGAGCGGGGCCTGACGCGCCGGGTCGCCGCCGCGCTGGACCGCTGGGGGATCATCCCCGACGACAGCGCGGGCGTGCCGCTGCCCCTGACCGCCGCCGGCCGCTTCGCCCGCCACATCGCGGAACTGCCCGGCCGCCCCTTGGGGATCGACACGGCGCTGATCCTGCTCAAGCACCCGCTGACGGCGACGGGCCGGGGCCGCTGGGCCCGCCGCGCCCACCTGCTGCGCACGCGCGAGCTGGAGCTGCACCTGCGCCGCAACGGTCCCGCCTTCCCCGACGGCGGGGCGCTGCGCAAATGGGGCGAACAGCCCCGGCGCGGCAAGCGCGACGAGGCCCGCGTCGCCTGGGCCGAGGGCATCGCCGCGCTGCTGGACGCGACCCTGCCCCTGATCGCCCACGCAGGCCCCCTGCCCTTGGCCGAACGCGCCGCGCGCCACCGGCAACTGGCCGAACTGTGGGCCGCCGGGCCCGACGGCTCGGTCGAAGCCTCGGCGCTTTACGCCGAACGGCCCGGAGAAAAGCTGCGGGCGGTCATGGACCATGTCGCGCTGCACGCCGCGCGGGGGCCCCTGATGTCGGCGCGCGACTTCGCCCGGCTGCTGTCGGACCAGCTGCAGGCCCAGGCCGTGCGCGCGGATGTCGAGGCACATCCGCTGGTCCGCATCCGCGGCCCGCGCGAGGCCCGGACCGAGGCGCGGGGCCTCGTGATCCTGGGCGGGCTGAACGAGGGCGGCTGGCCGCAGCCCTTGGACCCCGATCCTTGGCTCAGCCGTCCCATGCGGCGGCAGGCGGGGCTGTCCCTGCCCGAACGGCGCATCGGGCTGGCCGCCCACGACTTCCAGATCGCCGCCGCCGCGCCAAAGGTCGTCCTGTCTCGCGCCCATCGCAGCGACGAGGCCGAGACGATCCCCTCGCGCTGGCTGAACCGGCTGGTGAACCTGATGAACGGGCTGGGGTCGCAGAACGGGCCAGCCGCGCTGGCCGCGATGCGCGCGCGGGGCCGGCACTGGCTGGACTGCGCGGCGGCGCTGGCCGCACCCGGCCCCGCGGA
Source organism: Paracoccus niistensis (assembly GCF_042432925.1). Taxonomy (NCBI): domain Bacteria; kingdom Pseudomonadati; phylum Pseudomonadota; class Alphaproteobacteria; order Rhodobacterales; family Paracoccaceae; genus Paracoccus; species Paracoccus niistensis. The sequence goes on along the minus strand of NZ_JBHLWE010000029.1, from coordinate 116,790 downwards.
CATGGCGCCGCTGTCGCCCCGCCCTTCGCCGCGCCCGCCAGCGCCCGCGCTGCGCGAACTGTCGGTCACGGCCGTGTCACAGCTGATCCGCGACCCTTACGCGATCTATGCCCGCCACGTCCTGCGCCTGCGCCCGCTGGACCCGCTGCGCCCCGAACCGGACGCGGCCGAACGCGGCAACGTCCTGCACGCCATCATCCAGGCCTTCCTGTCGCCGCCGCCCGCGCCCGACCTGCCGCCTGAGGCGCTGATGGCGCGGCTGATGGAGGCGGCCGACCGCGTGCTGGCCCAGGTGCCCTGGCCCTCGGTCCGGCTGTTCTGGCGCGCCCGGATTGCTGGCATCGCCCAGCAGCTGGTGCGCGACGAGCACGAGCGGCTGCAACTGGGCACGCCCTTGGCGGTCGAAACGCGCTACCAGATCAAGGTCGCGGGGATGGAGTTCACCCTGACGGCCCGGCCCGACCGCATCGACCGTCTGGCCGACGGCACCGCCGTGATCTATGACTACAAGTCCGGCACGCCCCCCAGCCGCCCGCAGATCCTGAGCTTCGACAAGCAGCTTCCGCTGGAGGCCGCGATGGCCGAGCGCGGCGTCTTCGGTTCGCCGATGAAGGTCGCGGACCTGCGCTACATCCGCCTTGGCGGCGACGGCGAGACGACGCCGCGCGGCTGGGACGCCGAGATGCAGCAGACATGGGACCAGTTCGTGGCCCTGATCTCGGCCTATGTGCGGGGCGAGCACGGCTTCACCGCCCGCCGGGCGATGGAACGCACGGGCTTTGGCTCGGACTATGACCACCTCGCCCGCTATGGCGAATGGTCCGAGGCCGATCCGCCGCAAGCAATACGGGTGGGGCATGAATGATCTTTCGGTGAAGACGCTCGGACCGGACCCAGCGACACGCGCACAACACGTGGCGGCGGACCCCGAGCGGTCCACCTGGCTGACGGCCAACGCGGGCTCGGGCAAGACCAGCGTGCTGACCGACCGGGTGGCGCGGCTCTTGCTGGCAGGGACGCGACCCGAACGCATCCTCTGCCTGACCTACACCAAGGCCGCCGCGACCGAGATGCAGAACCGTCTGCTCAGGCGCCTGGGCGAATGGGCGATGCTGGACGACGCGGCGCTGACCCAGCGGCTGGCCCGCATGGGCGTGGGCGCGGGTGCCGACCTGAACGCGGCGCGGCGGCTGTTTGCGCAGGCCATTGAAACGCCGGGCGGGTTGAAGGTCCAGACGATCCACAGCTTCTGCGCGGGCGTCCTGCGGCGCTTTCCGCTGGAGGCCGGGGTGCCCCACGGCTTCGCGGAACTGGACGAGCGCAGCGCCGCCAACCTGCGCGCCGAGATCATCGAGGCCATGGCCCGCGACGGCGCGCCCGAGATGGCCGACCTGCTGGCGCTGCAATCCGACAGCGGGCTGGACGGCTTTCTCGGCAGCTTGCGCGACTATGACCAGCCGCCCTGCGCCCGGACGCTCTGGGGCGACTGCGGGCTGCCCGAGGGCTTCGACGACGCCGCTCTTCTGGCGCAATGCTTTGACGGGGACGAGGCGACGCTGATCCCCGCACTGATTCCGCTGCTGCGAGCGGGCGGCAAGACCGACGCCAGCGCCGCCGAGAAGCTGTGCAAGGGCGCTTGGGACCGCGCGGGCTTGGACGAGCTTGCGATCCTGGAACAGGTGCTGCTGACGGGCGAGGGCGCCAAGGCGCCCTTTGCCGCCAAGATCGGCGCCTTCCCGACCAAGGCGCTGCGAGAGGGCGCCTGTGCGGCGCTGATGGACCGGCTGGACGAGCTGATGTCCCGCGTCGAGGCTGCCCGGCCCATGCGGCTGCAACTGGCCCACGCCCAGCGCACGCTGGCCCTGCAGCGCTTCGGCCATGCCTTCTGCCGGCGCTATGCTGCGGCCAAGACGGGGGGCGGCTGGCTCGACTTCGACGACCTGATCCAGCGGACGGCAAAGCTGCTTGATCACCCGACCATGGCGCAATGGGTGCTGTTCCGTCTGGACGGGGGGATCGACCACATCCTCGTGGACGAGGCGCAGGACACCTCGCCGCTGCAATGGCAGGTGATCCAGCGCCTGACGGACGAGTTCACGGCCGGTGCGGGCGCCGCCGACCGGCCGCGCACCCTGTTTGTCGTGGGCGACCCCAAGCAGTCGATCTATTCCTTCCAGGGCGCCGACATCGCCGTCTTCGAAACGCGCCGGTCCGAGTTCTCGCGCGCCTTCCAGGCCGCGGGTCAGCCCATGCAGGACGCGGCGCTGCGCCATTCCTTCCGGTCCTCCCCCGCGATCCTGCGGCTGACCGATGCGGTCTTCCAGGGCGAGGCCGCCCAAGGGCTGGGCGACACCCCGGCGCATATCGCCTTCCACGAGGGGATGCCCGGCCGGGTGGACCTCTGGCCTCCCGTGCCCGATCCCGAAAAGCCCGCGCCCATGCCCTGGCATGCGCCGGTGGACACGGTCGCGGCCAACGCCGCCCCCCGCGTGCTGGCCGAGGCGGTGGCGAAGGCCGCCCGTGACATGATCGGCACGCCCATCACCCTGCGGAACGGGCAGGTCCGGCCGCTGCGGCCGGGCGACATCCTGATCCTCGTCCAGCGCCGCTCCGCGATCTTCCACGACATTATCCGCGCACTGAAGCAGGCCGGGCTGCCCGTGGCGGGCGCCGACCGCCTGCGGCTGGGGGGCGAGCTTGCGGTGCGCGACATCCGCGCCGTCCTGTCGGTGCTGGCCACGCCCGAGGACGACCTGTCGCTGGCCGCCGCCCTGCGCTCGCCCCTGTTCGGGCTGACGGAGGACGAGCTTTACCGCCTGGCCGCCCCGCGTCCCGGCCTGCTGATCGAGGCGCTGCGCAAATCCCCGCACGAACAGGCCCGCGCCCTGCTGGCTGACTTGCAGGGGCACGCGGATTTCCTGCGGCCCTATGACCTCATCTCGCGCCTGCTGGTGCGCCACGGTGGCCGCGCCCGGCTGATCGGGCGCCTGGGCCCCGAGGCCGAGGACGGCATTGACGAGCTTCTGTCGCAGGCGCTGACCTACGAGACGACGGAAACGCCCTCGCTGACGGGCTTCCTGGTGTGGCTGGCCGACGACGAGGCGCAGGTGAAGCGCCAGCCGGGGGCCGCGGCGGAAGGCGGCGGGCTGATCCGCGTGATGACGGTGCATGGCGCCAAGGGGCTGGAAAGCCCCGTGGTGATCCTGCCCGACTGCGCCAGGCGGAAGGGCGCAGGACGCGGCGCGCCCACGATCCTGCCCGACAGCGGCCCGCCCGCCCATTGGCGCGCGGCCAAGGCCTGGCAGACGCCGCAGGTGCAGGAATGGATCGCCCGGGACCAGCAGCGGCAGGAAGAGGAACGGCGGCGGCTTCTCTATGTGGGGCTCACCCGCGCGGAAAGCTGGCTGATCGTGGCGGCGGCGGGCGAGACCGGCACGGGCTGCGAAAGCTGGCACGCGATGGTGGCGGATGGATTCGCCCGCGCCGAAGGGATGATGCAGGCCGACCTGCCCTGCGAGTGGGGCGACTGCGGCATCCGCCGCCTGTCCTTCGGCGACTGGCCCGCCGAGGCGGCGGCCGAGGCCCCGCCCGCGCTGCTTGAAACCTCCCTGCCCGACTGGCTGCGCGAGCAGGCCCCCGCGATGCCCCGCGCGCCCGGCCCCGTGGCCGCGACCGCGCTGGGGGGCGAGAAGGTGCTGCCCCTGGACCTCGCCACCGGCAGCGTCGGCGACCGAGAAGCCGCGCTGCTGGCCGGCACCCGGCTGCACCTGCTGTTGGAGCATCTGCCCGGAATCCCCCCCGAAGAGCGCGCCGCCCGCGCCCGCGACCTTCTGGCAGGCTCCGAGGGCGGGCTGCCTACGGAAGCCGAACTGTCGGCCTTGCTGGAGGAGTTGTCGGCGCTGCTCGAGGCCGAGGAACTGGCGCCCCTTCTGTCCCCGGCAGGCGCCACGGTCCTGCGGGAGGTGGCGCTGTCGGCACCCCTGCCGAACGGGCGCCGGCTTTCGGGCACCATCGACCGGCTGGTCGTCACGCCCGACCGCGTCACCGCCATCGACTACAAGTCGAACGCCGCCGTCCCTGCCTGTCCCGAGGACGTGCCGGAGGGCTACCTGCGCCAGATGGCCGCCTATCGCCATGCCCTGCGCGGCATCTATCCGGGCCGTGCGGTGGACTGCGCGATCCTCTGGACCCGCGCGCGTTCGGCCATGACGCTGCCTGACCCCCTGCTGGACGCCGCGTGGGAGGCCGCCATGCGCGCCCTTGACCCTGCGGGGGCGGGCCCATAGCTCTGCCCTGACCTCAGATCCCCGCAAGGAGCTTTCCCATGGCCACGTCCAAAGCCACCGACGCCGATTTCGACAGCGTCGTCCGCCAGTCCGATGTCCCCGTCGTCGTGGATTTCTGGGCCGAATGGTGCGGCCCCTGCCGCCAGATCGGCCCGGCGCTGGAAGAACTGTCGGATGAATACGCCGGCCGCGTGAAGATCGTGAAGGTGAACGTGGACGAGAACCCCGACATCCCGGCGACACTGGGCGTGCGCGGCATCCCGGCCCTGTTCATGTTCAAGGACGGCGAGGTCGTGTCCAACCGCATGGGCGCCGCGCCCAAGGCCTCGCTGAAGGCCTGGATCGACGAAGCCGTCTGATCCTGAACGCCGGACGCCGCCCATCCGGGCGGCGTTCAGGCCACCGCGGCCCGGGCCGGGTAAAGCTCGGACAACCGGCGCGGGCGGTCGTAGTAATAGCCCTGCACCAGCCGCACCCCGGCCGCGCGCAGGCATTCGAGTTCCTCGTCCGTCTCAATCCCCTCGGCCACCACGGACAGTCCCAGGTCGTCGCAAAGGTTGACGACATGGCGCAGGACCATCCAGGCCCGGTCGGCGGTGCAGCAGTCGGCGATGAAGTCTCGCGACAACTTGATCCCGTCGAACAGGCCCGAGCTGACATGGGACAGGGCCGCGTATTCCGTCCCGAAGTCGTCCAGCACCAGCCGGAAGCCGTGCCGCCGCAGCGCCTCGACCTCTGATCCGGGCGCAACGGTGCTGACCGCGACGCTTTCGGTCAGCTCCAGCGTCAGCCGTGCCGGGTCCAGCCCGTGCGCGTGCACGATCCCGGCCGCTCCCTCGGCAAAGCCCGGCTCGGCCAGTTGCCGGGCCGAGACGTTGATTGCCAGCCGGAGGTCTGCGGGTGCCCGCAACAGGTCGGCACAGGCGCGGCTCAGGACCCAGCGCCCCATTTCCCCGATCATGCCGTGCTGCTCGGCCAAGGGGACGAAGACCGAGGGCTCGATGCGGCCATGGGTGGGATGCTGCCAGCGCAGCAGCGCCTCGAAGGCGACCGGGCTGTCGCTGTCCAGCGAAACGATGGGCTGGTATTCCAGGAAGAACTCGTCGTTGCGGCAGGCGGTGCCGAGGGCGTGCAGCAGCGTCTCGCGCGCATCGGCCTCGTCCTGCATCGCGGGGGTGAACTGCAGGGCCGAACCGGGCTGCGCCTTGGCGGAATACAGCGCCAGATCCGCCTGCCGCAGCACGGTCGAGACGGGATTGCGCGCAGTCCAGTCCGCATCGGCAATGCCCGCGCTGAAATCCGGCACGCAGAAGACGGGGCCGATCGTCATCCCCGCGGCGCAGGCCGACTTGAGCCGCGCGCAGAGCGCCCGCGCCTCGTCCGCGTCCGCGACCACCGCGCAGAACTCGTCCCCGCCCATGCGCGCGCAGACGGCATGGGCGGGTGCGCAGGCGACCAGCGCCTGGGCAAGACGCACTAGGAAGCGATCACCGATCTGGTGGCCGTGAAGGTCGTTGATCGCCTTGAAGCGGTCCACGTCGATCAGCACCACGGTCGCAGTGGCGTCCTTGCCGCGCAGGCGGTGAAGATGCTCGTACAGGGTGCGCCGGCTGCCCAGGCCCGTCAGCGCGTCCCGTTCCGCCAGATAGCGCGCGCGTTCCAGCGCCAGCCGCTCCTCGTGCATGTCTTCCAGCGTGCCGACCCACTCGGCCGGGCAGCCCTCGGACTCGGGGATCAGCACGCCGCGGGCCCGCACCCAGCGCCAATGGCCCTGAGCGTCCCGGACACGGCATTCCACCTGCAGGCTATCGCCATGTTCCAGACAGCGGAAATCCAGCCGCGCGCGATCCTCGGGGTGGAAGCGGTCCAAGCTGGCCCGGCCCAAGGCCAAGTGGTCGGGCTGGCCGGTCAGGGCCTCCCAGCCGAGGACGGCACGGATGCGCCCCGCCAGATCCGCCCGCCACAGCACCAGCGCCCCTGCCTTCAGCGCCGCGCGATAGCGATCGCTGCTGCGCTGAAGATCAGCCTCGGCGCGGCCCGACGCCCCGCCGTCGAAGCCGAAGTCGTCGTGGTGCGAATCCGTCATGGTTCATCCGCCAGCGGCAATTGCCCCTTTTGTATAGGTAAACGCCTGCCGGTCAAAGAAAATCCCTCGCCTTGCAGGCTTCCCGGGAAAGCCTCAACCGAAGGGATGATGCCCTGACGCCTTGCGCGCCACTGGGACCGCACCAAGGCTGCCGCATCTGGCCAAGATCAGGACGGTGCGCCTTTCAACCGCCTTTCCCTGCAGCCAAGCCGAGGCACTGCCGAAGCCAAGGTCCGGCAAGCCAGATTACTCCGCATGCAAAGGGACCCGCCGCCCGAGTCTGCGCCTCATGTCCCAACAGTGGACAGACGGTCACAGCAAAGGGTGGCCCCTGTCAGTCCTTGGCGTCAGCCCCTGCGAGTCCCCGGCAGGCAGGCGTCACCACAGGAAGTCGTCGGACCCCAGTTCGGCCAGCCTTGTCCATTCGATCCGCAGCACATCGCCGCCCTGCCGGAACTCGACATGATTGCCGGCCTGGACCAGCTGGCCGCGCACGTCGGCCCATGTGTCCAGCCCCGCGAAGCTGCGCAGATCAATGACGTCCTGCGCCTCGTCGAAGTTGCGGATCGTGTCCAGCCCGTCGTTGAAGACGAAGCGGTCCACCCCCGCGCCGCCGCGCAGAAGATCGCTTCCTGCCCCGCCGTCCAGCACGTCGCGGCCGCCCTCTGCCGCCAGATCGTCGTTGCCGGCCCCGCCCAGCAGGGTGTCGTCGCCCGCGCCGCCGATCAGGATGTCGTTCCCCCCGCCGGCCTGGATCCGGTCGGCGCCGTCCTGCCCGAACAGGCGGTCGCCGCCATCGCCGCCGTCGATCTGGTCGTTGCCGCCGTTGCCCGAGATCGTGTCGGAGCCCGCGGCCCCGAGCAGCCGGTCGGCGCCCGCGCCACCGATCAGCGCATCATTCCCGGCCCCGCCATCCAGGAGGTTCGCCCCACCCGAATCCGTCAGCCGGTCGTTGCCTGCGCCACCGTAAAGCGAGTCGTTTCCCGCACCCCCGATCAGCTGGTCATCGCCATCCTCGCCCCACAGCCGGTCATTGCCGTCGCCGCCGTTCAGCACGTCCGCTCCGCCGCGGCCATAAAGCTGGTCGGCCCCCGCGTTGCCCGTCAGCCGGTTGGCCGCGCCATTGCCGACGATCGTGTCCGCGCCAGCGCCACCGGTCGCATCCTCGATCATCGTGTCGGGGGCGATCTGCATGTTGCCCACCGCGCCCATCACGTTGGAAAATGCGCCTGGCGTCAGGTCGATCCGCTGCGCCGCGCTTGTGCCCGAGAAGTTCACCGCGTCCCGCCCGCCGTGGTCGGCGATCAGGAAGGTCGCCCCTGCCCCCAGACGCGCCGCCGCGTCCAGCGAGCCGCCTGCGTTCGAGTTCACGCCATAGGTCGTGTTGCCCATGTGCATGTTCGAGGCGCCATACATCTGCCGCAGCGCCAGATAGTCGGCCAGCATCGGGGTCAGGTGATAGGCCTTGGTCGCGTTGACCCAGGTGTTCTCGTTCTGGTCGAAATAGGACATGATGCTCATCTGCCAACTGTCGTTGGCGATGGCGGACTGCCTGAACTCCTCGACCCGGTCATAATCCTGCGGGTGGCCCAGCCCGAGGGCGTGCAGGGTTTCGTGCACATAGGTGCGGAAGGCAAAGCTGCCGTAACTGTCGCCCGGCTCGACCCGGTCGGCCGCGATCCGCACGGTCGCGTTGTTGATGGTGGTCCCGGAATAGGTCGTGCGCGTGTTGGCGCCCGAGCCCTCGTGGCCATAGGTGATCTTGGCCGAGCCCGCCGTTTCGCGGAAGTTCAGCCCGGTCATCCGGGCGATCTCGGCCAGCGCATTGCGGGCCAGGCTCTGTTCCTGCGCGGTCAGGGCGGTGATGTTGACGGTGATGGCGCCGTCCGAGCCCGGCCGCATGGTGCGGATGGCGCCTTCCCCGTAATTGCTGGTCATCAGGCGTTGAGCGAACTGCTGGGCGGTCAGAACCTGCATGGCTGAATCCTTCCGGTCGTGGCGGACCCAAGCCTAGGCAGGGATGACCCGGCCCGCCAACCTGTGATTGCGATCTTGGTTAATCATCTACCAAGGCGCGAACGACCCTCAGCCGCGCAGGGTTCCTCCTGTGGCCTTGCCCACTTTCTCGACGATCTTCGCCGCAACCGCCTCGATCTCGGCATCCGTCAGGGTCTTGCCCTTCGGCTGCAGGCGGACGGTCAGGGCGATGGACTTCTTGCCGGGGCCCATCTGCGCCTCGGCCCGCTCGCCCTTGAACTCGTCAAAGACGGTGACGCGCTCGACAAGCGCCTTGTCGGCGCCCTGGGCGGCGTTGACCAGCGTCAGGGCCTCGACACGGTTGTCCACGACAAAGGCGAAGTCGCGTTCCACGGCCTGCAGGTCGCTGATTTCCAGCGCCGGGCGCGTGGGGGTCTTGACCTTCGGCAGCGGGATATTGGCGAGGTGGACTGTGAAGGCGACCGCCGGTCCCTTGACGTCCAGCGCCTTGAGGATGCGGGGGTGGACCTCGCCGAATGTCGCTAGCCGCTTCGGCCCCAGCGCGATGTTGCCGGCGCGGCCGGGGTGCCACCAGCCGTCGAGCTTGCGGTCAACCTGCGCGCGGGCGGGCGCGCCGATGGCGGACAGGATCGCCTCGGCATCGGCCTTGGCGTCATAGATGTCCACTGCCCGGCGCGAGCCATGCGGGTCGCGCGCGGCACTGGCGCCGACCAGCAGGCCTGACAGCTGCACTGCCTGCTCGCCCGGCTCGCCGCCGGAAAAGACCGGGCCGACCTCGAAGAGCGCCAGGTCCATGAAGCCGCGCGCCTGGTTGCGCGCCGCCGCGGCCAGAAGGCCGGGCAGCAGGTCGGGACGCAGGTGGGTCATCTCGGACGAGATCGGGTTCTCGATCCTGACCGCGTCCGAGCCGCCGCCGAACAGCGCGGCCGAGGGCTGGTCGATGAAGCTGTAGGTCACGCATTCATTGTAGCCCAGCGCCGCGGCCATCCGCCGGGCGGCGGATTCGCGGCGCTGCAGCGGCGTCAGCACCGGCTGCGGCACACCCGCGCGGGGGCGTGGCAGCGGCTGGCCCTGCAGGCGCGAGAGGCTGGCGATGCGGGCGATTTCCTCGACCAGATCGGCCTCGCCCTGCACGTCGGGGCGCCAGGAGGGCACCTGGGCCATGTCGCCCTCCAGCCGGAAGCCGAGGGCCTCCAGCGTGGCGCGCTGTTCGGCTTCGGGGATCTCAAGGCCAACAAGGCTCTGCGTCCGCGCGGGGTCCAGCCGGTAGGCGCGGGCATGGTCGGGGGCGGCGCCCGCCTCGACCACATGGCTCGGCTCGCCGCCGCAGAGGTCGAGGATCAGCCGCGTCGCCAGTTCCAGCCCGTCACGGGTGAAAGCCGGGTCCACGCCGCGTTCGAAGCGATAGCGGGCGTCCGAGTTGATCTTCAGCGCCCGGCCCGTCGCGGCAATGCCGATGGGCTGCCACCAGGCGCTTTCCAGGAAGACATCGACGGTCTCCTCGGTCACGCCCGAGGCCTCGCCGCCCATGATCCCGGCGAGGCTTTCGGGGCCGTTGTCGTCCGCGATCACCAGGTCGCCCGCGCGCAGGGCATAGGTCTTGCCGTCCAGCGCGAGCAGGCTCTCGCCCTCGGCCGCGCCGCGCACGGTCAGGTCGCCCTGCACTTTCCCCGCGTCGAAGACATGCAGCGGGCGGTTCAGGTCGAAGGTGAAGAGGTTGGTGATATCCACCAGCGCTGAAATCGGCCGCAGACCGATGGCGCGCAGGCGGCTTTGCAGCCAGTCCGGCGAGGGGCCGTTCGTCACGCCCCGGATCAGCCGGCCCGCGAAATGCGGGGCACGGTCCAGCACGTCCGTCTCGATCGTCACGCCGAGGGGGCTGTCGAAGCTGCCCGCGACGGCCTGAACCTCCAGCGGCTTCAGCGTGCCCAAGCCCCGCGCGGCGAGGTCGCGGGCGATCCCCCGCACGCCCAGCGCGTCGGGGCGGTTCGGGGTGATCTTGATGTGGATCATCGGGTCGATCTTTTCCGGCGCGTTCTCGGCCAGCCAGTCGATGAAACGCTGCCCGACCTGACCCGAGGGCAGCTCGATGATGCCGTTGTGCTCGTCCGAAAGCTCAAGCTCGCGTTCCGAAGCCATCATGCCGTGGCTCTCGATCCCGCGGATCTTGCCGACGCCGAGGGTGGTGTCGATGCCCGGCACATAGTCGCCGGGTTTCGCCAGCACGCCGACCAGCCCCGCCCGCGCATTGGGCGCGCCGCAGACGACCTGCTTCTCGCCCTCGTCGGTCGCCACCCGCAGCACCCGCAGCCGGTCGGCGTCGGGATGCGGCTCGGCATGCTCGATCCGGGCGATGGTGAAGGCGGAAAGCTTGCCGGCGGGATCGACGACCTCCTCGACCTCGAGCCCGAGGTCGGTCAGCGCGTCGGTGATCTCGGTCAGACTCGCCGTGGTGTCGAGATGGTCACGGAGCCAGGAGAGGGTGAGTTTCATTTGTCATTCCCACGTTTCACAACAGGCTCCACGCCCCAGTTGTCGCAAAAACCATTTACGGCAGCAGGCAACATAAATTTCCGCGCAGAAAATTCACAGGTTGAGATCGAAAATACCATCATCGCGGCAGAGGTGACCGTCACAAGGCCTCCCAGAGAACTAAACCTATGAAGCCTTTCCTTTACCAAAAGATCGTCCATCAGGTCTTGTTGAAGCTTCAACTGCACATCAAAATCTCGCTTGCCGCCAAATTTGCGCAGAACTTTTCGTAGACTATAATTATCCAGCTGACGCACACCTACAACAGCAGCCGCCAAAAAGATAATTTCGAATGCCAAAAATATTGAGTAAAGCATTGTTCGGGGCGTACCGGCTTCACCGCTCAACGAGGAAAACAAGAACCCAGCAAAAAATGTATGCACAGCAACCATAGCTGCATTCTTGGCTTCAACTTTCTTCAAAGTACCAAGTAATATTTCATGCTCGGCGGGAGTTAAGGGCACAAAAGAGGATAGGGACGAGGAAACTTGCATTGTGCCTTTAGCACGCACATAACCACTCAACCTCATCCTAAGCAACTCATACTTATCTTGCTCAGCGGGGTCTAAGCAGAGCATTAGTAACAGTATTGCCAGAAGAAACCACGCCATCAGAATGAGCGCAAGAATTGTCACTTACTTAACCCACCACTGACACTCGGCACATCCCCCGCCGCAAACCCGTAATGCCGCAGCCAGCGCAGATCGCTCTCGAAGAACGCCCGCAGGTCGGGAATCCCGTATTTCAGCATCGCGATCCGGTCGATGCCCATGCCGAAGGCGAAGCCCTGCCACTCGGATGGGTCGATCCCGCCGGCCTGCAGCACCTTGGGATGGACCATGCCCGAGCCGAGGATTTCCAGCCAGCTTTCCCCCTGCCCGATCTTCAACTGGCCGCCGGACCAGTCGCAGCGGATGTCCACCTCGGCCGAGGGCTCGGTGAAGGGGAAATGCGAGGCGCGGAAGCGCAGCTCGACCTCATCGACCTCGAAGAAGGCACGGCAGAATTCCTCCAGCGTCCATTTCAGGTTGGCCATCGAGATGTCCTTCCCGATCGCCAGCCCCTCAACCTGGTGGAACATGGGCGTGTGGGTCTGGTCCATGTCCATGCGGTAGACGCGGCCGGGGCAGATGATGCGCAGGGGGGCGCCCATCGCCTCCATCGCGCGGATCTGGACGGGCGAGGTATGGGTGCGCAGGACATGGGGCGGGCGGGTGTCTCCTTCCGCGCGGGCCATGAAGAAGGTGTCATGCTCCTGCCGCGCGGGGTGTTCGGGCGGGATGTTCAGGGCGTCGAAGTTGTACCAGTCGGATTCGACCTGCGGGCCCTCGGCCACCGCGAATCCCATGTCGGCGAAGATCGCGGTGACCTCGTCCATGACCTGGGACACGGGGTGGATGGTGCCCTGCGGGCGCGGGCGGCCCGGAAGCGTGACGTCCAGCCACTCGCCCGCAAGCCGCGCCTCCAGCGCCGCGTCCTCCAGCGCCAGCTTGCGGGCGCGCAGGGCGGCGTCGATCTCGTCCTTGACGCGGTTCAGGGCGGCGCCGGTGGTCTGGCGCTCCTCGGGGGTCATGCGGCCCAGCTCGCGCATCATCAGCGCGATCTCGCCCTTCTTGCCGAGGGCCGCCAGGCGGACCTCCTCCAGCGCGGGGGCGTCGGCCGCCTCGGCGACGCGGCCAAGCCAAGTTGAACGCAAGCTGTCGGGATCGGTCATCGGGGGGCCTCGCGGGAATTGCGGGGCGGACCTAGCACGGGGGACGCGCGGTTTCTAGCGCGGCGTGGCGCGCAGCCGGACGCCGCTGTCGGGGCGCAGCGTCAGGATCATCCGCAGCGCAGATCGCCCGGCCCCGCCGTCGTTCGGGGCGTCTGCGCGGTTGCAGCGGCGCCCGCAAGCTGTCACGCCTGCGTGATGGCACCCTTGGGACGGAGAGACCCATGCTCGACCCCATCATCGACGCGATCAACGGCGTTCTGTGGAATTACGTGCTGATCTACGGGCTGATCGCCGTCGGCATCTATTTCACAATCCGCCTGCGCTTCATCCAGTTCGTCCATTTCGGCGAGATGCTGCGCTGCACATTCAGCCGGACCGAAAAGGACGCGGACGGGATCTCGCCCTTCCAGGCGCTGTCGGTCAGCCTCGCCAGCCGGGTCGGCACCGGCAACATCGCGGGCGTGGCGGTGGCGATCACGCTGGGCGGCCCCGGCGCGGTCTTCTGGATGTGGGTCGTGGCGCTGGTCGGCATGGCCACGGCCTATGCGGAATCGGCGCTGGCACAGCTTTACAAGGTGCATGGGCCGCACGGCATGTATCGCGGCGGCCCTGCCTTCTACATCGCCAACGGGCTGAAGCTGCGCTGGCTGGCCGCGCTGTTCGCGGTGGCCCTGCTGATCTCCTTCGGGCTGGTGTTCGAGGCGGTGCAGGCCAATTCCATCGCCGAGGCCTGGGAAACCTTTGGCGTGCCGCGCTGGGTCACCGGCGTGTCGCTGGCCTTCTTCACCGCGATCATCATCTTCGGCGGCATCCCCCAGATCGCCAAGGCGGCCGAACTGATCGTGCCCTTCATGGCCGGGGCCTACCTTCTGGCCGCGGCCTGGATCTTCGCCACCAACATCGCCGAGGTGCCGGGCGTGCTGGCGCATATCTTCCGTCAGGCGCTGGGGCTGGAGCCTGCGGTCGGCGGCGTCGCGGGCGGCATGGCCGCGGCCATGCTGAACGGGGTCAAGCGCGGGCTGTTCTCGAACGAGGCGGGGATGGGCTCGGCCCCGAACATCGCGGCGGTGGCGACGCCCGACCCGCATCACCCCGCGGCGCAGGGCTTCGTGCAGTCGCTGGGGGTCTTCATCGACACGATCCTCGTCTGCACGGCGACGGCGGTGATGATCCTGCTGTCGGGCGCGGTGCCCTCGGCGGAACTGACCGGCGTCGCGCTGACGCAGGCCGCGCTGGGCGAGCATTTCGGACAGACCGGCATCTATTTCGTCGGACTGGCGATCCTGTTCTTCGCCTTCACCTCGATCATCGGCAACTATGCCTATGCCGAGAACGCGCTGGTCTACCTGGGCTTCGGCGACAGGGGCATCTTCGTGCTGCGGCTTGCCGTGCTGGGCATGGTGATCTGGGGCGCGCTGCAGGCGGTCACCACGGTCTTCAACTTCGCGGATGCCTCGATGGGGCTGATGGCGACGATCAACCTGATCGCCATTGTGGCGCTGTCGGGGGTCGTGGCGCGGATCACCCGCGACTATGTCACCCAGCGCCGCATGGGACGGCGGCCCGAGTTCCACCTGTCCGCCCATCCCCAGCTGGCGGATCGCGGGGTGGACAACGACATCTGGCGCTGAGGCTGGAAACGAAAGAACCCGCGCCTCGGCGCGGGTTCGATGCATTCCATCCTGTCCGAAGGATCAGGCGGCGACGGTGGCCGGGGTGTCGGCGGCGGCCTTCGCCTGGGCCACGATGGCGTTGAACGCCTCGGGCTCGTGCACGGCCAAGTCGGCCAGGACCTTGCGGTCCACCTCGATCCCCGCCTTCGACAGGGCGGCGATGAAGCGCGAATAGGTCATCTCGGCATCGACCGCGCGGACGGCGGCGTTGATGCGGGCGATCCACAGCGCGCGGAAGTTCCGCTTGCGGGTCTTGCGGTCGCGGGTCGCATACTGCAGCGCCTTGTCGACAGCCTGGGTGGCGGTGCGGAAGTTGCGCGAACGGTTGCCGTAATAGCCCTTGGCGGCGTCAAGGACCTTCTTGTGGCGGGCGTGGGTGACCTTGCCGGATTTAACGCGGGACATGGTTCAGATCCTTCTCAGCGGTCGTAGGGCATGTATTTCTTGACGATCTTCGCGTCCTGGTCGGACAGGATCATGGTCCCCGTCACGTCCCGGATGAATTTCGTCGAGCGCTTGATCATGCCGTGGCGCTTGCCCGCCGGGCCTGCCTTGACCTTGCCGCTTGCCGTCATCGAGAACCGCTTCTTCGCCGCGGCCTTGGTCTTCATCTTCGGCATTTTCTTCTCCTTGTCAGAGTGAACGCGCGACTCGGCAATGCCAACCGGCCGGCCGCGCGGGACGTGTGGAAGCGCGCCTGATAGCGGCGCGCAGGCAGGATGGCAAGCGGAAGTTGCGGCCTACAGCCGGACCTGACCCGCCAGAAGGCGCTGCCAGGCCTCGCCCAGGTCCTGCACCCGGAAAGGCGTCGGGTCCATCCAGGCGCCCAAGAACAGCGCCGCCGCCCCCAGGACAAAGGCGATGGCCGCGCCGCGCGGCGGCTCGATCCGGGCCAGCGAGACGATCGCCAGGATGACCGACACCGCCATCAGCGCGGTGCCCAGCAGGATAAGGACGTCGGACATGGGATCGAACTCGTGCAGAAGGCGGGCCGCCCCGTCACTCGGGGTCGGTGCTGGATAGCAACAGCTCGTCGCAGGATGCAACGCGAAGAATGTTCGTGGACCCCGCGGTGTTGAAGGGCACGCCCGCGATCACGATGACCTTCTGCGTGCGATCCGCGAAGTCGAACTCCTGCGCGGCGTTCACGGCGTTCAGCACCGCCTGCTTGAAGCGTTCGAGCGCGGGCGTGCCCACGCAATGCGCCCCCCAGACCAGCGCCATGCGCCGCAGCACGGCAGGCTCGGAGCTCATGGCGATGATCGGCACCTTGGGTCGTTCGCGGGCGACCAGCCGCACAGTGGTCGAGGACTGGGTATAGGCGCAGATGGCGGCGATGTCGGTCGTTTCGGCGATCTCGCGCGCGGCCACGGCCATGGAATCGGCCACGCTGGTGCGGTTGTCGGTCCCGCGCGAGCCGTCGATGATGATCCTGTAGGTCGGGTCGCTCTCGACCGAGCGGGCGACGTTGTCCATCGTCGCCACCGCCTCGACCGGATAGCGCCCCGCCGCTGATTCGGCCGACAGCATGACGGCGTCGGCCCCTTCGTAGATAGCGGTCGCCACGTCGCTGACCTCGGCCCGGGTGGGCATGGGGCTTTCGATCATCGATTCCAGCATCTGGGTCGCCACGATCACGGGCTTGGCCGCCTGCCGGCAGGCCCGGACCAGGCGCTTCTGGATCGGCGGCACCGAATGGACCGGCAGTTCCACGCCAAGGTCGCCCCGCGCGACCATGATCCCGTCCGAGACCTTCAGGATGTCGGCAAAGCATTCGACCGCTGCGGGCTTTTCGATCTTGGACAGGATGGCCACGCGGCACTTCGCCAGCTCGCGCGCCTCGATCACGTCCTCGGGGCGCTGAACGAAGGACAGCGCCAGCCAGTCCACGCCCAGTTCGCAGGCGAACTCAAGGTCTGCCCGGTCCTTGTCGGACAGGGCCTTCAGCGGCAGCACCGCGTCAGGGACGTTCACGCCCTTGCGGTTCGAGATGGTGTCCCCCGCCGTCACCACGCAATCCGCGAAGTCCGGCCCGCAGCTTTCGACCCGCAGGCGGATCTTGCCGTCGTTGACCAGCAGCCGCGAGCCGACCTTCAGCGCCGCGAAGATCTCGGGATGGGGCAACTGCACGCGGCGGCTGTCGCCCGGCGCGGGATCGAGGTCGAAGCGGAAGCGGTCGCCCTCCGCCAGCTCATGCGGGCCGTTGGCGAAGGTGCCCACCCGCAGCTTGGGTCCCTGCAGGTCGGCCAGTACGGCGATGGGACGGCCCAGCTCCGCCTCGACCGCGCGGATCGCGTCATAGCGGGCCTTCTGCTCGGCATGGTCGCCGTGGCTCATGTTCAGGCGGAAGACGTCGGCGCCTGCCTGGAACAGCGCGCGGATCGTGGCCAGGTCGCTGGACGAAGGCCCCAGAGTCGCCACGATCTTCACGTTGCGGTGTCGTCTCATCTGCCGGTCCCTTCCCATCATGTTTGCGCTATCGTCTACCTGTCGGCGGCCGCACGGGCAACTGGCGCGGTCCTGTCGCGGGACGTATACCGCCCCCATCATGAACGCGCATGACAGCAATCCGATCGACGCCCCGCCCTTCACCATCGAGGGAGACAACCGCCCCTCGCGCTGGCTGGTCACCTGCGACCATGCCACGAACCGCGTGCCGCCATGGGTGAACGGCGGCGATCTGGGCATCGCCGCGCAAGACATGGCGCGCCACATCGCCTGGGACGTCGGCGCGGCGGGGCTGGCATCCGTGCTGGCCCGCAGGCTGGACGCGCCGATGATCCGGTCGGACTTCTCGCGCCTCGTGATCGACCCCAACCGGGGCGAGGACGACCCGACTCTGCTGATGCGGCTGTACGACGGCACGGTGATCCCGGCGAACCGCAAGGCCGACGCAGCAGAACGGGAACGTCGCCTTGACCGGCTGTATCGTCCCTATCACCGGGCACTGGCGCGGCTGGCCGCCACCCACCCGGCGCGCGCGATCTGCGCGGTCCACAGCTTTACCCCCCAATTGAAGGGGCGCCCGCCGCGGCCATGGCTGGTAGGTATCCTCTACTCGCACCGCGACGAGCGGCTGGGCCCCGCCATGGTCCGCGCCTGCCGCGCCCAAGGGTGGATCACCGGCGACAACGAGCCTTACAGCGGCCACCTGGAGGGCGACTCCATCGACACCCACGCGCTGGCCCATGGCCGGCCCAATGTGCTGGTCGAGGTCCGGAACGACCTGATCCGCGATGCCGAGGGGCAGGAGTTCTGGGCCAGCCGCCTTGCCCCGGTGCTGGAGTCGGTGCTGGCGGAAAGCGGGGCGTAAGGCTGGGCTCTGCCCCGATCGCCACCGCCGTGGCCTTCCTCGCTGAGAACGGTCCACTGGACTGTTTTCCCGGCGCCCGGAAGCCGGCGTGCGGCCAGTGAGGCCTTGCCCTGCTGGAAACGGGCCTCAATGCCTCACAAGAAGCTCTGCGGATCGATGTCCACCGCAAGCCGCAGGTTCGTCGGTGCCTTGGGCGCAGCCGCCAGCCATGCGGCGATGGCCGATTGCAGCGGCGCCTGTCGGGGCGCACGCACCAGCATCCGCACCCGGTAACGCGCGCGGACCCGCGCGATGGGGGCGGGGGCGGGCCCGAACAGTTCGGCCCCGATCTCGGAAAGCGGCGCGGCGCGGCGGGCGAGTTCCTGCGCATAGGCCTCGACCACCGGCTGGTCGGGGTGGGACAGGATGATCCCCGCAAGGCGCGCAAAGGGCGGCATCCGGGCCGCGTGGCGGGATTCGGCCTCGGCGTTCCAGAAGGCCTCGTCGTCGCCCGACAGGATGGCGCGGATCACCGGATGCTCGGGCTGGTGGGTCTGCAGCAGCGCCACGCCGGGGCGGTCGCCCGCCTGACGGCCCGCCCGGCCCGCGACCTGCCGCATCAGCTGGAAGGACCGCTCGGCCGCCCGCAGGTCAGCCCCCTGCAGCCCGAGGTCCGCGTCGATCACCCCGACCAGCGTCAGCGCCGGGAAGTTGTGCCCCTTGGCGACGATCTGGGTGCCGATGATGATGTCGGCCTCGCCAGCCGCGATATTCGCGATCGTCTCCTTCAGCGCGCGGGCCGAGGTATAAAGGTCCGAGGACAGCACCACCGCACGCCTTTCGGGAAAGCGTTCCGCCACCTCCTCGGCCAGCCGCTCGACGCCGGGGCCGATGGCGGCGAGCTTTCCTTCCACCTCGCAGGCCGGGCAGGCGACCGGGATCGGCTTCGTCGCGCCGCACTGGTGGCAGATCAGGCGCCGCTGGAAGCGGTGTTCCACCATCCGCGCGTCGCAGTCGTCGCAGCCGATCTGGTGCCCGCAGGCCCGGCAGGTCGTCACCGGCGCATAGCCTCGGCGGTTGAGGAACAGCAGCGACTGCTCGCCCCGCTCCAGCCGCTCCTCGACCGCCCGGCCGAGGGTGGGCGAGATCCAGCGCCCCGAGGGCAGGTCCTCCTTGCGCTGGTCGATGGCGGCCATCTCGGGCAGTTCCGCCTCGCCATAGCGGGCGCGCAGGTCGACGCGGCGATACTTGCCCGTCGCCGCATTCACCCAGGTTTCCACCGAGGGCGTGGCCGAGGCCAGCACCACCTGCGCCCCCTCGATGCTGGCGCGCAGCACGGCCATGTCACGGGCGCTGTAATGGACCGTCTCGTCCTGCTTGTAGGAACTGTCATGTTCCTCATCGACGACGATCAGCCCGAGGTCGCGGAAGGGCAGGAACAGGGCCGAGCGGGCGCCCACGACCACGCCCACCTCGCCGCGCCCCGCCATGTGCCACAACCGGCGGCGTTCGGTGCGGGTAATGCCGCTGTGCCACTCGCCGGGACGGGCGCCGAAGCGGGCCTCGACGCGGTCGATGAACTCGGCCGACAGCGCGATCTCGGGCAAAAGGACCAGCGCCTGCCGGCCCATGCGCAGGGTCTCGGCCACGGCCTCCAGATAGACCTCGGTCTTGCCCGATCCGGTGACGCCGCGCAGCAGCGTTGTCGCATAGCCGCCGCCCCGCAGGCCCGTCCGCAGCGTCTCGGCCGCCACTGCCTGATCGGGGGCGAGCGGCTTTCCGGGCAGCGAAGGGTCCAGCCGCGGATAGGGCGAGTCCTTCGGGGCCTCTGTCTCGACCAGCGTGCCCGCAGCAACCAGCCCCTTGACGACCGACGTGCCGACGCCCGCCAGTTGCGCCAGTTCCGAGGGCGCGAAGCCCGCGCCGCCATGCTCCTCGATTACCCGCAGGACGGCGGCCCGCGCCTCGGTCATCCGCTCGGGTGCAGGGCCCACGCGATGGACGACGCGCCGGGCGGCGGGCGGCTGGTCGAGGTCGGGCGCGCGCAGCATCATACGCAGCACCACCGGCAGCGGCGTCAGGGTATAGTCGGCGGCGCGCTGAATGAACTCCAGCACCCCCTCGCCGAAGGGGGCCGCGTCCACCAGCCGGGCGACGGGCCGCAGCTTCGACGCGTCGAAGTCGCCCATGCCCTTGCCCCAGACCACGCCCAGCACCCGGCGCGGACCCAGCGGCACGACGACCAGTTGCCCCAGCAGCACGCCCCCCTCGGGCGAGAGGTAGTCGAGCAGGCCCACGGGCTCGGTCGTCAGCACCCCGATGCGGGCACCCTGGGGGAAATGCGTGGTCATGAACTCCTGCGGATGGCGGGCGGCAACACCTACCTAATCATGTCGCCGCGCCCTGTCAGGGGCGAGGTCCCCGAGGCGTCAGATGTCCGACAGGAAGAAGCGCTTGAACACGAAGGCGCAGGCACCGACGCCAATCACGGCCAGCAGCATCTGTCCGGTGCTGAAGGCCCAGATCGTCAGGGCGAAGACGATCGCGGTCACGGCAAAGCGCAGGATCAGGGGCCAGTCGCTCATGGTTCGACCGGGACCATGGTGCCCAGCAGGGTGGCGACGTGCTTGCGGCCCTTCTCGCCTTCCGCGAACACGTCAGACGCCACCGCGACGATGCGGCGGCCGGGGCGGATCACGCGGCCCTCGGCCACGAGGCGGTCGCCCACGGCAGGGGACAGCAGGTTGATCTTCATCTCGACCGTGACGACCTCGGCCCCTTCTGGCAGGACGGACAGCGCCGCATAGCCGGCCGCCGAGTCGCCTATGGCGAAGGCCAGCGCGGCATGGGCAAAGCCTTGCTGCTGCAGCACATGGTCCGCGATGGGGGCGGCGATGCGGGTGCGGCCCTCGGCGGCCTCCTCGAGCTCCGCCCCCAGCGTCTGCATCATCGTCTGCTTCGCAAAGCTGCCCCGCAGCCGCGCTTCCACGTCATTCATCGAACAATCCTGCCTGCGCGGCCTTGGGCATATCCAGCCCCAGGTGCCGCCACCCGAGTTGCCCCAGCATCCGGCCACGGGGCGTGCGCATGATCAAGCCCTGCTGCAGCAGGTAGGGCTCGATCACCTCCTCGATGGCGTCGCGGCTTTCCGACAGCGCGGCCGACAGCGTCTCGACCCCGACCGGGCCGCCGCCGTAATGCTCGGCCATCAGCGTCAGATAGCGCCGGTCGGCCGAGTCGAGCCCGAGGTCGTCCACCCCCAGCCGCGTCAGGGCCATGTCAGCGAGTTCCCGCGTCAGCCGCCCGTCGCCTTCCACCAGCGCGAAGTCCACCACCCGGCGCAGCAGGCGGCCCGCGATGCGGGGGGTGCCGCGGGCGCGGCGGGCGATTTCCTGCGTGCCATCAGGCTCGGCCTTGATGCCCATCAGCCGGGCGCCCCGGGCGACGATCAGGTCCAGTTCATCGACCGTATAGAACTGCAGCCGCGTGGGAATGCCGAAGCGGTCGCGCAAGGGCGTCGTCAGCAGGCCCAGCCGGGTCGTGGCGCCCACCAGCGTGAAGGGCTGAAGCTCGATCCGCACGGTGCGCGCGGCCGGTCCCTCGCCGATCACAAGGTCCAGTTCGAAATCCTCCATCGCTGGATACAGGACTTCCTCGACCGCCGGGTTCATCCGGTGGATCTCGTCGATGAACAGGACGTCGCGCGCCTCGAGGTTCGTCAGGATCGCGGCGAGGTCCCCCGCCCGCGCCAGCACCGGCCCCGAGGTCATCTTGAAGTTCACCCCCAGTTCCCGCGCCATGATCTGCGCGAGCGTCGTCTTGCCGAGGCCCGGAGGCCCATGGAACAGCGTGTGATCCATCGCCTGCCCCCGCATCCGCGCGCTGTCGATGAAGACGCGCAGGTTGGCGCGGGCCTCGGCCTGGCCGATGAATTCCTCCAGCTTCTGTGGGCGAAGGGCGCGGTCCTCGGCCTCGCCTTCCATCCGCTCGCCGCGCAGGGTCGGGTCGGGCGTCATCCGCGGCGCACCGGCGGGACCGAGCTGCGGGTGACGGGCGAGGCCGCGGGCGCCACCTGCATCCGCGCCAGCAGGTCGATGCGTTCCTGCGTCGAAGGGTGGGTCGAAAAGAGCTGATCCATCCGCAGCGCCCCCAGCGGGTTGATGATGAACATGGACGCCGAGGCCGGGTTGCGCTCCGCCGGGATATTGACCGTGCGCCCCGCCGCATTGGCGATCTTGGCCAGCGCCGATGCCAGCGCCATCGGATTGCCGCAGATCTCGGCCCCCGAGCGGTCCGCCACATACTCCCGCGACCGCGAGATCGCCATCTGCACCAGCATCGCCGCCAGGGGCGCGAGGATCATGGCGAGGATGCCTCCCAGTGCCCCGCCGGGCCGGTCCCGGTCGCCCGTGAACAGCATGATGTTGCCCAGCATCGCGATGGCGCCCGCCATGGTGGCGGTTACGGTCATCGTCAGGGTGTCACGGTGCCTGATATGGGCCAGTTCATGCGCGATCACGCCCGCGAGTTCGTCACGGGTGAGGATCCGCAGCAGTCCCTGCGTCACCGCCACGGCCGAGTTCTCGGGATTGCGCCCGGTGGCAAAGGCATTGGGCTGCTCGGTCGCCAGCACATAGACGGCGGGCATCGGCAGCCCCGCGCGGTCGGCCAGCTGCCGGACCATGCGCACGAGGTCGGGTGCCTCGGCCTCGGTCACCGGCATGGCGCCATGCTGGCGAAGCACCGCCTTGTCGCTGTTCCACCAGGCCCAGATGTTGCCCACCCCGGCGACGACCAGCGCAAGGATTGCTCCACCCTGCCCGCCGATCAGCCAGCCCATTCCCATCAGCAGCGCCGTCATTGCCGCCATGAGGAGGAAGGTGCGCGTATTCCCGTGCATCGCCGAAGCCCCCTTATTCCTTGGGCGCCAGTGACTTGAGCGCCGCGCGGATCAACGCGGCCGTGCCGGCGCCGGGTTCCCGGGCCGAGGCCTCGGCCACGGCCGTCGCCGCCTCGGATGGACCGTAGCCCAGGTTCGTCAGCGCCGAGAGCGCATCGGCGGACGCCGCCGCAGAGCTGGGCGCCTTCGCAGGGGCGGGCGCCGGAGCGGCGGCGGGCACGCCGGGTTCGATGCCCGGCTCGTCCGCATCCAGGACCGCGCCCGCGTCCACCGTCAGCGCCCCGCCCATGGCGATGATCCCCGGCGCCTTGTCCTTCAGTTCCAGCACCACCCTTTGCGCCAGCTTCGGCCCCACGCCTGGGGCACGCCGCACCGCCGCCCAGTCGCCCAGCGCGATGGCGCGGCCCAGGCCCTCGGGCCCCAGTGTCCCCAGGATCGCGAGCGACGCCTTCGCCCCGATTCCCTGCACCGAGGTCAGCAGCCGGTGCCATTCCTTTTCCAGCAGCGTCGGAAAGCCGAAAAGCTGCAGCAGGTCCTCGCGCACCAGCAGGTCGGTATAAAGCGCCGCCGCCTGGCCCACGGGGGGCAGGCTGGCGGCTGTGCGCTCGCTCACATGGACGATGTAGCCGACGCCCCGCACGTCGATCAGCACGTGGTCGGCGGCACGGTGCAGGATCAACCCGGCGATGCGCCCGATCATGCGACGACCTTGATGCGCAGGCTGCGGCTTTGCAGGTGGCGCGCGTGGCAGATGGCGATGGCCAGCGCGTCCGCCGCGTCCGGGCCTGCCAGTTCCACGCCGGGCAACTGGAAGCGGACCATGTGCTCGACCTGCTGCTTCTGCGCGTGGCCGACGCCGACGATGGCCTTCTTGACGGCGTTGGGGGCATATTCCCCGACGGCGATCCCCGCCTGTGCGGGCGCCAGCAGCGCGACCCCGCGCGCCTGCCCCAGCTTCAGCGTGCCGACCGCATCCTTGTTGACAAAGGTCTGTTCCACCGCCGCGGCATCCGGCTGATGCGCGGCGATCACCGCGACCAGCCCCCGGTGCAGATCGCACAGCCGCGCGGCGAGGCTTTCGCTGTTGGACCGGATGATCCCGTTCGCCACGTGCCGCAGGCGCGAGCCGTCCGCGACGATGATCCCCCAGCCCATGTTCACCAGGCCGGGATCGATGCCCAGAACCTTCATGCCCGTCCCTTCGGCCCTGTTTTCCCAAGGGCTAGCACGAAGCGCGAACATCGCAAAGCCGGTTTCGTCAATTGCTTGACAGCCGGCGGCCCACTTGGGACACCCCCTCAAATCTGAGGAGCCCATGTCCCCAGCCCTGATCGCCGTTCTTCCGTTCCTGGGTGCCCTGCTGCCCAGCCTCATGGTCCGCTCGGGCCGCAGTTCTGCCGCCATCGCCTGCGCTGCCGTCACTGCCGTCGCGCTTCTGGGATTGCTGCTGCACATCCCGACCGTGCTGGCAGGCGGGATTGTCTCCACGCGCCTGCCCTGGATGCCCCAGATCGGGCTGAACGCGGATTTCATGCTGGACGGCCTTGGGCTGCTGTTCGGGATCCTGATCCTCGGGATTGGGCTGCTGATCATCCTTTATGCCCGCTTCTACCTGTCCGAGAAGGACGCGGCGGGTCCCTTCTTCACCTACCTGATGCTGTTCCAGGGCGCGATGACGGGCATCGTGCTGTCGGACAACATTCTGATGATGCTGGTCTTCTGGGAACTGACATCACTCTCGTCATTCCTGCTGATCGGCTTCTGGAAGCACCTGCCCGAGGGGCGGCAGGGCGCGCGCATGGCGTTGACCGTGACCGCGCTGGGCGGACTGGCCATGATCGCGGGCTGCCTGATGCTGGGGCAGGTCGCGGGGTCCTATCGCCTGTCCGAGATCATCGCCCAGCGCGAGGCCGTCCAGGGCTCGGATCTCTACCTTCCGGCGCTGCTGCTGATCCTGCTGGGGGCCTTCACCAAGTCGGCGCAGTTCCCGTTCCATTTCTGGCTGCCGCGGGCGATGGCCGCGCCGACTCCGGTCAGCGCCTACCTGCACTCGGCCACGATGGTGAAGGCGGGAATCTTCCTGATGGCGCGGCTGTGGCCTGCGCTGTCGGGCACGCCCGAATGGTTCGGGATCGTCGCCACCGCTGGTCTTGTCACCATGCTGGTCGGCGCGCTGATCGCGCTGTTCCAGGACGACCTCAAGGGACTGCTGGCCTATTCCACTGTCAGCCATCTGGGGCTGATTACCATGCTGCTGGGCTTCGGCACCGAAGCCGCCGCCACCGCCGCCATGTTCCACATCACGGCCCATGCCAGCTTCAAGGCCGCGCTGTTCATGGGCGCGGGTATCATCGACCACGGGACGCATACCCGCTCGATCCGCCAGCTTGGCGGCCTCAGGTCCCTGATGCCGCTGACCTTCGGCCTGATTCTGGTCGCCTCGCTGTCGATGGCGGGCATCCCGCCCTTCAACGGCTTCCTGTCCAAGGAGATGATGCTTGAACAGGCCGCGGCCCAGGCCGGCCAGGGCAGGGGCTGGGCCATCGGCGCGCTGGCAACCCTGGCCGCGCTGGCCTCGGTCGCCTATTCGCTGCGGCTGGTGGCGCATGTCTTCCTGGGACCGGCGCGCGATGATTATCCGCACGCGCCCCATGACCCCGGCCCCGGCCTCTGGGCAGGACCGGCGCTGCTGGTGGGGCTGGTCGTGGTCACGGGGCTGTTCCCGAACGCGACGCTGGGCTGGCTGGTCGCCGCCGCTGGCAGCGCCGTCACGCAGACCCCGCAGCATCCGCATTTTGCGCTGTGGCACGGCCTCACCCCGGCGCTGGCGATGTCGGCGCTGGCCATCGGGGGCGGCGTCCTGCTGCTGCGGCGCTGGCACCGGGCGGACAGGCTGCGCCACCACCTGCCCCGGCCCGACGCCAAGCGCGCCTTTGACGCCGTCGAGCGCGCCGTCGCCCGCATCTCGCGCGGCTTCACCGACAGCTTCACCAACGGGTCCATGTCGCGGGCGCTGGCGCTGCTGATGCTGACCTGCGTCATCTGCGGCTTCGCGGCTTGGCACACCGGCCTCACCCGCCCGGACCTGAGGCCCATGCTGCCGGTCACGCCCGTGGCGCTGATGGGCTGGGTGCTGATGCTGGTGGCGACCGGCACAATGGTCGCCCTGCACCGCCGCCGCATCCTGGCGCTGGTGCTGGTCGGCATCGTCGGGCTGATCGTGTCCTGCACCTTTGTCTATTTCTCGGCCCCCGACCTGGCCCTGACCCAGATCACGGTCGAGGTCGTCACGGTCATCCTGATGCTGCTGGCGCTGAACTTCCTGCCCAAGCGCACGGTGCTGGACACCAGCAATGTCAAGCGCGGCG
Source organism: Paracoccus niistensis (assembly GCF_042432925.1). Taxonomy (NCBI): domain Bacteria; kingdom Pseudomonadati; phylum Pseudomonadota; class Alphaproteobacteria; order Rhodobacterales; family Paracoccaceae; genus Paracoccus; species Paracoccus niistensis. The sequence goes on along the minus strand of NZ_JBHLWE010000029.1, from coordinate 90,941 downwards.
CGGACGCCTTTGTCGCGGCGCTGGCGGGGCTGGGCGTCGGCATCCTGGCCTATGCCATCCTGCGGCGCGACTTCGCCTTCCCCTCGATCTCGGGCTACATGGTCGAGAACAGCTACAAGCTGGGCGGGGGCGACAACGTCGTCAACGTGATCCTTGTCGATTTCCGCGGCTTCGACACCTATGGCGAGATCACCGTCCTGGGCATCGCGGGCCTTGCGATCTTCGCCATGACCCAGGCGCTGCTGGGAGGCCGCGCCTCGGCCCGGCTGCGCGGCTGGATCAGCGAGATGCGCCGCGCGGGCGACCGCCACCCGCTGATGCTGGTGGTGGCGACGCGGGTGCTGATGCCCCTGTCGCTGGTGGTGGGCCTTTACATCTTCCTGCGCGGGCACAACGCGCCGGGCGGCGGCTTCATCGCGGGCCTTGTCGTGTCGGTGGCGCTTGTCATGCAGTACATGGCCTCGGGCTATGCTTGGGCCATGGCGCGGCAGAACATCCCCTATCACGCGCTGATCGGACTGGGCGTGCTGGCCGCCGGCATCACCGGCGCGGGCGCCTGGTTCGCGGGGATGCCCTTCCTGACCTCGGCCTATGGCTATGTCCACCTGTGGGGCGTCGATCCGGTCGAATGGGCCACCGCCATGGGTTTCGACACCGGCGTCTTCCTGGCCGTCGTGGGCGCGGTGATGCTGGCGCTGAACTCGCTGTCGCGCATTGCCCGTGCGGCCGGACAGGAAACCGCCCCTTCCGACACCCCGCAGAAAGGGAGCCGCTGAGATGGAGTTCCTGCTGGCCTCGGCCATCGGCTGCCTGACTGCCGCCGGAGTCTACCTGACCCTGCGCAAGCGCAGCTTCGCCGTCGTCCTCGGCATGACGATGCTGAGCTATGCGACCAACCTGTTCCTTTTCGCGACCGGACGGCTGGTGATCGACCGCCCGCCGATCCTGAGCGAGGCGGCGCAGGGCTATACCGATCCCCTGCCGCAGGCGCTGGTGCTGACGGCCATCGTGATCTCCTTCGGGATGACGGCCCTGGTTGTGATGATGGCGCTGGGGGCATTCGTCGAAGGCGGCGACGACCGCATCGACCTGCCCCGCCGCGACCGCAGGGGGCCGCGCGCATGAACCACTGGCTTGTCGTCCCGGTGGTCCTGCCCGCCTTCGTGGGTCCGCTGATCGTTCTGGGAATGCGGCGCGACCTGCTGCTGCAGCGGGCGTTCAGCACCGCCGCCACCGCCGCGCAGCTTGCTCTGGGCGTCTGGCTGATGGTCCAGGCGCTGGGCGGCGAGGTGCAGGTCTATCGACTGGGCAACTGGGCCGCCCCCTTCGGCATCGTGCTGATGCTGGACCGGCTGGCCGCGCTGATGCTGGTGCTGGCCGCGCTGGTCGGGCTGGCCGTCCAGCTTTACGCCATAGGGTCCGGCTGGGACCGCCGGGGCTGGCATTTCCACGCGCTGTGGCAGTTCCAGCTGATGGGGATCAACGGCGCCTTCCTGACCGGCGACGCCTTCAACCTGTTCGTCTTCTTCGAGATCCTGCTGATCGCCTCCTACGGGCTGATGATCCATTCGGGCGGAGAGCTGCGGCTGCGCGCGGGCGTCCAGTATGTCATCTACAACCTCGCCGGGTCGTCGCTGTTCCTGGCCGCGCTGGGGACGATCTATTCCGCGACCGGCACGCTGAACATGGCGGACCTCGCGCTGCGCGTGGCGCAGATGCCCGCAAGCGACACGGCGATCCTGCGGGTGGGCGCGGTGCTGCTGATGCTGGTCTTCGCGATCAAGGCCGCGCTGGTGCCGCTGCATTTCTGGCTGCCCTCGACCTATGCGCGCGCGCCCGGGCCGGTGGCCGCGCTGTTCGCCATCATGACCAAGGTCGGCATCTACGGGATCATCCGCTTCTTCACCCTGGTCTTCCCGGCCGACAGCGTGATCGAGCGTTTCGCCGCCGACATCCTGCTGCCTGCCGCCCTTGTCACGCTGATCGTGGGACAGCTGGGCGTTCTGGGCTCGCGCCACCTCGGGCGCATGGCGGCATTCGCCGCGCTGGGCTCGGTCGGCACGCTGATGGTCGCGGTCGCGCAGTTCCGCCTGCCGGGGCTGACGGCGGGGATCTGGTACATGGTCCATTCCACGCTGGCCACCGCCGCGCTGTTCCTGGCCGTGGACCTGATCGCCACCCGCAGGCAGGGCGGCAGCCAGTGGCTGCGGGTCGCGCCCCCCATTGTGCAGGCGGGGATCGTGGCGGCGCTGTTCTTCGCGGCGGCCATCGGCATCGCGGGCCTGCCGCCGCTGTCGGGCTTCCTGGGCAAGCTCGCGGTCCTGCAGTCGGTGCGCGACGCCGAAGGGGTGGCGGCGATCTGGGCGATCATCCTGGTCACCTCGCTGCTGGCCATCGCCGGGCTGACGCGGGCGGGCTCGCTGGTCTTCTGGAAGTCCCATGCGACGCAGGACGCCCCGTCTCCGCAGGCCGAGCCGGACGAGCCCCCCCATGACGCCACGCCGGTTTCGGCGCCGCTTGCGCTGGCCGCCACGGCGGCGCTGGTCGCGGGAATGGTGCTGCTGACCGCCTTTGCCGGGCCGATGATGCGCTATGCCGACGCGACCGCGCGCCAGCTGATCGACCCCGAGCCCTATATCGCAGCCGTGCTGCGCGACCAGGAGGGCGTGAAATGATCCGCCGCATCCTGCCCCATCCTGCCCTGTCGCTGGCCGTCGCGCTGATCTGGCTGCTGCTGGTCAACCGCTTCGCCTGGGGATCGCTGGTCTTCGCCCTGGCGCTGGGACTGGTGATCCCGATCGTGACCGAGCCCTACTGGCCGGGCCGTCCCCGCCTGCGCAGCCCGCGCCGCATCCTGGGCTATCTGGGCATCGTCATCCATGACATCGTCAAGGCCAACATCGACGTGGCCCGCATCGTGCTGTTCATGCCCAAGGCCGATCTGCGTCCCTGCTGGCTGGTCGTCCCGCTGGAGCTGACCGCGCCCGAGGCTGTCGCTGTCCTGATGGGCACCATCACCCTGACCCCCGGCACCGTCAGCTGCGACCTGGCCGAGGACGGGTCCGCCCTGCTGGTCCACGCGCTGCACTGCCCCGACCCGACCGCCACCGTGGACGAGATCAAGACCCGCTACGAGGCCCGCCTGAAGGAGATCTTCCGATGAGCATCCTAGACGCCGCCCTGTGGTTCGCCTTCGGCTGCTTCGCGCTGGCGCAGCTTCTGTGCCTTTACCGCGTTGTCCGCGCGCCCGGATTCAGTGACCGGGTGCTGGCGCTGGACACCATGACCATCAACATGATCGCGCTGATCACGCTGTTCGGCATCCAGCGTGGCTCGGGCTTCTATTTCGAGGCGACGATGCTGTTCGCCATGGTGGGCTTCGTGTCCACCGTGGCCTTCGCCAAGTTCATCCTGCGCGGGGACATCATCGAATGATGGCGCTGGCGGACATCCTGATCGCGGCCCTGCTGGTGGCGGGCGGGGTCTTCGGCCTTGTCGGCGCCTGGGGGCTGGTGCGGCTGCCCGACATGATGACGCGCCTGCACGGGCCGACCAAGGCGGCGACGCTGGGGGTGGGCTCGGTCCTGATCGCCTCGATGGCCTTCTTCTGGCTGCACCACGGCCATTTCAGCTGGCACGAGTTGCTGATCGCGATCTTCGTCTTCCTGACCTCGCCCATTACGGGGCTGGTCGTCGCCAAGGCGCACATGCACCTGTCCTGGAAGCCCGAGGAACTGCCGCAGCCCCCCTCGGGCGCCGAATGGGCGACCTGGGGCAAGGGCGCCGAGACGAGCCCCATCGTCACCGTCCCGGATGATGCCCCGGGCCGCGAGTGAAGGCCCTCAGCGCCGCGGATGCGCGGCGCGGTGGACGGCCAGCAGATGCGCGTCGTCCACGCCGGTATAGACCTGCGTCGTGGACAGGCTCGCGTGCCCCAGAAGCTGCTGGATCGTGCGCAGGTCGCCCCCGGCGGCCAGCAGATGCGTGGCGAAGCTGTGGCGCAGCGCATGGGGCGTCGCGGTTTCCGGCAGGCCCAGCGACTGGCGCAGCGAGGCCATGGCGCCCTCGATGGCGCCTGCATAAAGCCGCTTGCCCTTGATCGTGAAGAACAGCGGCCCGTCAGGGGTCAGCGGAAAGGGGCAGATCCGCAGGTAGCCCGCGACCGCCTGGCGTGCGGCGGGCAGGACGGGCACCATCCGCTCGCGCCCGCCCTTGCCGCGGATCACGAGCGAATCTTCCATCGGCCAGTCGCGCCCGTTCAGCGCCAGGGCCTCGCCGATGCGCAGGCCCAGCCCGTAAAGCAGCGTCAGCACCGCCATGTCGCGGGCGGCGATCCAGGGCGTCGGATGCCGATCTCCCGCGAGATCGAGGACGGCGCGCGCCTGTTCCACCGGGATCGGGCGCGGCAGGCTGCGGCGATAACGGGGGCTGCGGGCCGACAGGGCGCGGCTGGCGTCGAAGCCCTCGCGGTCGCTGATCCAGCGCAGGAAGCTGCGGATCGCGGACAGGCGACGGGCAAGGCTGCGGGCCGACAGGCCCCGCGCCCGTTCGGCGGCGGCAAAGGCGCGCAGGTCGGACTGGGTCAGCGCGGCCAGCGCTTTGGGCAGGGCAGGCGTTCCGTGATAGCTGCCCAGGAAGGACAGGAAGGCCAGCAGGTCGCCCTGATAGGCGGTGATCGTATGCTCGGACCGGCCGCGCGTCCCGCGTTCGCTGTCCAGCCAGCGGGCCAGCGCGTCCGACATGGCCGGGGCCAGCGCCAGGGGCGGCACCGGACCCTGCCCGCTCATCCCCGAAGCCAGCCGATCAGGACCAGCCGGAAGACCTGCGCGAAGAAGCGCAAAAGGTCCGTGCCCTGCGCGGGCGAGAACCGCCCCGTGTCGCGCGAGCCCATGACCAGCAGCGCGGGCCTGCGGCCGGGGCCAAGGTCCAGAGGCAGCAGCGCCTCGGACCGGACCTCGGTGCCGTGGACGGCCAGCGTCTCGGGGCTGGCACGGCGCAGCACGATGTCATCGCCGCGCGGGGCCTTGCGGCCCGCCGCGATCAGCCGCCCGATGCTGCCCGCCGGAAGCACCACAAGTGGCCCCGTGTCGGAGGGAGCCGCGTCCTCGGGCGATTCCATCACCAGCTTCAGCGTCTCGACCCGCAGGATCGGGGCCACGTCCGTTTCCAGCGTCTCGAGGAAGCCCGGGAAATCCATCGGCTCAAGCAGCGACAATACCGCCCGATGGATCGTCTGCGTGCCCGCCTGGTTTTCATAGGCCGCCGAGATCACGCTTTCATGCGCCGATTCAAGCCGGTCGAGCCGATGCTCCAGCGCCTGCATGGCGCGGCCCCGGATGTCGATGACATTCTCGCCCAGTTCCGCCTCGCGCGCGGCCACCAGCGCCCGCATCAACTCGCGGTCGCCGAGGATCAGCGCCGGCTCGGCCAGCAGCCGGTCGCGCGTGCCGGGGTCCAGCGCGACCTCGGGCGTCCTGTCCAGGGCCTCGGTCACAGCCCGATCTTCTGGCCGGTCTTGGCCCAGTCGGCGTTGAACTGGTCCAGCCCCTTGTCCGTCAGGACATGGTTCGCCATCGCCTTGATGACGGCGGGCGGCGCCGTGATCACGTCCGCGCCGATACGGGCGCATTCGATGATGTGGTTCACCGACCGGATCGAGGCGGCGAGCAGGTTCGTCTCGTAACCGTAGTTGTCATAGATGCGGCGGATGTCGGCGATCAGCTCCATCCCGTCCAGGCCGATGTCGTCCAGACGGCCGATGAAGGGGCTGATGAAGGTGGCGCCCGCCTTGGCCGCCAGGATCGCCTGCGCGGGCGTGAAGCACAGGGTCACGTTGACCATGTGGCCCTCGTCCGTCAGCGCCTTGCAGGCTTTCAGGCCGTCCCAGGTCAGCGGCACCTTGACGGTGACGTTGGGCGCGATCTGCGCCAGGTGCTTGCCCTCGCGGATCATGCCTTCCGCATCCGAGGCAACGACCTCGGCGCTGACCGGGCCGGGGACCATCTCGCAGATCTCGCGCGTGACCTCGGCGATGTCGCGGCCCGACTTGAGGATCAGCGAAGGGTTGGTCGTGACGCCGTCCACCATGCCCAGTTCGTGCAGTTCGCGGATGGCGGCGATGTCGGCGGTATCGACGAAGAATCTCATGGCGCGGTGGCCTCCTGACCTTTGGGTTGCGCGTGGTGTAGACCAGATCGCCCCAGCCGAAAAGCCCGGCGCGGGCTTGCCTCCGGCGAGGCCCGCCCGTATCTGCCCGCGAAAACCGGGAAAGGGACCCCCATGGAAAAGGCCTTCGAGCGGCTGATCTTCGCCTCGCGCTGGCTTATGGCGCCGATGTATCTGGGGCTGGTCGCCGTGCTGGGAATGATGATGGCGGTGTTCCTGCGCCAGACCTTCTACTATGTTCCGCAGGCGCTGACGATGTCGGCGGAAACGGCGATCCTGGCCGCGCTGTCGCTGATCGACCTGACGCTGGCGGCGAACCTGCTGCTGATCGTGATCTTCTCGGGCTACGAGAACTTCGTCTCGCGTCTCGACGTGGGCGAGGACGCCGAGCGGCCGGGCTGGATGGGCACGGTCGATTTCTCGGGGCTGAAGATGAAGCTGATCGCCTCGATCGTGGCGATCTCGGCCATCGACCTGCTCAAGCGCTTCATGGAACTGGGGCGCCCCGGCATCACGCCGCTGGGCGACCGCGAGCTGCGCTGGCTGGTCATCATCCACGTCGTCTTCGTGGTCTCGGGCCTGCTGATGGCGGCAATGGACTGGCTGATCGCCCGCAGCGGAAAGAAATACGGCGGCCAGTAAGGCCGCCCCCTTTCGTCAGGGTGTCAGGCCTTCGGGTTCCGGCAGGCCGTTCACCCGCGCCGTGGCGGTCAGGGTGTTGGCCAGCAGACAGGCAATGGTCATGGGACCGACCCCGCCCGGAACCGGGGTGACGGCCCCCGCGACCTGGCGCACGGATTCGAAGTCCACGTCGCCGACCAGCCCGTCCTCGGTGCGGTTGATGCCCACGTCGATCACCGTCGCGCCCGGCTTGATCCAGTCGCCCTGCACGAAGCGCGCGCGGCCCACCGCAGCCACGACGATATCGGCGCGGCGGCAGAGGTCGGGCAGATCGCGCGTCCGCGAATGGGCCACGGTCACGGTCGCGTTGTCGGCCAGCAGAAGCTGCGCCATCGGCTTTCCGACGATGTTCGACCGCCCGATCACCAGCGCGTCCTTGCCCGCAAGCGAACCCAGCCGATCCCGCAGCAGCATCAGGCAGCCCAGCGGCGTGCAGGGCACCATCGCTTTCTGCCCCGTGGCGAGCCGCCCGGCGTTCAGCACCGTGAAGCCGTCCACGTCCTTTTCCGGCGCGATGGCGTTGATGACCGCCGCCTCGTCCATGTGCTTCGGCAGGGGAAGCTGCACGAGGATGCCGTTGACCTTCGGATCGTCGTTCAGCTGCGCGATCAGGGCCAGCAGGTCGTCCTGCGACGTTTCAGGGGGCAGGCGGTGCTCGAAGCTTTCCATGCCGACCTCGACGGTGGCCTTGCCCTTGCTGCGGACATAGACCGACGAGGCGGGGTCCTCGCCCACCAGCACCACGGCCAGGCCCGGCGTGACGCCGTGATCGGCCTTCATCGCGGCGACCGCCGTGGCGATGCGGCCGCGAAGGGCGGCGGCAAAGGCCTTTCCGTCGATCAGGTCAGCGCTCATCGGCTTCCCCCAGCTGGCGGGCTTCCTGGGCGATGAAATGCTCCATCATCAGGCGCCACAAGGCTTCGGCCAGGTCGGGGTCGTAGCCCGTCGCCTCGGCGTTCCGGCGGGCCTTGGCGGCGACCTCCTCGACGCGTTCGTCGATGCGGGCAGGCAGGCCGGCCCCGGCCTTGATCTGGGCCGCGCGGTCGATCATGCGCGAGCGCCGGGCGAGAAGGTGCGCAAGCTCCAGGTCAAGCGCGTCAATGGCGGACCGCAGGGCGGTCATGTCGCTCAGATGCATCAGGTCATCGGTCATGCGCCGCCTCATGCCCTCTGCGCGGGAACGGTGCAAGGCCGGCAAGCACGGCCCTTGCATCATGACGGAAATGCGTCACCTTCCTGACGATCAATCTCAGCCGGATGACAGAACCATGACGCTGACAGTGCTGACCGGGGCCGCGGGGGCGGGAAAGACCTCCGAGGTCATCCGCATCATCAACGACCTGCGCGAGCGCAAGCAGAGATCCTTCCTGATCGCCACGCTGGACGGTGGCACGGTGCGGCCCGCGCTTGAAAAATTCGACATGATCAATGCCCGCAACGGGCGCAAGGCGCGCGTGGACTTCAAGGGCCATGCCCCCGAGATCCGGGCCTTCATCGGTGCCCGGACAACCGCCCCCTCGACCTTCGTCTTCGACGAGGCGCAGCGCTTCGGCCACGACTTTGCCGAGGACTGGATCGCCCTGTCCGAAGCAGGGCACCGGATCATCGTCTCGACCCCCTCCGGCCAGCAGCTTGAACGCCTGCGCGCGGCCGGGGCCACCGTCACCCGGATCCGCAAGATCTGCGACCTGATGGCGGACGGCGAGGCCACCACCATCATCCGGCTGCCGGGAGGGGACGGAACCATCTCGGTCTGCCCCCGCTGCGCGGCGCAGCTGCAGGCACAGGCCCGCACCCACCTGCGCGAGCGCCTGATCGCCAGCGCCCCCGGGGCCGGCTCGGTCCAGATCTATCAGCCGATCGACAGCGACTTCCCCGAATTCGCCGGCCTCGAGCCGATCCGCGCCGACAGCGCCACCCGCGCCGGGATCATGGCCGAGTTCGTCGGCAAGCACGTCGACCTGACGGACGCGGGGCAGAAAAGCTACATCGACGTGGGCTGCAACAGCGGCTTCTTCTGCAAGCGGATGGCGGACCTCGGCCTGCGCGCCACGGGCATCGACGTCGCGCCGAACGACATCGAGATGGGCCGGGTGGCGGACAGCTACATCTACAACCGGCATCTGGACCTGCAGGTGCAGAACGCGCTGACCTGGGTGCCCGAAGTGATGGCAGAACACGACGTCGCCTCGACCTTCAGCGTCTACCAGTGGCTCTTCGACAAGCATGATGCCGAGGCGGTCCATCGCTCGCTGCGGGCCCTGATGGCCAAGACCCGCAAGCTGTTCTTCTTCGAGATGGGCTATACCGAGGAAGCGCATTACCGCGACCGCCTGGGACTGCGCATCGACCGCGAATGGTGCCTGGCGCAGATGCGCGAGCACGGCGGCTTTGCCGATATCGTGACTTATGGCGCTGGCTGGAACGGGCTGAAGCGCGACTTCTTCGTCGGCATCAAGCCCTGAAACGAGAAACCCCGGCCGAAGGGCCGGGGTCGGGTCGCGTGACGGGTTCAGGCCGTGGGCACGGGCGCCGGGCCGCTGCTGGCCGGGGGGATGCGCGGCACGGCCGGCACCGCCGGGATGGCCGAGCTCGGCGTGTCGTCGTCGCCGCCCAGCTGCTCGCCCCGGATGACCTTGCCGATCTCCTCGCCGGTCAGGGTCTCGTATTCCAGCAGGCCCTTGGCGAGGCGCTCGAACTCCTGCTCCTTTTCCAGCAGGATGCGGCGGGCGGTCTGGTAGCCTTCCTCGATCAGGTCGCGGACTTCCTGCTCGATCAGCTCCTTGGTCTTGGTGGACACCGAGAAGCCGCCGGTGTTGCCCTGATAGCCCTCATGCGCCTCGGCATAATCCACGGCGCCGACCTTGTCGGACATGCCCCAGCGCATCACCATCGCGCGGGCCAAGGCCGAGGCCTGCTGGATGTCGCCGGCCGGGCCGTTGGACACGCCTTCCTCGCCATACTTGATGATCTCGGCGGCCTTGCCGGCCATGGTCATGGCGATCTTCTGCTTGGCCTCGTCCTTGTGATAGTTCAGCCGGTCCATCTCGGGCAGGCTGACCACCATGCCCAGCGCCCCACCGCGCGGGATGATCGTGGCCTTGTAGACAGGATCGCACTTCGGCAGGGACAGCCCGACGACGGCGTGACCGGCCTCGTGATAGGCGGTCTTTTCCTTCTGCTCGGGCGTCAGGACCATGCTGCGGCGTTCGACACCCAGCATCACCTTGTCCTTGGCGTTCTCGAAATCCTCCATCGTGACAAAGCGGCGGCCGATGCGCGCGGCCATCAGTGCGGCCTCGTTCACGAGGTTCATCAGGTCGGCGCCCGAGAAGCCGGGGGTGCCGCGCGCGATGATCCGCAGGTCCACGTCGGGGCCCTGCGGCACCTTGCGGGCATGGACGTTCAGGATCTTCTCGCGGCCCTTGATGTCGGGGTTCGGCACGTGGATCTGGCGGTCGAAGCGGCCAGGGCGCAGCAGCGCCGGGTCCAGCACGTCCTTGCGGTTCGTGGCGGCGATGATGATGATGCCCTCATTCGCCTCGAAGCCGTCCATTTCCACCAGAAGCTGGTTCAGCGTCTGCTCGCGTTCGTCATTGCCGCCGCCGATGCCGACGCCCCGGGCGCGGCCCACCGCGTCGATCTCGTCGATGAAGACGATGCAGGGGGCGGATTTCTTGGCCTGCTCGAACATGTCGCGCACGCGGCTGGCACCGACGCCCACGAACATCTCGACGAAGTCCGAGCCCGAGATGGTGAAGAAGGGCACGCCCGCCTCGCCCGCGATGGCGCGCGCAAGCAGCGTCTTGCCGGTGCCCGGAGGGCCGACCAGCAGCGCCCCCTTGGGGATCTTGCCGCCGAGGCGCGAGAACTTCTGCGGGTTGCGCAGGAACTCGACGATCTCCTCAAGCTCCTCCTTGGCCTCGTCGATGCCCGCCACGTCGTCGAAGGTGACGCGGCCGTGCTTTTCCGTCAGCAGCTTGGCCTTGGACTTGCCAAAGCCCATGGCCCCTCCCTTTCCGCCGCCCTGCATCCGGTTCATCATGAAGATCCAGACGCCGATCAGCAGGATGAAGGGCAGCCAGACGCCCAGCAGGGACATGAAGCCCGACTGCTGCTGGCGCTCGACCTTCACCTCGACGCCGTTGTCGATCAGCCGGTCGGCCAGGTCCTCGCCCACGGGGCGGACGGTCGAATAGCGGCGGCCGTCGGTGCCGGTCACGATGACGGTCTCGCCATCAATGGTGGCCGCCGTGACCTGGTCGTTCTCGACCCTCTGGATGAAGTCGGAATAAGCGATCTGGGTGCTGTTCATCTGCGCGCTGTTGCCGCCGAAGGCGTTGAACAGGGCCAGGATCATCAGGAACAGGACCACCCAGAAGGCGATGTTGCGCGCGTTGCCCAAGGGCGTTGTCCTCCGAGGGATGGAAGTCTTTCCCCGTGAAAATAGGGGCTGGAGCCCCCTGTATCAATGCGCTCGCAAGATTGCGAGGAAGTCGTCAACTCCGCGCAGCGGCAGGGCGCCGACAGGCGAGGGGTCGAGCAGCGGCAGGATGACCCTTTCGCCAAGGATCACGGCGGGCGAGGAGGCCAGCGCCATGCGCGGCAAACCTGCCGCCCGCCAGTCGCGTCCGGCCAGCGCGGCTTCTCGGGCGGCGGTCACCACCGCATCGTCGGGCAGTCCCGTCAGGCGCCAGCGCCGGTCCCAGAGGACCTCGGATGCATTCCCTTTGACCCGATTACCTTCCGGCCCCGGCCGGGCGCTGCTCCGGGCGGCGGCGGCGGGTTCGCGGATGAACTCGACCATTTCGCCGCGCGTGCGGGCGATCACCCCGTCCAGCGTGCCCTGCCCGCCTGCCGCCATTGCCTCGATCAACCGCGCGACATCCGCGCCGCGCGGCGGATAGTCGGCGCCCGTGATCCAGCGCAGCGCCGCCACGACCAGACGCCGCCTGATCTCGGGGCTTGCTTCCATGACATGCCGGGGCAGGCGCAGCATACCGCGATCCGCCTGCGCGCCCTTGGCGGCGGCCACGGCGGCTTCGGCGAGGGCCGTGCGGGCCTCGGCCAGGTTCCCGGCCGAGCGGGCCAAGGCCTCGATTGGCAGGTTCAGGGCGGCGATCGCCTGACGGACGCGGACACGCTCGTAGGCCCGGTCCTCGTTCGATGGATCCTCCACCCATGCGATGCCGCGCCCCGTCAGCCAGTCCCGCAGGGCCTTCCGCCGCAGCCCCAGCACCGGCCGCAGCCAAAGCGTTCCGTGCTGCTGGCGCAAGGGAGCCATGCCCGACAACCCGTCCAGCCCCGCGCCGCGTCCCAGCCGCATCAGCAGGGTTTCCGCCTGGTCGTCCTGCGTGTGCCCCAGCGCCACCGCCGGAAGGTCCTGCGCCCTGGCCCAGCCTGCCAGCAGGTGCATCCGCGCCCGGCGGGCGGCATCCATGACATTGCCCGCGACACCCTCATGCTGCCAGGTCAGGACGGCATGGGGCAGACCCAACCCCTCGGCCATCCGCCCGACCCACGCCGCCTCGGCGGCGGCTTCGGGCCGCAAGCGATGGTCCACGGTGGCGGCCTCGATCCGCACCCCCCGGGCACGTGCCCATTCATGGGCCATGTGCAGCAGCGCGATCGAGTCGCTGCCCCCCGAGACGGCGATGCCCAGCGCAGGCAGGCCGCCCGCGAGCCGATCGAGCTCAGTGGAAAGGACGTCCTGCGGCTCAGCCGCCATCGGCCTCCGCCGCCTCGCAGCCGGCCGAGACCATGCGGCGCGCGGCCTCCTCGGCCTGTGGCGTGCCGGGAAAGCGCGCGGTCAGTTCGACCAGATAGACGCAACCCTCCGACGGCGGGCGCCCCGCTGCTGATACCCGCGACAGGCCCAGCAGCGTGTCGGGCGCACGCGGGCCGGTCGGCTCGGCGGCAAAGGCCTGCAGCCAAGCGGCGGCGGCGCCCTTGGGATCGTTTGCGCTGTCCAGGGCCGCACCCTTGAGGAACAGCGCCTCGGCCGCGGCGGGGCTGCCGGCATGGGTTTCGGCGAAGCGGCCGAACAGTTCGGCCGCGCGGGTGAAGTCGCCCGCCTGCATCGCCTCGCGCGCGTGGCCCAGGTCGGCCTCTTCCTCGGCGGTCAGCGGCGCATCGGGGGCCACCGGCGCCGGACCGCCCAGCGAGGGCTGCAGCATTCCCCCGGCCGCATCCGCCTCGCCCAGGGTGGGTGTGGTCAGTGCGCCCAGGTCGCAGCCTTCCTCCATCTCGCACAGGCGGAACTCGATGTCGCCGATGCGGTTGGTGCCGTCGCGCACGACGCCGTCGATGCGGTGCTTCAGCCGCTCGGTTTCGCCGGTCAGGCGGGTGATCTCGCGCTCCATCGCGTTCATGCGGTCGATGGCGCTGTCGCCGCCTGCCGCGCGGAAGCCCTCGGCGCCCGAGGCGTTCAGCTCGGCACGCAGCGCGCGCAGCTCGGCCCCGACAGCGCGCAGATCGGCGCGCAGGTCGGCCAGTGTCCGGCCCGAGGGCGCGGCAGCCGCCGGGGGCGCGGCCTCCTGCGCCAGCGCGGGCGCCGCCAGCGCAAGAGCCGCGCCAAGGAGCAATGCGCGCAGCATCAGACGCCCGCCCCCGGTGCGACCACAGTCACCGCGCGGCGGTTCTGAGCCTGGCAGGCAGGGTCCGAGCAGACCTCGATCGGCCGTTCCTTGCCGAAGGAGCTGGTGCGGATGCGCCCCGCCTCGACCCCTTGCGAGATCAGGTATTCCTGCACGGCGCTGGCTCGGCGGGCTCCCAGGGCGAGGTTGTATTCCCGCGTCCCCTGTTCGTCCGAATGACCCTCGACGATCGAGGAGAAGCTGCCGTTCCGCTTGAGCCACTCGGCCTGACGCACCAGCGTCGCCCGCGCGGTGCCGTCCAGCGCCGCGTCGTTTTCGGGGAACAGCACGGTGTCGCCGGCGGTGCGGCGGAAATCCTCGGCCGTGACGCCGGGCAGGCTGCCGCCGGGCAGCGTGCCGGTATAGCGGCTGCCCGCATAGGGGTCCGTGACCACGGCCGGCGGCGGGGCCTGGGTGCAGGCGCCAAGTCCGGCAAGGACAAGGGCGGCAACGGCGATTCGAAGGCCGGTCATCGGGGGCAAGCTCCTCATGGCAAAAGCGGTCCCCAGTCGGGGTCGGAGGCGGCACCCTCGATCGAGAGGGGGCGCATGTTCCGGCCGGTCACGTCCACCGAATGCAGGCGCGGGGTGCCGTCGCCGCCCGGCGTCTGGCGCGTGAACATGACGACGCGGCCATTGGGGGCCCAGGTCGGACCCTCGTCAAGGAAGGATTCCGTCAGCAGCTTTTCCTCGGTCCCGTCAGGCCGCATCACGCCGATGTGGAACTTGTCGCCGTTTCGCTTGGTGAAGGCGATCAGGTCGCTCGTGGGCGACCAGGCAGGGGTGCCGTAGCTGCCCTCGCCGAAGCTGATCCGCGCGGGCTCGGCCGAGCCGTCTGCGGGCATGACATAGATCTGCTGCGTGCCGGACTGGTCGCTTTCAAAGACGATCTGCCGTCCGTCGGGGGAAAAGCTGGGCGAGGTCTCGATGGCCGCCGTTTCCGTCAGCGGGCGCTCGGCCCCGGTGGCCACGTCCATCTGCCAGATGTCGGTGTTGCCGCCCTTTTCGCGCGAATAAACGATCCAGCGGCTGTCGGGCGAGAAGCGGGGCGCGAAGCTCATGGTGCCCGCCTCCTGCTTCAGCGGGCGGGACTGGACGGTGGCCACGTCCATCAGCATGACCTGCGGCATCCCGTTGCCGAAGCTGGTGTACAGAAGCTGCGATCCGTCCGGCGAGAAGCGGGGCGAGACGACCAGCGCGCTGTCGTCCGTCACCCAGATCGGGTTCGCGCCGTCATAGTCCATGATCCCGATGCGCTTGAGCCGCGCATCCTTGGGCCCGGTTTCCGACACAAAGGTCACGCGGCTGTCGAAATACGGCCCCTCGCCCGTGATCCGGGCATAAACCTGGTCGGCCAGCTTGTGGGCGACGCGGCGCCATCCGGCCTCGGGGGCGTCGAACTGCATCCCGTCGCCCAGCGGCTGGCCAGAGAAGACGTCGAACAGCCGGAACCGGGCTGTCACCTGCCCGTCGCGAACCGCCACCGAGCCCAGGATCAGCGCCTCGGCATTGATCGCGCGCCAGTCGGGGTAGGCCACCGGATCGTCGAAGCCCGAAGGCCGCGCCACATGGGCCGAGGCGGGAATTTCGCGGAACAGGTCGGTGCCGGTCAGGTCGGCGGTCACGACCTCCTGGATGCGGGCAGCCATGTCGGCCGCGCCCCCCTCGTCGAAGAAGGGCGCGATGGCGATGGGCATCGCCTCGACTTGCCCGCCCGTGATCTCGATCCGCAGCGGGCCCTCGTCCTCGGCGGCAGGCAGGACCGGGGGCGCGGCCGCATCCTGCGCGGCGGCGGGTCCGGCCAGGACCACGGCGGCGGCAAGGGCAAGCGAAAGGCGGGTGAGAGAGGCGGAGAACGGCATGGTGCGCAAAGCCTAACCTGTTTGGGATGCGATGGAAATGCGGGCCATCTTCACCGGATCGAGGGGCCGCCCTGAGGGCGGAAGTCGATGATCGTGTCACGCCAGCGGCCGTATTTCTCGGCCGGCAGGTTGAAGCCGCCGCCCTGCAGGGCGCAGCGCAGGATCGCGCGGCGTGCGGCCTCGAAGGCCTGCGCGGCGGCCGCGTCCGAGCCGCCGTCGAAGCCGATCATCCGCACGCTGTCGGTTTCGGGCATCCCGTCGGCGGACATCGAGAACTGCACCGAAACCGCCGTCCGCTGCGCTTCGCGCGACAGCGAGCCGATGTTCCAGCAGGCCTCGATCTGCAACCTGAGCCCGTCCTTTTCCCCCTGCGACAGGGGCGGACCCAAGGCGGCGCGACCGCCGCCGCCTTCCTCGACGGCACCGGGCAGGTCCAGCGCCTCGTTCAAGGCCGCCATCAGCGGGTCGGCGTCCTCGGGGGCCTGCCGCGCGGCCTCGGCCTCCTCGCGGGCCTGCGCCTCGGCACGGGCGCGGGCGGCCTCCTCCTCGGCGCGGGCGAGCACCTCGGCGGCCTGGGCAGCGGCGGCTTCCTCCTCGGCGCGGCGGCGCGCCTCCTCGGCCTCGCGCTCTTCGGCAAGGCGGCGGGCCTCGGCGCGCTGGGCTTCCTCGGCCAGCCGCTGCTGCTCGGCCCGGCGGGTGGCGGCCTCGGCACGTTCACGGGCCTCGGCCTCGCGCCGCTCCTGCTCCTGCTCCTGCCGCTCGGCCTCCAAGGCGGCCTGCCGTTCCGCCTCAAGCGCGGCCTGGGCCTCAGCTTGCGCACGAGCAGCTTCCGCGGCAGCGGCCTCGGTTGCGGCGCGCTCGGCCTGCTGCCGCGCGGCGGCCTCGGCGGCGATGCGGGCCTGCTCGGCGGCAAGGCGCTCGGCCTCCAGCGCTTCCTGCGCCTGCCGCTGGGCCTCGGCCTCAGCCTCGGCCTGCCGGGCTGCTTCCTGCCGTGCGGCTTCCTGCCGGGCCGCTTCGGCGGCCGCGATCCGCTCGGCGCGGCGCTGGCGGGCGGCAGGAACGTCGAAGGGCGCGTCCGAGGTCATCAGCACCGGCGGGGGCGGCAGCGCGGCAGGGGCCGCCGCCTCGGCCGCGGGAGAGGAAAGGGGCGGGGCCGCCGCGACCCTCGGCAGTTCGGGCGGCAGGTCCAGCGCTGCCGGGGGCGGCGCCTCGTCCTGTGCCTGCGGGGGCTGCTGCGGCATGGGCGCGACGGTGGCGACAGCCACGGGGGTCTGCGGCACCTGCAGGTCGGACAGGTTCGGCGCGGCCTCGCCTGCGAACTCAGGCGCGGGCAGCGCCTGAGGGTCGGCGTTCGGCGCAGGCGGAGCCATGGCGACAGGTCCGCCCGCAATCGCCTCGGCCGAAGGCGGGCGCGGCTGGGCGGGCGTGACCGCCGCCTCGGCCCCGATGGGACCCGAGCCGCGCGCGGCGGCGGCCATCGATTCGAACTCGGTCGCCGACATGGTTTCCACGGGCGACATCCGCAGCGCGGGTGCCTGCGGCGGGCGGAACAGCGCGCCGCCGACCGCCACCCAGGCAATCAGGGCCGCGTGCGCCACGCCCGAGACCCAGGCGCCGATCCGGCGCTCTCGCGCCTCGGTGGGGGGGAACGGATCAGCCATCCATCCGCGGGCCGCCCGAATCGGTGACCAGCACGATGTCGCGGAAACCGGCCGCGTTCAGCGCGCCCATGACCTCCATCACGCGCGCATAGGCCACGGCCCCGTCGGCGCGCAGGTAGATGCGGCTCGACTGCCGCTCGGCGGCGACGGCGCGCAGGCGGGGGACCAGCTCGCCCGAGGGCACCTCGGTCGTCATCAGGACCAGCGGCCCCTCGGCGGGCAGCGAGATGGTCAGCGGCTCCTCGGGCTCGGCCGTGACGGCCTCGGCCGCCGTGCGGGGCAGTTCCAGTGGCACGCCCACGGTCAGAAGGGGGGCGGCCACCATGAAGATGATCAGCAGCACCAGCATCACGTCCACGAAGGGCGTGACGTTGATTTCCGCCATGGGCGCGTGACGCTGGCGCCCGTGGCGGCTGAGCTTGCGCCGCGCGATCCCGCCCGCCATCACGCGTCCTCGACCTGGCGCGACAGGATGGTGGCGAATTCGTCGGCGAAGGCCTCGTGACCGGCGCTGATGCGCTCGGCATCCGAGGAAAGCTTGTTGTAGAAGATCACGGCCGGGATCGCGGCCAGCAGGCCCAGCGCGGTGGCGACCAGCGCCTCGGCGATGCCGGGGGCCACGACGGCAAGGCTGGTATCCTGGCTCAACGCGATGCCCTCGAAGGCGGTCTTGATGCCCCAGACGGTGCCGAAGAGCCCGATGAAGGGGGCGGTCGATCCGACCGTCGCCAGGAAGGGCAGGCCGCGCGTCAGGCGGTCGCCCTCGCGCCCGATGGCCACGTTCATGGCGCGTTCAACCCGCTGCAGGACGCCCGCGATCAGGCCGCCGTCGTCGCGCTGCGAGCGGCGCCATTCGGTCATGCCGGCGGAAAAGATCCGCTCGGCCGGGCCGCCCGCGCGCCCGTTCATGCGGTCGAAGACGTCGTCCAGGGGCTCGCCCGACCAGAAGCGCCGCTCGAAGCCCGAAGCGTCACGACGGGCCGCGGCATGGACCATCAGCTTCTGGATGATCAGCGCCCAGGACCAGACCGAGGCCAGGACCAGCAGCACCATCACGATCTTGACGGTGAGGCCCGCGCGCAGGAACAGCGCGATCAGCGAGAAATCGGCCGGCGCGCCGATTGCGAGGTTATCCATCGAGACTTGCCTGTTCTTGCGCAGTTCCGCGCGTTTGCCATCATCCTATCGAGGAAGGCCATTCAAAAGGTCAACACAGTTCCGTGCGGCGGCGGCTGTCAGCCGGCCAGCGCGGCCCGGACCGCCGGGGGCAGGCGATGGGGCCGCATGGTCCGCAGATCCACGCAGACCACGGTGACGCGGGCCTGAAACAGCGCCTTTTCGTCGCGTTCCACTGCCTGCAGAACGGTCACGCGCGGTCCCGTGGCCTGTTCCAGCGTGGTCACGACCTCGAGCTGGTCGTCGAAGCGGGCCGGACTGAGGTAGTCGGCCTCGACCCGGCGGACGACAAAGGCCAGGTGCGAGTCCTCCAGCAGGCGCTGCTGGTCCACGCCCGCCGCGCGCAGCCATTCGCTGCGGCCGCGTTCGATGAACTTGAGGTAGTTGGCGTAGTAGACGATCTGCCCGAGGTCGGTGTCCTCGTAATAGACGCGGATCGGGAAACGGTGAGTCATTCGCGGGGCCCCTGCCGGTTTGGGTCAAGGGTCAAGCATGTCCGGCGGCGGAAGGGAACCTCGGGCAGAAGGAAGGGGCTCTGCCCCCGCCGCCCTGCGGACGGCTCCCCCGGGATATTTTCACGAAGAAGAAGGTGCCTGGAGCCGCGCGGCCAGGCGCAGGGCGTGGCTGGGGTCGCGGGCGCAGGCGGGCAGCAGGGGGTCATAGGCCGCGCGGATCAGACCGGCGAGCGGCCGCGAGGGCGTCACCGGATGCGCCCAGGTCAGAAGCGTGTTGACCGCCACGGACTCGGCCAGCTGCGCGGGGTGGGACTGGCCCAAGGGCCCGCCGAGGCGCAGGAACGCAAAGGCGGCGCGGATGCTGCCGTCGGGGTCGAAGCGGAACAGGCGATACTGGTCGGCCCCCTGCCCTGCCAGCCGCTCGGGCAAACCCTGCATCCCCGTCAGGCGGTCGAGGTCGGGCAGTTCCGCCAGTTCGTCCCAGTCGCGGACGGCGAAGACCATGAGGTTTGCGCCCATCTCGGGGTCGGTCTCGGCCATGGGGTAGCGGGCATGGGCGAAGACGGCTGCGATGGCGGCGCGGAAGACGGAAAGCGAGGCGTCGTCCAGCCCGAATACCACGGGGGCGACCGGCCGGCCCCAGCGGGCGCAGAGGAAAGCGCCGCCGGGCGCGGTGAACAGCGCGGCGATCCGGTCAGGGGTCAGCGTCACGCCATCGTCAGCGGGCCGCATGAACGGCCCGCCGAGGGTTGCAGGGGCTATGCCGGTCAGCCGACAATCGTCGCCTCGGTGGCGGCGCGCAGCTCGTCCTCGGTCACGCCATCGGCGACCTCGACGATCTTCAGCCCGCCTGGGACGACGTCCAGGACGCCCAGATTGGTGATGATGCGGTCCACCACGCCCTTGCCGGTCAGCGGCAGGGTGCACTGGCGCAGCACCTTGGATTCGCCGGCCTTGTTGGTGTGGTCCATGACCACCACCACGCGCTTGACGCCCGCGACGAGGTCCATCGCCCCGCCCATGCCCTTGACCAGCTTGCCGGGGATCATCCAGTTCGCGAGATCGCCGTTCTCGGCCACCTCCATCGCGCCCAGGACCGCCATGGCGATCTTGCCGCCACGGATCATGCCGAAGCTGGTGGCGCTGTCGAAATAGGCGGAATGGGGCAGCTCGGTGATCGTCTGCTTGCCGGCGTTGATGAGGTCGGGGTCCTCCTCGCCCTCATAGGGGAAGGGCCCCATGCCGAGCATCCCGTTTTCCGACTGCAGCGTCACGTGGACGCCCTCGGGGATGTAGTTCGACACCAGCGTCGGGATGCCGATGCCGAGGTTGACATACATGCCGTCCTCGAGTTCGCGCGCGGCGCGCGCCGCCATCTGGTTGCGGTCCCAGGCCATCAGGCTTCCTCCCCTTGCGCGGCGGGCGCAGTGTTCTGATCGGCGCGCTTGCGGACGGTGCGCTGCTCGATCCGCTTCTCGTGCTCGCCCTTTATGATGCGGTGGACGTAGATGCCCGGCAGGTGGATGTGGTCCGGGTCGATCGAGCCGGCCGGGACGATCTCCTCGACCTCGACGACGCAGACACGGCCGCAGGTGGCGGCGGGCACGTTGAAGTTGCGCGCGGTCTTGCGGAAGACGAGGTTGCCGGTCTCGTCGGCCTTCCAGGCCTTGACGATGGCGAGGTCGGTCACGATCCCGCGCTCGAGGATGTAGTCCTCGCCGTCGAAATTCTTGACCTCTTTCCCCTCGGCGATGACCGTGCCGACGCCGGTCTTGGTGTAGAAGCCGGGGATGCCCGCGCCACCCGCCCGCATCCGCTCGGCCAGCGTGCCCTGCGGGTTGAACTCCAGCTCGAGCTCGCCCGAGAGATACTGGCGCATGAATTCGGCGTTCTCGCCCACGTAGGAGGACTGCATCTTCCGGATCTGCTTGCTGTCCAGCAGGATGCCCAGGCCGAAGCCGTCGACGCCGCAGTTGTTGGACGCGACCGTCAGGTCCTTGACGCCGGACTTGTGGATGGATGCGATCAGCAATTCCGGGATGCCGCAAAGGCCGAAGCCCCCGGCCGCGATGGACATGCCGTCCTTCAGCAACCCTTCCAGCGCGGCATCCGCGTTGTCGTAAATCTTGCGCATGGTCCCCCCGTGCAAACCTTTCGGGGGGTTCTGCACGGGGGGGGCGCAGGTGTCAACGAACGAGGGGACGCCGGGCAGGTATCACCCCCGAACGGCGAAGGTATGGACGAACGCCGCGCGCGTTGAAAACACGGGCCTTTCTGCGGCCGCGATGACGGGCAGGCCGGCGCATCCGCGCCGGGAGGGTCTGCCGCCTTCGGTGCGCGACCTGCCCGGCAATCAGCCCTAGGCTGCTTCGTCCGGGCCGGCAGCCTTCCGGGCCGAGGCCTTCTTTGTGGCCGTGCCTGCGGCCTTCTTCGCCGTCGGCTTCTTCGCGGCGGCGGGTTTCTTCGGCGCCTTGGACTCGGCTGTCGCCCGCGCGGTCTTCTTGGCCGGCTTGCCCTTCGAGGCCTTGGCCGCGATCAGTTCCAGCGCTTGGTCCATCCTCAGCGACTCGGGTGCCATGTCGCGCGGCAGGGTGGCGTTGATCTTGCCCCATTTCACGTAGGGGCCGAAGCGGCCGCTCAGCACCTGCACGGCGCCGCCATCGGGGTGCTCGCCCAGTTCCGCAAGCGCCGCCGCCGGGGCCGCACGCCCGCGCTGGGGCTTTGCGGCCAGCACCTCGACCGCGCGGTTCATGCCGATGGTGAAGACCTCGTCCACCTCGGGCAGGTTGGCGTATTTTGTCCCGTGCTTGATATAAGGGCCGTAGCGGCCGATCCCGGCCTCGATGGTCACGCCGTCCTCTGGGTGCGGCCCAATCTCGCGCGGCAGGTTCAGCAGCATCAGCGCCTTTTCCAAGTCCATCGACGCAGCGTTCCAGCCCTTGGGGATGGAGGCGCGCGGGGGCTTGGGCTGTTCCGCCGTCGCTTCGCCGCGCTGGACGTAAGGCCCGAAGCGGCCGTTCTTCAGGCTGATCTCGATTCCCTCGGGGTCCAGGCCTAGGATGGCATCGCCCATGGCCTCGCCTTCCGCGCCGGAAATCGGGCGGGTGTAGCGGCAGTCGGGATAGTTGTTGCAGCCAATGAAGGCCCCGCCCGAGCGCGCGGTCTTGAGGTTCAGCCGCCCCTTGCCGCAGAGCGGGCATTCCCGCGGATCGCCCCCGTCGGCGCGCGCCGGGTAGAGATGCGGAGCCAGCGCTTCGTCAATCGCCTCCAGCACCTCGGTGATGCGAAGCTCGCTCGTGCCCTCCAGCGCGGCGGTGAAGTCGCGCCAGAAGCGGCGCAGGACCTCGCGGTACTCCCGCTCGCCCGAGGAGATGTCGTCGAGCTCGCCTTCGAGGTCGGCGGTGAAGTCGTAGCTGACGTAGCGCGGGAAGTATTTCACCAGGAAGGCCGTCACCAGCCGCCCCTTGTCCTCGGGGATCAGGCGGTTCTTGTCCTTGCGGACATATTCGCGGTCCTGGATCGTCGTGACAATGCTGGCATAGGTCGAGGGCCGGCCGATGCCGAGTTCTTCCATCCGCTTGACCAGCGTGGCCTCGGTATAGCGGGGCGGCGGCTGGGTGAAATGCTGTTCCGGCACGACGGCGCGCTTGGCGGCGGGCTCTCCTTCCGCGATCTGCGGCAGGCGGGCGCTGTCCTCGCCCTCGTCATCGTCGGTGCCCTGGTCATAGACCCGCAGGAAGCCGTCGAACAGCATCACCTGCCCCGTCGCGCGCAGGCCCACCTGCCCGTCGGCCGAGCCGATCTCGACGGTGGTCCGCTCCATCCGCGCGGCCTCCATCTGCGAGGCCAAGGTGCGCTTCCAGATCAGGTCGTAGAGCTTCCTCTGCTCGGGCTCGACGTTCAGCTTGTCGGGCGACAGCATCATGTCGGTCGGCCGGATGCACTCGTGGGCTTCCTGCGCGTTCTTGGCCTTGTTCTTGTACATGCGCGGCGACTTCGGCACGTAATCCGCCCCGAAGCGCGCCTTGATCGCGTCGCGCGCCGCCATCACGGCCTCGGGCGCCATGTCGATGCCGTCGGTCCGCATGTAGGTGATGTAGCCCGCCTCGTAGAGCCTCTGCGCCGCCGACATGCAGGCGCGGGCGCCTAGGCCCAGCTTGCGGCTGGCCTCCTGCTGCAGGGTCGAGGTCATGAAGGGCGGCCAGGGGTTGCGGCTGGCGGGCTTGGATGTGACCGAGGTCACCTTGAGGTCGCGGCTTTCCACCGCCTTCACGGCCAGCCGCGCAGCTTCCTCGTTGGCAAGGTCGTAGCGTTCCAGCTTTTTCCCTGCATAGGTGACAAGCTGAGCGCGGTATTCGTCGCCCTTGGGTGTCGCCAGCGTCGCATGGACGGTCCAGTATTCGCGGGCGCGGAAGGCCTCGATCTCCATCTCGCGGTCGACGATGATCCGCAGGGCGACCGACTGGACGCGGCCCGCGGACTTGGCGCCCGGCAGCTTGCGCCACAGGACGGGCGAGAGGTTGAAGCCCACGAGATAGTCCAGCGCCCGGCGCGCCAGATAGGCGTCCACCAGCGGCTGGTCGATCTCGCGGGGGTTCGCCATCGCCTCGGTCACGGCGTTCTTCGTGATCGCGTTGAAGGTGACGCGACTGACCTGCGCCTTCTTCAGCGAGGACGCTAGCGCCTCGCGCAGGTGCCAACTGATCGCCTCGCCCTCGCGGTCGGGGTCGGTCGCAAGGATCAGGTTCGGGTCGGACGCCAGCGCATCCTTGATCGCCTTGACGTGCTTCTTCGATTCCGCCGCGACTTCCCATTTCATGGCGAAATCTGCGTCGGTATCGACCGAGCCGTCCTTGGGCGGCAGGTCGCGGACATGGCCGAAGGACGCGAGAACGGTGTAGTCGTCGCCCAGATACTTGTTGATTGTCTTGGCCTTGGCCGGGGATTCGACGACGACGACGGGCATGACACGACCTTTGGCAGATTCGGGGCGGCAACATGGGTGCCCCGAGGGGCGGAGTCAACGCGGGGCAATCCCTGCCCGAACGTGGCACAAGGACGCGAAAGGGCGCCGGGCGACTGGCCACGGCGCGCCTTGGATGATCCGGGCCGCTCAGTCGGCGCGGATCTTTTCCAGCGTCTCCTGGTGGGTGCGGATGTGCTGGACGGCCTTCTGCGCCAGGGCGGCCATGTCGGTGTCGTCCGTCTGCTCGGCCCAGGGCTCGAACAGCGCGATGGCCTCGGCATGGGCCTGCGCCTGATGGTCGAGGTAGGTGCGGTCGAAGCTGTCGCCCTCGGCCCCCGTCACGGCCTCCATGTGCTGCGCCGGGGGTCCGGCGATCTCGGCCGGAACGGTCAGCCCCTTGGCGGCGGCCATGGCCTTGAGCTGCTCGTTCAGCTCGCCATGGTCCCGGATCATCATCCGGGCGAAGTCCTTGACCTCGTCGCTGCCGGCGCGCTCCAGCGCAAGCTCGCTCGACTGGACCTCGAACATGCCGCTGCTGGCAGCCTGGTTGACGAAATCCTGCGGCGTGGCGGCAGGGGTGGCCGAGGCGGCGGCGGGGGCCGTCGCAGGCTCGGGCGCCGCCTCGGAATGGGGCATCACCACCGGGTTCTGCGACGCGGCCACGCCGGTCGCCTCGCCAGACGGCATGGTGCCGGTCACGGTGGAGTCGGTCGGCGGGGTGGCCGTCTGCGCCAGAAGCGCGGCGGGCGCGGCCATTCCCAGGAAGGCGGCAAGAGCTGCAAGTTTCATGGTCGTCTCCGGCTTTGCGTGGATCCTGTCACCGAACAGGGCCACCAAAGCCGGAGTTCCGCCCAGGGGCTCACGGTCGGGTCAGACGCCCTCGCCCACGAAGGCCTTCTCGACCACGAACTCGCGCGGCTCGCTGTTGGCGCCCTCGTTCAGGCCGAAGCTTTCCAGCACCGCCTTGACGTCCACGTTGAAGGCCAGGCTGCCGCAGACCATGGCGCGGTCCTCGGCGGGGTTCATGGGCGGCAGGCCGAGGTCGGCGAAGACCTTGCCGCCGGCCAGGTTGTCGGTGATCCGCCCCATGAAGGGCGACTCTTCGCGCGTGGTCGTGGGATAGTAGACCAGCCGGTCGGTGAAGTCGTCGCCGTGGATCTCGCTCAGCAGCGGGTCGTGGCGCAGGTTCTCGACCAGTTCGCGGCCGTATTCCAGTTCCGCCTTCGTGCGGCAGGTGTGCATCATGATCACCTGCTCGTAGCGCTCGAAGGTCTCGGGGTCGCGCATCAGCGAGGCAAAGGGCGCGATGCCGGTGCCGGTCGCCAGGAACCACAGCCGCTTGCCGGGCAGCAGCGCGTCGAGGACCAGCGTGCCCACGGGCTTGGGGCGCAGGATGATCTGGTCGCCGGGCTTGATGTGCTGAAGCTTCGAGGTCAGCGGCCCGTCCGGCACCTTGATCGAATAGAACTCCAGCTCCTCGTCCCAGTTGGGCGAGGCGATGGAATAGGCGCGCAGGATCGGCTTGCCGTTGTCCCCGAGCAGGCCGATCATCACGAACTCGCCCGACCGGAAGCGCAGGCTGGCGGGCCGGGTGACCCGGAAGGAGAACAGCCCGTCCGTCCAGTGCCGGACCGCCGTGACGGTCTGCGCGTCGGGCAGGATGCCGGCGGTCGATTTGGGCTGGGTGACGTGGGGATCGTCTGCCAAGGGAATATCCAGGGTCATGTCGGGTGTCCGCAATAATCTAGGGGGAAAGCCGGCCGGGGACTAGCCCGCCAGCCGCGACCTGTGGTCCCACTCGCGCCAGTCGGCCCGGGCGAGCCACTGGTCCGCCGGCTGCCGCCGGGCAAGGGCCGCAGGGATCTGCACCTCGTCGATGCCGACGCGGCGGGCCATCGCATACTGGTCGGCGATCAGAGCGCCGGTCGCCCGGATGCGGCCCTTGTAGCCAAGCTCCCGCAGCAGCCGCGCCAGCGTAAGGCCGCGCCCGTCCGTCATGGCCGGGAACTCGACGGCGATCATTGCCGCGCCGAGGTGATCCGACAGCGTGTCAGGGTCGGTGTCCGAGGGCAGGCTGACGTCGGGCTGCCCTTCCAGCGGGTGGAAGCCGTCGTCACGGACCAGCACCGGCGCGTCCGCCCCGGTCGAGGCGGAAGTGGAGGCTTGGGTCAGGTCGGCGGTCGTCATGTCGGTGTCCTTGCTTGCAGCGGGGCGTTCCATGACCGGCGTCACTACGTGCAGATGGGCAACGGGGGCAACCCGCGCAACCTCGGGCTCGGGCTGGGGTTCGGGCGCAATGGGGCCGCGCACGATCTTGCCGCCGATGAAATGGATGCCGCATTCGGTCTTGGCCGAGCCGCGCCAGCGGCCCGAGCGCGGGTCCTCGCCCGGTTTCACTGGCGAGGTGCAGGGCGCGCAGCCGATGGACGGATAGCCTCGCGCCACCAGCGGATGCCGGGGCAGCGCGTTCTCGTCCATGTAGTCGATGATGTCCTGCGGTCGCCAATGGGCCAGCGGGTTCACCCGCAGCCGCAGCGGGGGCTCGGGCTCGAAGAAGTCCAGCTCCTTCCGCTCGCCGCCCTGGAAGCGCTTGCGGCCGGTGATCCAGGCGTCGAACTGCGACAGCGCCCGCTCCAGCGGCACGACCTTGCGGACGTTGCAGCAGGAATCCGTGTCACGCTGGTGCAGCGTGCCGTCGGGGTCCACCGCCGCGATCTCCTCGGCCGAGGCGCGGATCACGCGGACGTCGGTCAGGGGCAGGCGCGCGGCGATCTCGCGCTGGTAGTCCAGGGTTTCGGGGAACAGCATCTCGGTGTCGATGAACAGCACCGGCGTGTCGGGCGAGGCGATCGACAGCATGTGCAGCAGCACGACCGACTCCGCCCCGAAGGAGGACACCAGCGCCACCCGTCCCAGGTCGGGGTCGGACAGCGCATGGCGCAGCACCTGCACCGCCGCGTGGTTGCGATAGCGCGCGTTCAGCGTCGCGGCGCGGCTGTCGAGGTTCGCGTCAAGCATCGCGCGCCTCGGCCGGATACAGCGCCGCCTTGAAGGGCGCAGGCCCCAGCCGCCGCAGGGCGTCGATGAAGCGTTCCTCGGGCGATTCCCGAACCTCAAGGTAGGCGTCGATCAGGCGGCCGATGGCGGGCACGACCTGGTCATAGGGGAAACCCGCGCCGGCCCGCTCGCCGATGGCCGGCATCTCGTAGCCGTCGCCGCCCAGCGTGATCTGGTAGTTCTCGACCCCCGCCCGGTCCAGCCCGAGGATGCCGACATGGCCCAGATGGTGATGGCCGCAGGCGTTGATGCAGCCCGAGATGCGGACGTCGAACTTGCCGATCTCGTCGTCGAGGTCGCGGGCGCGGACGTAATCCGCCAGCTCCTGCGCGATCGGGACCGAGCGCGCAGTCGCCAGCGTGCAGAAGTCCATGCCAGGGCAGGAAATGATGTCGGTAATATGCCCCGCGTTGGCGGTCGCCAGCCCCGCCTCGCGCAAGCTGGCGTAAAGCGCGGGCAGTTCCGACTTGGGCACATGCGGCAGGACGATGTTCTGGTCATGCGCGATGCGGATGTCGCCATGGGCGTGACGCTCGGCCAGTTCCGCGATCAGGCGCATCTGCGCGGACGTGCAGTCGCCCGGCACCGCGCCCGGCGCCTTCAGCGTGACGGTCACGCTGGCATAACCCGGCACGCGGTGTTCTGACAGGTTGGTGTCGATCCAGGACCGGAAGGCCCCGCTCGCCGCACGGGCGGCGTGGAAGCCGGTCTCGTCCACCTCGCGGAAGACGGGCGCGGCGAAGCGGTCGCGCAGACGGGCCAGCAGCTCCTCGTCATGGCCGCGGAAGACGGCGCGGCGGCGCTGGAACTCTTCCTCGATCTCCTCGCGCAGCACGTCGAGGCCACGTTCGGCCACGGTGATCTTGAGCCGCGCCTTGTACTTGTTGTCGCGCCGGCCACTGAGGTTGTAGGCGGCCAGAATCCCCTCGACATAGGGAAGCAGGTCCTCGGCGGGCAGGAACTCGCGCACGACCTTGCCGATCATGGGCGTGCGGCCCAAGCCGCCGCCGATCCAGACCTGGAAGCCCAGCTTGCCATCCTGGCGGCGCAGGCGCAGGCCAATGTCATGGGCGGCGATCACCGCGCGATCGCGCTTGCCGCCCGAGATGGCGATCTTGAACTTGCGCGGCAGGAACTGGAACTCGGCATGGTCGGTGGACCAGAAGCGCAGAAGCTCGGCCCAGGGGCGCGGGTCCTCGATCTCGTCGGCGGCGGCACCGGCGAAGGCGTCGGTCGTCACGTTGCGGACGGTGTTGCCCGAAGTCTGGATGGCGTGCAGGCCCACGTCGGCCAGCGCGTCCAGCATGTCGGGGATGTCCACGAGCTTCGCCCAGTTGAACTGGATGTTCTGCCGCGTGGTGAAATGGCCGTAACCCCGGTCCCAGCGGTCGGCGATGTCGGCCAGGCCGCGGATCTGGTTCGGGCTGATTGTGCCATAGGGGATCGCCACCCGCAGCATGTAGGCATGCAATTGCAGATAGACGCCGTTCATCAGGCGCAGGGGGCGGAACTCGTCCTCGGTCAGGCTGCCGTCCAGCCGCCGCGCGACCTGGGCGCGGAACTGCTGGGCGCGGTGCTGCAGATAGGCGCGGCCGTCGTCGTTGGTGGCGTCAAGCATGGGCAGCCTCGGAAATGGCGGTGGCTCTGGTTTCGACCGAGGGGCCTGCCTGGCGGAAGGCCTCGCGGAAATGGACGGGGATCGGCAGGCCCTCGGCGTCTCGGCCGGATTCGACCAGATAAGGGCCGACCACGATATCGGGCTGCGCCTGCGCGGCCAGCAGCGCCGTCTCGGCGGTGGCCGCGTCCTCGTAAAGCGTGGCGGCGCGGGGGTCCGTCGTCCAGCCGCGCGCCGACATCCAGACGGACAGGCCGTCCAGCAGGTTGTTGGCGGTCAGCACGGCGGGCGTGCGGGGCGAGGGGACGAAGGTCTTGGACATGAATGGCGGCCTGCTGAAGAATTCCCTTCCAAAATAGGAAAAACATGTTGCCAAAAGCCAGAGAGGCAAGGAAATAAGGACATATTCACGGCCTGACCGGCCCATTACAGGAAGAATTATCCAGATGGCTGAGGAAAGGCAGACGCAGGTCCGGCTGGACGAACTGGACCGCAAGATACTGTCCCTGCTGCAAGGGGACGCGAGCCTGCCGCTGGAGGAGATCGCCAGCCGCGTCGGCGCCTCGCGCACGCCCGTCTGGAACCGGATTCGGCGCATGCGCGAGCAGGGCGTGATCCGCGCGCAGGTCGCGCTGCTGGACGCCGAGGCGCTGGGGCTGGAAGCCTGCTTCTTCGTGCTGATCCGCACGACGGAACATGACGCGGACTGGGCCGCCCGCTTCCTTGCCGCCGTGCGTGCCCGCCCCGAGGTGATCGAGGCGCACCGGCTGGCCGGCGACATCGACTATATCCTGAAGGTCATGGTGCGGAACGCGCGCGCCTATGACCGCTTCTACCAGTCGCTGATCTCGGAAGTGCGCATCCAGAACGTCACCGCGCTTCTGTCGATGGAGGAGATGAAGGCGACCTCGGCCTTGCCGATCCCGCCCGCCTGACCCGGTTGCATGGCCCGCGCGGCGGTGCGAGAAAGCCGCATGATGCTGCGTCTCAAGGCCCTCGGGGTCCATCTCTTCACCGCCACGGGCGCCATCTGGGCCGTGCTGGCGCTGCTGGCCGCCGTGGACGGGGACTGGTCCACCATGTTCGTCTGGCTGATCGTGGCGATGGTGGTGGACGGCATCGACGGGCCGCTGGCGCGCCGCTACGGGGTCAAGCAGAACTGGCCGACCTATGACGGCGTGGCAATGGACCTGATGGTGGACTACATCACGTGGATCTTCATCCCCGCATTTGCGCTGTTCAAGTCGGGGCTGCTGCCGGGCTGGACGGGCTGGGTCTGCACCATCGCCATCGTCTTCGGCTCGATCCTGTACATGGCCGACACGCGGATGAAGACAAAGGACAACAGCTTCGCGGGCTTTCCGGCCTGCTGGAACATGCTGGTGCTGGTGCTCTTCGCGCTCAAGCCCTCGTACTGGGTGATCCTGGCGCTGGTGATCCCGCTGACGGGGGCGATGTTCCTGCCGGTCAAGTTCATCCACCCTGTCCGCACCGAACGCTGGCGCGCGCTGTCGCTGCCGATGATGGGGGCCTGGGTGGTCTTCGCACTCTGGGCCATCGCGGTGGACTTCCATCCGCAAAGCTGGGCGCTGTGGGGACTGGTCGTCAGCTCGATCTGGCTGCTGCTGGCGGGACCGTTGCAGCAGATGATCCCGCCCAAGGGGCGACAGCGCGCTTGATCGCACGGCGGCAAGCCCCTTAGTGTCCCGCGAAATTCGTCACAGGGGAACGTCCATGCTCGACCGCCTGCTGCCCGCCGCCCTGGCGCTGATCGCCGCGCCCGCGCTGGCCGCCACCGATACGATCCGGCTGGGCATGGTGCTCGAACCGCCGGGCCTCGACCCCACCGCCAACGCCGCCGCCGCCATCGACGAAGTGGTCTATGCCAACCTTTTCGAGGGGCTGACCCGCTTCGCCCCCGACGGCACGATCGTCCCCGGCCTCGCCTCGGAATGGCAGGCCAGCGAGAACGGGTCGGTCTATGAATTCAGGCTGCGGCAGGGCGTGACCTTCCACGACGGCGCGGGTTTCGACGCCTCGGACGTGGTCTTCTCGCTGGACCGGGCGCGGGCCGAGGATTCGACCAACGCGCAGAAGCAGCTCTTTGCCGGGATCACGGCGGTCGAGGCGGTGGCCCCTGACCTCGTGCGCGTCACGCTGGACGGCCCGGACGGCAGCTTCCCCTGGAAGATGGCCTGGGGCGACGCGGTGATCCTGGACCCGGCCTCGGCCGCGCAGGCTGCGACCGCGCCCGTGGGAACCGGCCCCTTCCGCTTCGGCGAGTGGACCCAGGGCGACCACATCACGCTTGAGGCCTTCGACGGCTACTGGGGCGAGAAGCCCGCGCTGCGCTCGGCCACCTTCCGCTTCATCCCTGACCCGACGGCGGCCTTTGCCGCAATGATGGCGGGCGACGTGGACGCCTTCCCGATCTATCCCGCGCCGGAAACGCTGCCGCAACTCGAGGCCGATCCCCGCTTCAAGGTGATCGTGGGCACGACCGAGGGCGAGACGATCCTGTCCATGAACAACCGCCATGCGCCCCTGAACGACCCGCGCGTGCGCAAGGCCATCGCCCTGGCCGTGGACCGGCAGGCCATCATCGACGGCGCGATGTTCGGCCAGGGCACCCCCATCGGCAGCCATTTCGCCCCCCACCATCCCGACTACACGGACCTGCTGGACCGCTCGCCCCACGACCCGGAAAAGGCCCGGGCCCTGCTGGCCGAGGCGGGCGTGTCGAACCTCAGCCTGCGGCTCGCGCTGCCGCCCCCGCCTTACGCCCGGCGCGGCGGCGAGATCGTGGCGGCGCAGCTGCGCGCGGTCGGGATCGAAACCGCCATCACCAACATGGAATGGGCGCAGTGGCTGGAAACGGTCTTCCGCGGCGCCGACTTCGACCTGACCATCATCAGCCATGTCGAGCCGCTGGACATCGATATCTACGCCCGCGACGGCTATTACATCGGTTACGACAACCCCGCCTTCCGCGACCTGATCGCGCGCTTCACCGCCTCTACCGACGCGGGCGAGCGCAGCGAGCTGCTGCGCGAGGCGCAAACGATGCTGGCCGAGGACAGTCCCGCCGCCTTCCTGTTCCAGTTGGCCAAGATCGGCGTGGCCGACGCCCGGATCGAGGGACTGTGGGAAAACGCCCCCACCCCCGCGAACGACCTGACCAAGGTGCGCTGGACCGAGTGAGGGAGTGGCAATGCGGCGTGCAAGGCACGCAGCATTGCCTCAGTTCTTCAGCACGATGCAGCGGCCGCCGATGGCGCGGAACTGGCTGCAGAAGGCATTGGCCTCGCCGCGCGAGGAATAGCCGACCTGCGCGGTATAGACGCGCCGGCCGCTGCCCGAGAGCGTCTTGCGGACATAGGTGATCTGCTTGCCGCCCAGGATCGGCCGCAACTGGCGGTTCAGCCGGCTGACCTGCTGCTGCGCGCCCGACTGCTTGGGATGCGAGGCCAGGATCACGCCCCACGGGAAGCTGCGCTGCGGGGACTTGAATTCCTTCAGCTTGCGGTTCGCGGCCAACTGCACGCAGGCCTCGCCGAAGGGCTTGTCCTTGTCCAGCCGCACGTCGATCTGCCCGGGCGGGTCATCGCGCCATTTCCAGGCGTTGTGGCCGGTGATCGCCTCGACATAGTCCTGCGTCTCGAAGGGCAGGACATTGCCGCCCTTGTTGAAGGTTTCGGCCCGCCGCTCGCCGCCGTTATAGGCCACGGCCGCCAGTCCCATGTTGCCGAAGCCGTCGATCAGATAGCGCAGGTAGTCGGCCGAGGCATGGATCGCCTTGGCCGGGTTGAAGGGATCGTCGAGCTTCCGCATCCGCGCCGTGTCCGGCATGAACTGCGCAATGCCCAGCGCCCCTGCGGGGGACACCGCCTCGGGCTCGAACAGGCTTTCCTTCCACAGCAGCCGCGCGAGGAAGTTGGGGTCGAGCCGGTTCTCGGTCGCCGCGCGCTCGATGGTGGAACAGACATCCGCCACATAGGAGGCCACGGTGATGCAGCTGCGTCCGTCCGCTGTGCAGCGCCGCTCCCTGCTGTCGGCGGCGGGCCTGGTTTCGTTGGCCGAAGCGGCGGCTTCCGTCGCAGTTGCGGGTTGAGCGGGCCGGGCCGTCGCTGCGGGGGCTCCAGACGCCGGAGCAGACGGTTCCTGCGGAGGCGGGGTGGCCGCGTTCAGCGGGGCCTGAGCCTGCGCGTCGGCAGCCGCAACAATGGCAGAGGCCGGGGGCACGCCTGCGTCCTGCGCAAGGCCGGGGGTCGCGGCCAGTGCCGCAAGGACGACGATCTGGAAACGGCGCACGGGGAATCCCTCGTCATGTAACGGATCCGCGATAACAAAACCCCGCGCCGAAGTGAACGGTGGCGCGGGGTTTCCCATGAACCTGCATCCTGTTCTGGGCGGACTGCTGCCAGCCTCCGCCCGGCGCAAGGGACTGCGGGAGCGCGAGGGCCGGTCATGCCCTTGAACGCAAGTGCCCTGCTCAGGAGGCCGCGCTGTCTCCGGGGCCCTTTCCGGCCTTTCTTCCGGCCTTCTCGGCCTCTTTCCGGGCCTTGCGCGCCGCCTTCTCCTCGGCCTTCTCGGCCTCCTTGACACGCTTGCGCTCGGCCTTTTCGGCCTCCTTGCGAGCCTTCTTCTCGGCCTTGTCCTCGCGGGCACCGCCGGTGTCCGCCGTCCGCGCGGGTGGCGGGGTCATGCCGCCCGCCCGGCGCGCCCCTCCGGCGGGTGCTTCGGGCGCAGGGGCGCCAGCCTCGGCCCGGCTCATCTTCGGTGCGCGGACGGGCTCCGCCGCGGTGTCCCCTGCGGGCTCACCCGGCGGCTCGGCCCGCTGCGGCTTGGGCACCTTGCGGGCGCCCGGGCGGCCCGTCCGGATCCCGGGCGAGCGCGGCGCCCGGGCGCCCCCCGCCCCTGCCGTCTCTGCCGCCCCGGTCGGGACCGGCTCCTGGTCGCCGGCCTCCTCGTCGGAGGCGGCCTCGCCACGCCGCGCGATCTCGGCCCGCACCCGCCGGAGCGCCGCGCCCAGGTCCTTGATCCCCTGCTCGTCGCCGCCCTGCGCACGCGTCTCGTCACGCAAGGCCCTGATCTTGCGGGCCAGTGCGCCCAGCGCCCGGTCGGCCTGCCGGCCAAGGGCAGGCTGCCGCGACCTGGCGATCAGCGTTTCGGCATCATCCGAGCCGCCACCACCGGCTTCATCGGGTTTCGCAACTTTCGCCATGCTCGTCCTTGCCGTCCTTCATGGGGAGCGGATCGCCCGCAAACATCTGTTTTACCCCGAAGTTCGCTCAAGAATCGCAACGTTGCAACGCAAAAACGCCCGGAACGGGTGCCGGGCGCCTGCAGCGATGCCATCTGATCAGCCGTTCAGTAGGCGGGAACCGCGCTTTCGACCAGGGCGACGTTCTGTACGGGGGCGCCCGCCGCGGCGACGGTCTGCACCGGCGCGCCTGCCGGTTCCAGATAGCCGTCCGGGGTCTGAAGCAGCGGGCCTTCCAACATCCGCGATTCCGCCTCGGTGCGGACCTTCACGGTCGTGCCGTTGGGGATGCGCTCATACAGGTCCATGATGTCCTGGTTGAACAGCCGGATGCACCCCGCCGAGGTCGCCTTTCCGACCGACGAAGGGTCCATCGTGCCGTGGATGCGGTACATCGTGTCCCTGTTGCCCTCGTAGAGGTACAGGGCACGCGACCCCAGGGGGTTGCTGAGGCCGCCCGGCACGCCGTTGCGGAACTGGGCATAAAGCTCGGGCTCGGTCGCCACCATGTTCGAGGTGGGCGTCCAGGACGGCCAGCGGGCCTTGCGCTTGATGGTCGCCGTACCCGCGTAGCCCACGCCCGCCCGGCCCACCGCGATGCCGACGCGCGTCGCCATGCCGCCGTCCTCGACCAGGTAAAGGAAGCGGGCATAGGGATCGACAACCACGGTGCCGGGCGCATCTGGGCCGTTGTAGGGAACGCGGGCGCGCACGTTGCGGTCGCGCAGGTAGGCGGGCTTGATCGCGGGAATCGGCAGCGCCTCGCCGTTCGGGCCCTGGTCGACGCGGGCCTGGTAGATCTCGGGGACGAAGTTGTTGGTCTGGGGCGCCTGCTCGACAGGCGGGGTGCTGGGGCCGCAGGCGGCAAGGCCCAGGGCGCAAGCCAGAAGGGCAGCAGAGGCGAGACGCATCCGAGGTTTTTCCTTCAAGATGGGCAGCACGCGGGCAAGCCGTGCGCCGCTCAAAGGGTGGCAGAATGGACAGCACGAATCGCAGGGCAGGCTGCGGGCCGGTCCGATCAGCCCATAGGCCGACGAACCGAAGGCATCG
Organism: Paracoccus niistensis; assembly: GCF_042432925.1. Lineage (NCBI taxonomy): Bacteria > Pseudomonadati > Pseudomonadota > Alphaproteobacteria > Rhodobacterales > Paracoccaceae > Paracoccus > Paracoccus niistensis. Next base: position 56,356 of record NZ_JBHLWE010000029.1, on the reverse strand, counting down.
TCAAGAATCCGTCCGGTGCCCAGAGGACCGCGTGACAAATTTGCCGCGCGCGCGGCTTTTTGAACACGACGTGATCTGTTGCCGATATGGCGCAGCTTCCCGGAACGGTGCCAGCGCCGGAACCGGCCTGCTTCCTCGACGTTCGAACCACATCCGGCAGTCACACATGGCCTGCTGCAACTGCAAAGGACCGAACATGGGCTTCATCATCTCGATCATCATCGGCGCCATCGCCGGCTGGCTGGCCGGCCTGATCGTCAAGGGCGACGGACAGGGCGTCTTCATGAACATCATCGTGGGCGTTCTGGGCGCCGTGCTGGCAAGCTGGCTGTTCCCGAGCCTCGGCTGGAACCTGGGGGCCGCCCCTGCCGTTCCCGGCGCAACCGTCCGGGGCACGAGTTTCCTGGGCTCGATCGTCTTCTCGACCATCGGCGCAGTGATCCTGCTGCTGATCGTGTCGCTGTTCACAGGCCGCCGCCGTCGCGGCTGATCCGCCCTGCTGCCCGGCGGCCGTCTCCTCCCTCCGGCCGCCGCTCCAGGTCCCCGCCGTCTGCCCGGCGGGGGCCTGCGATCATCTGCCCCCGACCTGACGGGCGATCTCGGCGGCAAGGTCCAACACCCGGCGCGGGCCGAGAGCCTGCACCAGGACCGCCAGTTCCTCGGCTGCCGCATTCTCATGGCCCAGCGCGCAGCCCCCGGGCAGCAGCGCCGCCGCCCGCTCCCATCCCCCGGTCTGCAGCAGAAGGGCCTCGCGCGCGGTGATGACCAGCAGCGCGCCCCCGGGTGCCGCAAGGCCCCCGTAATGGGCAAGGCTGCGGGGGCGGGAAAGGATCACCGCATCGACCCCGCGCCCGTCCATGATCGCCCGCAGCGCAAGGCGGCGCGGGGCGAAGCCGTCGCGGGGCAAGGGAACGGGCGGCATCGGAACCTCGGCGCTCAAGGGAAAGGGGCAGAGTGGCCCTTTCGCCCCGGCGGTCAAGACATCCCGCCCCGGCAGGCCCGCGCCGGATTGCCCTTCCCGCCGGGGCCGCTAGTCTGGCCGGGATGTCGCGCCCTTCTGCCCTTGCCCCTTTCCGCCACAAGGCGTTCCGCACCCTTTGGGCGGCGACGCTGGTGTCGAACTTCGGCGGGCTGGTGCAGGCGGTGGGCGCGGCCTGGATGATGACGCAGCTGACCGACAGCGCGACGCTTGTGGCGCTGGTGCAGGCCTCGAACACCCTGCCGATCATGCTGTTCGCGCTGCTGTCCGGCGCGCTGGCCGATATCTTCGAGCGCAAGCGGCTGCTGCTGATCGCGCTGGGCGTCATGGCCAGCGTCTCGCTGTTTCTGGCGGTGGTGGCGGGCTATGGCTGGCTCGACCCCTACAGCCTGCTGGCGCTGACCTTCCTGATCGGGATGGGGCAGGCGCTCTACAACCCGCCCTGGCAGGCCAGCATGGGCGACCTGGTCCCGCGCGAGGACCTGCCGGCGGCGGTCACGCTGAATTCGGTCGGCTTCAACCTGATGCGATCCGTGGGACCGGCGGCGGGCGGACTGATCGTGGCGGCCTATGGCGCGGCCGCGGCCTTTGCGGTCAACGCCTTCAGCTATGTGCCGCTGATCTTCGCGCTGACCCGCTGGAAGCCGCCCCCTCGCAAGCGCGATGTCCCGCCCGAGCCCCTGGCCCCTGCCATCGCCGCGGGCCTGCGCTATGTCGTGCTGTCGCCGAACCTGGTGCGGGTGCTGGCGCGCGGCGCGCTGTTCGGCCTGTCGGCGGTCGCGGTGCTGGCCCTGCTGCCCCTGATCGCCACCGAGCACCCCGAGGGCGGATCGCTGACCCTGGGCCTGCTGCTGGGCTGCTATGGCTTCGGCGCGATCATGGGCGCCGCCGCCAACGGCCGCATCCGCGAACGGATGAACAACGAGAGCGTCGTGCGCGTCGCCTTCATGGGCTTCGCGGCCTCCTGCCTGATCCTGTCGGCCAGCGACAACGTCCTTGTCCAAGGGATGGCGCTTCTGCCCGCCGGGGCCTCTTGGGTGCTGGCGCTGTCGCTGTTCAACGTCACCGTCCAGTTGTCCACGCCGCGCTGGGTCGTGGCGCGGGCGCTCGCGCTTTACCAGACCGCGACCTTCGGGGGGATGGCGGCGGGAAGCTGGCTCTGGGGGATGGTCGCCGACCTTCAGGGGCTGGACGCGGCGCTCGCCTGGGCGGCGGGGCTGCTGATCTTCGGGGCGGTGATCGGGCACTGGTTCAGCCAGCCCGAGTTCGGCAAGCTCGACCTTGACCCCATCGGCCGCTTCCGCGCCCCCGAGCTTGCGCTGGACCTGCGCGGGCGGTCGGGGCCGATCATGGTGATGGTGGACTACGTCATCGACATCAGCGACACGCCCGAGTTCCTGCGCCTGATGGCCCGGCGCCGCGCCATCCGCCGCCGTGACGGAGCGCGCAACTGGGCGCTGCTGCGCGACCTGGAAAACCCTCGCCATTGGTCGGAAAGCTATCACATCGCCACCTGGGACGAATACGTGCGCCACAACCTGCGCCGCACCCGCTCGGACGACGAGGTGATCCTGGCCCTGCGTGCCCTGCACCGGGGCGAGGGGGACCCCCATGTCCACCGCATGATCGAGCGCCACAGCGTCAGCCCCGGCGACGACCTGCCGCTGATCGGCAAGATCGAGGTGCCGGGCTCATGAGCGCCCCCGCCCCTGCCCCCAAGGGCCGCCCCGGATGAGGATGCTGGCGCGGCGGCTCGCGCTTCTCGGTCTGGCGCTGGTCGTCGCCTCGGCGGTGATCTTCGCGGTGGTGGACCTGGTGCCGGGGGACCCGGCGGTCTTCGTGCTGGGCACCGGGGCGCGGCCCGATACGGTGGCCGCGCTGCGCGAGCAACTGGGCCTGGACCTGCCCTGGCCCGTCCGCTACGCGCAGTGGCTCGGGGGCGTGCTGACGGGCGACATGGGCACGAGCCTTGCCTACAGGACGCCGGTCGCGGGCATGATCCTGGACCGGCTGCAGGTGTCGCTGCCCCTGGCCCTGATGGCGCTGGCGCTGGCCGTCGCAGTGGCGCTGCCGGTGGGGATGCTGGCGGCCTCGCGGCGCGGGCGCCCGGCGGATGCTCTGGCGATGGGGGCCGCGCAGGTGGGAATCGCGCTGCCGAACTTCTGGTTCGCCATGCTTCTGGTGCTGGTCTTCGCCGTGAAGCTGCGCTGGCTTCCGGCCGGGGGCTTTCCCGGCTGGTCCGATCCCTTGACGGCCCTGCGCGCCCTGATCCTGCCCGCTTTCGCGCTGGCGCTGCCGCAGGCCGCGATCCTTGCGCGCGTGCTGCGATCGGCCCTGATCGAGACGCTGGGCCAGGACTATATCCGCAGCGCCCGCGCCAAGGGCCTGAGCCGGGCGCAGGTCCTGCGCCGCCATGCCCTGCGGAACGCCCTCATCCCGGTGCTGACGATCCTGGGGATGCAGTTCTCGTTCCTGCTGGCGGGCGCGATCATCATCGAGAACGTCTTCTACCTGCCGGGCCTTGGCCGGCTGATCTTCCAGGCGATCAGCCAGCGCGACCTCGTGGTCGTCCAGTCGGCAGTGCTGGTGCTGGTCGCGGCCGTGATCCTTGTCACCTTCCTGGTGGACCTGGCCTATGCCGCCGTGGACCCGAGGCTGAGGGGCCGATGATCCCCGGACGCCATCGCGTGGGGCTGGTCACGGGCGCGGCGCTGGCAGGGATCGCGCTGGCGATGGCGCTGGTCTCGGCCGTCTGGACCCCCTTCGACGTGACGGGGGTCGATGTCGCGCAGCGCCTGCGGCCTCCCGGGGGCGCCCATCCGCTGGGCACCGACCACCTGGGCCGCGACCTGCTGTCAATGGTGATGATCGGGGCGCGGACCTCGCTGTCGGTGGCGCTGCTGGCGGTGGGGATCGGCGCGGGCATCGGCGTGCCGCTGGGGCTGGCGGCGGCGGCCTCGCGCGGGGGATGGCTCGACGAGGCGATCATGCGCGCGGGCGACCTGGTCTTTGCCTTCCCGGCACTGGTGACGGCGATCCTGATCACGGCGGCGCTGGGCCCTTCGGCCATGAACGCCATGCTGGCGATCGGCATCTTCAACATCCCGGTCTTCGCCCGCGTGACCCGCGCAGGCGCGCTGCCGCTGTGGACGCTCGACTATATCCGTGCGGCCGAGATCGCGGGCAAGGGCCCGGCCCGCATCAGCGCCGAACACATCCTGCCCAACGTGGGAAGCCTGCTGATCGTGCAGGGCACCATCCAGTTCGCGCTGGGCATCCTGGCCGAGGCCGGGCTGTCCTATGTGGGCCTGGGCGCGCAGCCCCCCACGCCCAGCTGGGGCCGGATGCTGGCCGAGGCGCAGACGATGGTGACGCTGGCGCCCCATGTGGCGATCGTGCCGGGGCTGGCGATCGTGCTGACGGTGCTGGGGCTGAACCTGCTGGGCGACGGCTTGCGCGACGCGCTGGACCCCCGGCTCAGGGCGCGGCTGGCATGATCGCGCTGAGGGATCTGTCCATCACCATCGCAGGGCGCCGGGTGGTGTCGGACGTCACGCTGCCGCTGGCGCCGGGACAGGTCACGGCGCTTGTGGGCGAAAGCGGCTCGGGCAAGTCGATGACGGCGCTGGCGGCCATCGGCCTTCTGCCCGAGGGCGCGCGCGCCAGCGGCCGGGTGGACCTGGACGGGTGCAACCTGCTGGACCTGCCCGACCGCGCCATGGACGGGCTGCGGGGCCGCCGCATGGGCATGATCTTCCAGGAACCGATGACCGCGCTGAACCCGCTGATGACCATCGGCGATCAGGTGGCCGAAGGGCTGCGCCGTCACCGCGACCTCGGCCGGGCGCAGGCGCTGGCCCGCGCGCGCGAAAGGCTGGACCGCGTGGGCCTGCCCGCCGCGCGCTTTCCGCTGGGGCTTTATCCGCACCAGCTGTCGGGTGGCCAGCGCCAGCGCGTGGCCATCGCCATGGCCATCGCCGCGGCCCCCGACCTGCTGATCGCCGACGAGCCCACGACCGCGCTGGACGTGACCACGCAGGCCCAGATCCTTGACCTGCTGCGCGGGCTGGTGCGGGACGAAGGAATGGCGCTGTGGCTCATCACCCATGACCTAGCGGTGGTCTCGGGCGTTGCCGACCAAGTGGCCGTCATGCAGCAGGGCCGCATCGTCGAGGCGGGACCCACGGCGCAGGTCTTCCGTGCCCAGGCCCATCCCTATACCCGGGCGCTCTTCGCGGCCGCTCGCCATGTTCCCCCCGCCTCGCCCGCGCGCCTGCCCGGCCCCGCCCTGTTGCGGGTTGAAGGAGCGCTGCGCGAACACCGCCTGCCGCGCCCCGCCCCCTTTGCCCGCCGCCCGGTCCTGCGGGCGGTGGACGGGGTCAGCCTGACCATTGCACAGGGCGAGTCGGTCGGGCTGGTGGGTGAATCCGGCTGCGGGAAATCAACGCTCGCCCGCGCGATCCTGGGGCTGGATGCCTTGCAAGGCGGCGCGATCCGGCTGGACGGCGCCGGGGTCGGCCCCGGGATGCCGAAGGATCAGCGGGCGCAGGTGCAGGCGGTCTTCCAGGACCCCTTCGCCAGCTTCGACCCGCGCTGGCGGGTGGACCGGCTGGTGGCCGAGCCCTTCCACCTGACCGGCCGTCCGGCCGACTGGCGCGACCGCGTGGCCGAGGCGCTGGCCGAGGTCGAGATCGGCGCCGACGCGATGTCGCGTCATATCCACGAATTCTCAGGCGGCCAGCGCCAGCGCATCGCCATTGCCCGCGCGCTGATCATCCGCCCGCGCCTGATCCTGCTGGACGAGGCGGTCAGCGCGCTGGACGTGCAGGTGCGCGCGCGCGTCCTCGACCTGCTGGCGCGGCTCAGGCGCCAGCACGGGCTCGCCTGGCTCTTCATCAGCCACGACCTGTCGGTGGTCCGCGCCATCACCGACCGGGTGCTGGTCATGGACGCGGGCCGCATCGTCGAGGAAGGCCCGACCGGCCGCATCCTGTCCCAGCCGCTCCATCCCGTCACCCGGCGGCTTGTCGCCGCCGCGCCGATCCTGCCCCCCGCCTGATGCCCCGGGCCCTTGCACCCCGGCCCGCGCGCCCTACCTGTCAGTCGGCACAACAAGGGAGCGGCCAATGAAATGTCCGGTTGACGGCGAAACGCTGGTGATGACCGACCGCAGCGGCGTCGAGATCGACTATTGCCCGAAATGCCGGGGCGTCTGGCTGGACCGGGGCGAGTTGGACAAGATCATCGACCGCGCCGGGGCGGGCGCGCAGCCGACCCCCGCGGCCTTTGCCGCACCCGCCGCGCCGCCCACTGCCGCGCCCCACCTGCAGGGCCGCCCGCAGTTCGAGGATCGGGGCCGCGGCGACGAGCGCTATCGCGACCGCCACGACGATGAGGACGACTATCACCGTCACGGCAAGAAGAAGCGGCGCGAGTCCTTCCTGGGCGATCTGTTCGATTTCTGAAGGAGCGGCGGTTCCGGAAAGCGGGGGCAGCCCCTGAAACAGAGACAGGCCCCGCAAGGGACGGGGCCTGTCGCTCCTCCCCCGGAACGGCTGGCCTCCCCGCCGCGCCGTCCGGGTATACATTGCGTCAGCGGGCTGCCTCTGCCGCGATCAACTCTGCCTGCCGCACGATCACTTGTGCCTGACGAATCGACGCGATGTCAACCAGTCGACCTTTGTATACCGCGGCACCGGCGCCTGACCGCTGAGCCTCCTCCATCGCGGCTAGGATCTCGCGCGCCTCGGCCACGGCCTTCTCACCGGGCGAGAAGATCTCGTTCGCAAGCGCGACCTGACTGGGATGGATCGCCCATTTGCCGACCATGCCCAGCGTGGCCGAGCGCAGCGCCTGGGCGCGGAAGCCCTCGGCGTCGCTGAAGTCGCCGAAGGGGCCATCCACCGGCAGGACGCCATGGGTCCGGCAGGCCGCGACGATCGCCGCCTGCGCCCAGTGCCAGGGATCGGACCAGTATTTCTGGCCCTCGCGCGCCATGTAGTAGTTTTCCTGCGTCCCGCCGATGCCGGTGGTCGCCATCCCCATGCTGGCGGCGAAGTCAGCCGCGCCCAGGCTCATGGCCTGCAGGCGGGGGCTCGCGGCGGCGATCTCCTCGACATGGGAGATGCCGGCTGCAGATTCGATGATGACCTCGAAGGCGATGAGCTTGGTGCGGCCCTTGGCGCGCTCCACGGCCGTCACCAGCGCATCCACTGCGTAGATGTCCGAAGCGTTGCCGACCTTCGGGATCATGATCGAATCCAGCCGGTCCGAGGCCTGTTCCAGCAGGTCCACCACGTCGCGGTACCAATAGGGCGTGTCCAGCCCGTTGATGCGCACGGACAGCGTCTTGTTGCCCCAGTCGATGTCGCCGATCGCCTGGATGACGTTCCGCCGCGCCTGCTCCTTGTCATCGGGCGCGACCGAGTCCTCGAGGTCGAGGTTGATCACGTCGGCGGGCGAACCCGCCATCTTCTCGAACAGCTGGGTGCGGGAGCCGGGACCGAAGAGCTGACAGCGGTTCAGACGGGCGGGCGCGGGGGGTTGCAGGCGGAAGGACATGGGACCTCGGGCAAGGTTGTTGCGTCTGGCGGCGCCAAGTTGAAGGATCATTGCTGCGCTTGCAACCATGCTTTCTGCACCTGCACGCGGCACATCCGGCGGACAGCCCATTGAACGGCCGCCTGCCTTGGCGCAAAACCCAGGGCGCGCGCATTCCAGGAGAACCCCATGACCCGCATCGTCCATGTCAACGGCCGCTACCTGCCCGAGGACCAGGCCACCGTCTCGATCTTCGACCGGGGCTTCCTCATGGCCGACGGGGTCTACGAGGTCGTCAGCGTGCTGGACGGCCGGCTGCTGGACTTCGAGGGCCACATGAAGCGGCTGTCGCGCTCGCTGGACGAGCTGGGCATGACCCACCCGATGACCGACGCGGAATGGCTCGAGGCGCACCGCCGCCTGATCGCGGAAAACGACATCACCGACGGGCTGGTCTACCTGCAGGTCACGCGCGGCAATCCCGGCGACCGAGACTTCGCCTATCCGCCCAAGGACACGCCGCCGACGGTGGTGATGTTCACGCAGTCCAAGCCCGGTCTGGCCGAGAACCCGCAGGCGGACAGCGGGCTGCGCATCTGCACCCTGCCTGACCTGCGCTGGGCGCGCCGCGACATCAAGACGGTGCAGTTGCTTTACCCGTCCATGGCCAAGATGGAGGCCAAGGCCCGCGGCTGCGACGACGCCTGGATGGTCGAGGATGGGCTGGTGACCGAGGGCACCTCGAACAACGCCTATATCGTCAAGGACGGCACCATCATCACGCGCCAGTTGTCCAGCGACATCCTGCACGGCATCACCCGCGCCTCGGTCCTGCGGCTGGCGCAAGAGGCGCAACTGGCCGTCGAGGAACGCAGCTTCACCGTCGAGGAGGCCAAGGCCGCCGACGAGGCCTTTGTCACCTCGGCCTCGGCCTTCGTGATGCCGGTCGTGGCCATCGACGAAGCGCCGGTGGGCACCGGCGCCCCCGGTCCCGTCGCGCGGCGCCTGCGCGAGATCTACCTGGACGAGATGCGCCGCACGGCCATCTGAAAAGCCAAGGGCCGGTCCAAAGACCAGGAAGACAGGGATCAGGATCTCATGCAGGCTGGCCGGCCGAGCTGGCCCGGGCCACGAGGTCGATGTTCCCGACTTCATCCGCATCGGTGTCCTGCAACACGGCCACGACCCGGCCGTCCACCACCAGATGAGCATCCGCGCCGGACTGGACCACATCCACCTCGGGCGGGTTGTCGGGGCTGCCGACGTAACTCACCACGATCTCGTCGTTGTCGCGGTTCCAGTCCACGATCCGCGCGGCGCTTTCCAGCTCCGCGTCCATGACAAAGCGGTCGTCGCCGTCGCCGCCGTCGCCAGTGTCGCCCGCGCCCAGCGTCAGCTCGTCATCGCCGTCGCCGCCGTAAAGCACATCGACCACCGAGGGGTCGCCCGAGCCGCCGTCGTTCGCAGCCAGCGTGTCGTCGCCGTCCCCGCCGCGCAGCGTCACCTGCCCGCCCTCGGCCGTCAGCAGGTCGTCGCCTTCCTCGTCATCGTCGGAATCGTCGCCCCAGACCTCGTGGTTGCCGCCATTGACGGTGATGGTGTCGTCGCCGCTGCCACCCTCGATCCAGTCGTTGCCTTCGTCGATGCCGCTGCCGGGCGCGCCATAGACGTCATCGCCCGAACCCAAAAAGACGCGGTCGTCGCCCGCGTCGGCGATCACCGAATCGTCGCCTGTACCGGCATAGATCCAGTCATCGCCCGCGCCGCCGTCGATCGTGTCGCGCCCCTCGAAGCCGCGGATGATCTCGGCTCCGTCGGTGCCCGTGATCTCCTCGCTGCTGTCGTCGCCATCGGTGATCGGCAGGTCGGGGATATCCTCGCCCGTGTCGAATTCCTCGTCGTCGTCGCTGGACATGAGGCTGCCCAGCGCGGCGATCCCCAGCGCCCCAAGCAGCAGAAGATACATCTGACTCATCCGATCACCCCCTTCTTTTGTCCCTCAATGCCCCAGAATCTGACTGAGGAACAGCTTGGTGCGATCGGACTTCGGATTGTTGAAGAACTCCTGTGGCGTGTTCTCCTCGACGATCTGGCCCTGGTCCATGAAGATCACCCGGTGCGCGACCGCCTGGGCGAAGCCCATCTCGTGCGTGACGCAGATCATCGTCATGCCGCCTTCGGCCAGCTCGATCATGGTGTCCAAGACCTCCTTGATCATCTCGGGGTCCAGCGCGCTGGTGGGTTCATCGAAGAGCATGATCTTGGGCTTCATGCAGAGCGAGCGGGCGATGGCCACGCGCTGCTGCTGGCCGCCCGACAGCTGTCCCGGATACTTGTGCGCCTGGTCGGGGATGCGGACCTCGCGCAGGAAATGCATGGCCGTCTCCTCAGCCTCGCGCCGGGGGATCTTGCGGACCCAGATGGGGGCGAGGGTGCAGTTCTCCAGCACGGTCAGGTGGGGGAACAGGTTGAAGTGCTGGAACACCATCCCGACCTCGGACCGGATCTTGTCGATGTTCTTGATGTCGTTGGTCAGCTCGATCCCGTCCACGGTGATGCGGCCGGACTGGTGTTCCTCGAGCTGGTTGATGCAGCGGATCAGCGTCGATTTCCCCGATCCCGAGGGACCGGCGATCACGATCCGCTCGCCCCGCCGCACGGTCAGGTCGATGTCGCGCAGCACGTGGAAGCTGCCGTACCACTTGTTCAGCTTCTCGATGCGGACGGCGATCTCGGACCCCATCGCGGGGGCCGGCCGAGGTTGGGTGTTCAGGTCGGTCATGTCAGCCCCTCAGCGGTGGTCGGTCTTGAGCCGCCGTTCCAGGTACATCGCGTACCGGGACATGGCGAAGCACAGGATGAAGAAGATGGCGCCGGTGAAGACGTAAGGTTCCCAATAGGCGCCCTTCCAGGCGAAGGTCGCGCGGATCGTGTCGGCCATCTGCTTGAGCGGGTCGAAGAGGCCCACGAAGGTGACCAGCGTGGTGTCCTTGAAGACCCCGATGAAGGTGCCGACGATGCCGGGGATCGAGATCTTCAGCGCCTGCGGCAGGATGATCAGCCGCTGCGCCTGCCAGTAGGTCAGCCCCAGCGAATCCGCGCCCTCGTACTGCCCGCGCGGCAGGGCGGCGAGGCCGCCCCGGATCACCTCGGCCATGTAGGCGGCCGCGAACAGCGTCACCATGATGATGACCCGCAGGATGATGTCGAAATTCGTGCCCGGCGGCAGGAAGTAGTTCAGCAGGATCGAGGCCACGAACAGCAGCGTGATCAGCGGCACGCCGCGGATGAACTCGATGAACATGACGGCCAGCGTCCGCACCACCGGCAGGTTCGACTGCCGCGCCAGCGCCAGGATGATGCCCAGAGGCAGCGACATGACGATCCCCGAGACGCCGATGGTCAGCGCCAGAAGGAAACCGCCGAAGGACCGCGATTCGACTGGCGCCAGCGCCAGCGGAATCAGGCCCTGCAGGCCGGCCGCAACACGCGGCCCCAGCGCCGCCCACCACCAGACGGCCGCCACGACGCCCAGGGCAAGCCCCAGCAGTCCCACGCCGAGGCGCGCGCCCAGGCGCCAGACCACCAGCGCCAGGGCGAAGCCCGCCAGCACGGAAACCGGACTCCAGATCGAACCGCCCCACAGCATCCAGACGGCAAGGAAGGGATAAAGGACGCTGAAGCCCAAGGCCCGGCGAGGCGCGTATTCGATCAAAGCCGCCAGCGCCACGAAGCCCGCGCCCACGGCCAGCAGCGCGCGGCCGGGCGCGCCCAGCGCCACGCAGGCGGCAAAGCTTGTGACCGCGCTGACCGCCAGCACCGTCCAGCGCAGGCGGCGGCTTTCGGAAAACAGGATCGGCGCCACCGCGAACATCATCAGCCCGAAAACGGCGGTCGGGCGCCAGTAATGCTCGGCCGGGTAGAAGCCGAAGATGAACTGGTTCCAGCGCTCGCGGATGATGGCGAAACAGGCGCCGGTCGTGCCCTCGCCGTGGCGCTCGGCGATGATCTGGCGGCATTCGCCGATGCTGGAGGCGTTCCAGACGGCATTGGCGAACCAGGGCCACAGGTGCGAGACAATCCCCCAGACGGCGGCCAGCCCGGCCAGCGTCAGCAGGATGTTCAGCGGCCCCGAAAACAGGTTCTCGCGCAGCCACAGCACCACGCCCGACTGCCGCGCGGGCGGGGCCGCGGGCGGCAGCATCGTGTCGCGAACGAAGGGGACGGTTTCGGCATGGACCTCGCTCATCTCAGCGCTCCTTCAGCCGGACACGGGAATTGTAGAGGTTCATGATCGCCGAGACGATCAGGCTGATGGCAAGGTAGATGCCCATCATCAGGATCATCGACTCCATCTCGCGCCCCGTCTGGTTCAGCGTCGTGCCGCCCAGCGTCGCCCGCAGGTCGGGATAGCCGACCGCGATCGCCAGCGAGCTGTTCTTGGTCAGGTTCAGGAACTGCGAGATCAGCGGCGGGATGATGACCCGCAGCGCCTGCGGCAGCACCACCAGCGCCATGATGGGGCGCGGACGCAGGCCCAGGGCGGCTGCCGCCTCGGTCTGGCCGCGGCTGACGGCCAGGATGCCCGCGCGCACGATCTCGGCGATGAAGGCGCCGGTATAAAGCGACAACGCCAGCAGCAGCACCACGAAGCCGTTGTCGAGATTCATGCCGCCCGCGAAGTTGAAGCCCCGCAGCTCCGGCGCGACCAGGTGGATGCCGAAAAGCTGCATCAGCCCCAAGATGGGCAGCAGATACAGCAGGACCGAGATCCACAAGGTCGTCGGCCGCCGCCCGGTGCTGTCCTGCCGTTCCTGCGCCCAGGCGCGCAGCCAGCGATGGATCATCCAGGCGGTCAGCAGCGCCAGGGCGAAGGCCACCACCATCGCGTCGATCTGCAGCCCCAGCACCGACACGGGGCCGGGATCATGTTCCGCCACGATGGCGGGGACGGCGGTATAACGGTTGGTGGGGGCGATGGTGCCGAACAGGATCATCTCGGCCCCGGCTGTCCCGTCCTCGGCCACGCGGTAGTCGCGGGGGGCGGGCATCACCTCGGTGAACAGCGCGAGGATCACCAGGATCCACAGCAGCAGGGGCACGTTGCGGAAGATCTCGACATAGACCGTCATCAGCCGTGCCACGAGCCAGTTCCGCGACAGGCGAAGCACGCCCGCGAAAACGCCCAGGATCGTGGCGAAAAGGCAGCCCAGCGCCGACACCAGCAGCGTGTTTAGAAGCCCCACCATCGCCGCGCGGAGGTGGGTCGAGTTCGAATCGTAGGGGATCAGGCTGAAGGGGATGTCATAGCCCGAGCGATTGGTCAGGAAGCCGAAATCGAAGGTCTTGCCCATGCGGGCGAGGTTCTGGACCGTGTTGTTCACCAGCCAGGCCGCGACCGACATGACAAGGATGAAGACCAGCGCCTGGATCAGCAGGGCGCGGTAATGGCGGTCGTGGATCAGCATGGACAGCCGGAACGGCTGCCCTGCCCCGGGTGCAGGCGCCATGAGCGTATTTCTCCCAGTTGGGCCGGGCAGATCTTTGCGTCCACCTCGGCCGGGCCGTGTCGTTCAGCCGGAACGAAGCGCCCCGCCGCGCAGGTCAGCGGGGCGGGGCGTCAGGGTTCTCAGCGGAAGGGCATCGCGTACATCAGGCCGCCTTGGGTCCACAGCGCATTCAGCCCGCGCGGCAGCCCGATGGGGGTCTGCTCGCCGATGTTGGCGGCGAAGATCTCGCCGTAGTTGCCCGAGGCGGCGATGGCGCGCTTGGCCCATTCCTTGTCCAGCCCCAGCATCGCGCCGTAGTCGTCGGTCGCGCCCAGCATCCGCTGCACGTCCGGGTTGGTCGAGGACCGCGACAGTTCCTCGAGGTTGGCCGAGGTGACGCCGTATTCCTCGGCCGAGATCAGCGCGTAAAGCGTCCAGCGGACGATGTCGCCCCAGTTGTTGTCGCCGTGGCGGACCGCCGGCCCGAGCGGCTCCTTCGAGATGATCTCGGGCAGGATGACGTGGTTGTCGGGATCGGCGAAGGCCGCCCGCGTCGCGGCCAAGCCCGAGGCGTCGGTGGTGTAGGCGTCGCAGGCGCCGGCCATGTACTGCTGCTCGCCTTCGGCGTTCGAATCGATGTTGACCGGCTGGTAGGTCATGTTGTTGGCCTTGAACCAGTCGGCGAGGTTCAGTTCCGTCGAGGTGCCGGTCTGGATGCAGATGGTCGCGCCGTCCAGTTCCGTGGCCGAGCTGACCCCCAGGTCCTTGCGGACCATGAAGCCCTGCCCGTCGTAGTAGTTGACGCCCGCGAAATCCATCTTGAGGTCGGTGTCGCGCTGGAAGGTCCAGGTCGAGTTCCGGGCCAGCAGGTCCACCTCGCCCGAGGTCAGCGCGGTGAAGCGGGTCTGCCCGGTGGTGGGCACGTATTTCACCTTGGAAGGATCGCCCAGCACGGCGGCAGCGACCGCCTTGCAGACGGCGATGTCGAAGCCCGACCAGTTGCCGTTCGCATCCGGCGCGGCAAAGCCCACAAGGCCGGTGTTCACGCCGCAGTTCAGCACGCCGCGCTGCTTGACCTGCGCGAGGGTGTCCCCCTCGGCCGCAAGCGCCACGCCCGCGGTCAGCGCCGAAGCCGCCACCGTGGCCAGGAAAGCCGTATAACGCATGAAAGTCCTCTCTGCTGTCGGCCGGATCTGCGCCCGGCGCGGTTCCGCGGGTCGGCGCCCCGGCCCGGCCCCGGGCCGCACCTCGGCGCGCCCCGCCTGACCCTCATACTGCCGGTCGGATCGCGTCCGTCAAGCGTCAGGCTTGGCCGCGCTTTCGGACCCTGCGTCCGCAGGGGCGAGAAGCGCAAGCAGCCGCGCGGCGTTGCGCAGGGCCTGCAGCCGGTCCCCGGCGGCGATGTCGGCTTCCTCGTCGCGGCCCCAGATCTCGGCCTGGTGCTCCTCGTCGATGCGCGACAGGCGATGCGCGGCCTCGGCGTCCAGCCGGCCTTCCAGCACGGCCAGCCCCAGCACCAGCGAGCCGGACAGCGTCACCAGGTCATGCAGCGCGGTCAGTTGCCAGGGCGTGAGCCCCCCCAGCCGCGCCCGCAGCCGATCCAGCGCGGCCTGTTCCTGCGTGACCGGGATCACCCCCTGCGTGACCCGCAGGGCCGCCCCCAGATCGTCGCGCGCCCAGTCCAGCCAGGGGTTCCAGCCTTCGGCCTGGCGCACGACCAGTTCGACCGGGTGCTCGGCGCGATAGCACAGAAGATCGGTGCCGCCGTATTCGGCCAGCATGTCGGCCACGGCGTCGAACTGCGGCGCGACCCGCTCGATGGCCGAGTTCGCGGCGCGCGTCAGAGGCATCGCGCCGGGGTCGATCGCGTCGGTCTGCGCGTCCCATTCGGCGGCTACCGCCTGCGCCAACGCAAGGGTCGGCATCACAAGGGGCAGCTTGCCCGGCGTGCGGACCGGGCGGCCGTCCAGCCGGACCTCGTAGCCGCCCTCGACGGCCGCGACCTCGGCCTGCGTCCAGAACCGGCGCGCCTTCCATTCGCTCATGCTGCCCACTCCTCGATCAGATCGGAAAGCTCGGGAAAGTCGCGGGCCACGGCCAGGGCGCCCGCCTGCGCCAATTCCTCGGCCGGATGATGCCCCCAGGCGACGCCGAAGGATGCAATGCCGGCGTTCCCCGCCATGAGGATGTCGAAGCTGGTGTCGCCTATCATCACCGCGCGATCCGCATGGGCGCCGCTGTCGTTCAGGCAGGACAGGATCATTCCCGGCGCGGGCTTCGAGGGATGGCCATCGGCGCAATGGGTGGCCACGAAATAGCGCCCGAGGTCATGGGCGGCCAGCAGCGCGTCCAGCCCCCGGCGCGACTTGCCCGTGGCGACCGCCATCAGCAGGTCGTCCCGCGCGGCCAGCCGGTCGAGGCAATCCCGCGCGCCGGGAAACAGGGGCGATTCGCCTTCGCCCCGCGCGGCGCCATAGTGGCTGCGATAGCCCTCGACCACGGCATGACGGGTCGCCGGGTCATGATCCGGCAGCAGGGTTTCCACCGCCACCCGCAGCGACAGGCCCACGATGCCGCTGACGGTGCGATCCGGCAGGGGGGCCAGTCCGGCAGCGGCCATGCCGGCGGCCATCGAGTCCATGATCATCGCATGGCTGTCCACCAGCGTGCCGTCGATGTCCCAGATGACAAGCTTCATTCTTCCTCGAACGGGTCTGCGGGCACGTCGCGTTCCGACCAGCCCAGGGTCTTCCAGGTCCGCGCCATGTGCTCGGGCAGGGGCGCGGTCAGGGTGATGCGCTTGCCCGTGATCGGGTGGTCGAAGCTGATCGAGCGCGCGTGCAGGTGCAGCTTGCGGCTAATCTCGCCGCCCAGCTGCGCGCCCCAGCCGTCGCCCAGGTTTTCCTGCCCCGAGCCGCCATACTTGCCGTCGCCGATGATCGGGTGGCCGAGTTCGGCCATATGCGCCCGCAACTGGTGCGTCCGCCCGGTGACGGGAACCAGCGCGGCCCAGGAGACGCGGGTGCCGAGGCTGTCCAGCACGGCGTAATCGGTCGTCGCGCGCTTGGCGCCCTCGGTCTGGTCGACCTTGGCGGGGTGGACGCAGATCATCTTCTCGCCCTCGCCGCCGCGCCCGTGACCCGGCGCCTTGACCAGCCCGAAGCGGACGGTGCCCATCTTCGGCGAGGGCACGCCCGCGACGGCGGCCCAGTAGATCTTGCGGGTGGTGCGCGCCCGGAAGGCCTCGGACAGGCGCCGCGCCACACGGTCGGTGCGCGCCAGCAGCAGGACCCCCGAGGTATCCTTGTCCAGCCGGTGCACCAGCTTGGGCTTTTCCTTGTAGCCGAACATCAGCGCGGGCGTCAGGCCGTCCACGTGACGCTCGCCCTGCCCCGAGCCGCCCTGGCTGGGCAGGCCCGGCGGCTTGTTGATCGCGATGATATGCTCGTCGCGCCAAAGGACCGCCGCTTGGATCATCTCGGCATCGCTTTCCCGCAGGCGCGGGGCGGCAGGGGCCGGCGCGGCGTCGGGCAAGGGCGGGACGCGCACCTCCTGCCCCGGCTCGATGCGGGTTGCGGGCTTGACCCGGCCTGCATCGACGCGGATCTGGCCGGTGCGGCACAGCTTCTCGATGGCGATCTGGTTCAGTTGCGGAAAGCGCTTCTTCAGCCAGCGGTCGAGCCGCTGCTCGCCCTCGTCATCGCCCACGCGGATGGTCTGGACGCCGCTCATGCCACACGCCCCAGGACAAGCCCCGCCACCAGCGCGGCGAGCGACAGGATGACGCTGGCGCCGACATAAAGGGCGGCAATGCCCCCCTGCCCCTTCTGCCACAGCGCAACCGCGTCCAGCGAAAAGGCGGAAAAGGTGGTGAAGCCGCCCAGCAGCCCCGTCAGTAGGAAGGGCGCCCAGGCGCCGTCGCGTCCCAGAGCCGCCACCAGCAGCCCCATCAGGAACGAGCCCGCGACGTTCACCGCCAGCGTCGCCCAAGGGAAGGCAGGCCCGAACATGCGCGCCGCGCCGAGGTTCACGCCATAGCGCGCCGAGGCGCCGAGGGCGCCGCCCAGCGCCACCTGAAATACCGGAGTCATCATCCCGCTGACCTGTAGGCGCGCCTGCGCAAAGTCAACCGCCGCGCTTGAGCCGCTGGCTCACGAACCAGTCGAGCCGCTTCTTCAACTCGCGCTCGAATCCCCGCTCGACCGGCGTGTAGAGGACGGGGCGCTTCATGCCCTCGGGGAAATAGTTCTGGCCCGAGAAGCCGTCCTCGGCGTCGTGGTCATAGGCATAGCCCGCGCCATAGCCCTGTTCCTTCATCAGCCGGGTTGGCGCGTTCAGGATATGGGCGGGAGGCATCAGGCTGCCCGTGCGTTTTGCTTCGGCCCGCGCGGCCTTGTAGGCGGCATAGCCCGCGTTCGATTTGGGCGCGAGCGCGAGATAGATCACCGCCTGCGCCAGCGCGAGTTCCCCCTCGGGCGAGCCTAGCCGCTCATACAGCGCCCAGGCGTCGAGGCAGTGGCGCTGGGCGGCAGGGTCCGCGAGGCCGATGTCCTCGACCGCCATGCGGGTAATGCGGCGAGCGAGATAGCGGGGGTCCTCGCCGCCTTCCAGCATCCGGGCAAGCCAGTAGAGCGCGGCATCCGGGTCCGAGCCGCGGACGGATTTGTGCAGGGCCGAGATCAGGTTGTAATGCTCGTCCCCCGACTTGTCGTATTTCGCCGCCCGCCGCATCAGGCGGCGCGACAGCTCGTCGGGACCGAGAGGGCGGTCGACCTTCCAAGCCATGACCTGCTCGATCAGGTTCAGGGCAGCGCGGCCGTCGCCGTCGGCCATGGCCAGCAGCGCCTCGCGCGCCTCGCCGGTCAGGGGCAGCGCCCGGCCCATCTCGCGCTCGGCCCGCTGGGCGAGCAGTTCGAGGTCGGAAAGCTCCAGCCGCTTCAGCACGATCACCTGGGCGCGGCTGAGAAGGGCGGCGTTCAGTTCGAAGGAGGGGTTCTCGGTCGTGGCGCCCACCAGAAGGATCGTGCCGTCCTCCATATGGGGCAGGAAGCTGTCCTGCTGCGCCTTGTTGAAGCGGTGGATCTCGTCCACGAACAGCAGCGTCCCCCGCCCCCGGCGATGCAGCATCCGGGCGGTGTCAAAGACCTTCCGCAGTTCGGCGACACCCGAGAAGATCGCCGAGATCTGCACGAAATCCCGGTCGGTCTGGTCGGCCAGCAGCCGTGCGATGGTGGTCTTGCCGACCCCCGGTGGCCCCCAGAGGATCAGCGACGACAGGCTGCCTGCCGCCAGCATCGCCCCCAGAGGGCCGTCCGGGCCCAGCACCTCGCCCTGGCCGATGACTTCGGCCAGCCGCCGCGGGCGGATGCGGTCCGCCAGCGGCCGATGCGCCGAGGGCGCGGTGCCCGGCTCGGGGTCGTCGGGCATGAGATTGTCGAAAAGATCGGCCATGGCGGGCAGATTACGCTGCCCGCCACGCGGTGGGTATCCCCCACCCTTGCCGGGGCATCAGTGCATCTTCGGAACAAGGTTGATCGACACGCACTGGTTTTCTTCGCCTTCAATCAACATGACCCGGCCGATCGCCTCGGCATCGAGCCCGCAGCGCCCGTACCAGCGCGGCCAGGTGGCGCCGGTCAGGGCGATCAGCCGCGTGGCGCCCAGTTCGCGCGCCGTCTTCGTCATCGCGCCGGCCATGGCCATGTGGACCTTGCGGCGGATCGCCATGGGGGTCGAATGGTTGACGAAGACGCGGGTGCATTCCCACACCTGCGGATCGACGGGCGCTTCTTCATACAGCAGGTCCTGCGGGATGGTGCCGCCCAGGACACCCCGCTGCGCGTCGCGGATCATGTAGGAATAAACACCGCACTGCGCCGTGGTGGGCGTCAGGCGGAAGCCACCCAGCACCTGGTCGGCACCGTCGTGGACCGCGACCCAGCGGCTGGCCGGGGTGTCATACTGATCAAATTCCATTCCATCCGCCTGCGGCAGATCCCAGTTCTTCTGGACGATGAAGCTCTGGCGGCGGGCGCGGAACAGGTTGGCAAACAGTTCGCCGTGGTTGTGAAGATTGCTGAAGGAAAGGGTGGTGGTCTGCATGGTCTTCTCCGTGGGTTGAGGGATTTGGCCCCCCGGAGCGACCGCGGTTGAAGTTTGTCTTGGGCGAGCGTTCCTATAGCAGCCGGTAATCCTTGGCTCGTTGCAGTGCCTCGGCCGTAGTCTTGGCCATCAGCCGTTCGCGGGCCGAGATCAGACGGGCCTTGAACGCACTTTCCGTGATGCCGAGCTTGGCAGCCGCTGCCGCGTGGCGATCGCCCTCCGCGATACATCGAAGGGCCTCTTGCTGAGCCTTCGTCAGGCTCTCCGGCGGCTCGGTGATGTCGTGGAGCCGTCGTACCATCGTCGAGATCGTCTCGATCTCGTCATCCTTGAATTCGCGCGTGCCGTTGGCAAAGCTCGCGATGGTGCGCGACTTGATGGGCCCGCAGGACAGCGTCAGCCCGTAGGTCAGCCCGTGACTGGCGGCGTCCGCCAGGATGCCGAAGGGGTCGGGGATCGGCATGGCCGACCAGCGGACCGCGCCCGTTGTCGAAAACCCCCAGGCGATCGTGGGATCCCGCAGCGCATAGGCGTTGCTGGAATAGCGTTCCGCCCAGGTTTCCGGATAGGTCTGGAACTGCATGATGGGCGCGGCGAAGCGAATGTGCAGGCCGATGTAATAGCCCTTGGGCGCCAGCTTCTGCAGACGGGCCAGGGTGGCGGAAATTTCAGCTCTGGATGACATATCTTTTTAGACAAATTGCAACCAACAAGGTCAACAGAGATTATATGGATGCAAGGCGCCCGACTTGCCACGCACTCCTATGGTCTAACGGGCGACTGGTTAGTTTTCGGTAAACGGTGGTGCAAAATAACCCGCGCAGCGGTGCTGCGCGGGTTATTGAATGACGCAACGTCAAGGTGACGTAAAGGGGTGGCCTCAGGCCGGGAAGTCGGCGTCCGCCTCGGCTTCCAGGCGGGCGCGGTCGGCGGCACCCTTGGCCGAGGTGTCACGATCGACGAACTCGATGATTGCCATCGGCGCCATGTCGCCATAACGGAAGCCGGCCTTCAGCACGCGGACATAGCCGCCCTGACGGTTGGCATAGCGCGGGCCGAGGATCTCGAACAGGCGCGCGACATGCTGGTCCTGCTTGAGCTGGGCGGCCGCCTGGCGGCGGGCGTGCAGGTCGCCGCGCTTGGCCAGCGTGATCAGCTTTTCGATGATCGGGCGCAGTTCCTTGGCCTTGGGCAGGGTGGTCTTGATCTGCTCGTGCTCGATCAGCGAGCCGGCCATGTTGGCGAACAGCGCCTTGCGGTGTTCGTGGGTGCGGTTCAGGCGGCGGTAGCCACGGGCGTGACGCATGATGAATCTCCGTTTACGTCTTTTGCTTTGTCCGGCAGCCCATGCGTGCGGGCCGCTCTCCTTGGGGCAGGAATGCCCGGTCTTGCGGGGGCACAGGGCCTGCACAACTCATGCACACTTGATGCACAGGTGATGCAGACGGGGCCGCGCCCCCGAATTTCTCAGAACTGGTCGTCGAAGCGCTTGGCGAGGTCCTCGATGTTCTCCGGCGGCCAGTCGACCACGTCCATGCCAAGATGCAGGCCCATGCCCGACAGCACTTCCTTGATCTCGTTCAGCGACTTGCGGCCGAAGTTCGGGGTCCGCAGCATCTCGGCCTCGGTCTTCTGGATCAGGTCGCCGATATAGACGATGTTGTCGTTCTTGAGGCAGTTGGCCGAACGGACCGACAGCTCGAGCTCGTCCACCTTCTTGAGCAGGCGCGGGTCGAACTCCAGACCGTCCTCGGCGTCCTGGCTGCGGGCCGACTCGGGTTCCTCGAAGTTCACGAAGACCGACAACTGATCCTGCAGGATGCGCGCGGCATAGGCCACGGCGTCCTCGGGAGTCAGCGAGCCGTCGGTTTCCACGCGCATGGTCAGCTTGTCATAGTCCAGCACCTGGCCCTCGCGGGTGGGCGTAACCTCGTAGGAGACGCGCTTGACCGGCGAGAAGATGGCGTCGATCGGGATCAGGCCGATGGGCGCGTCCTCGGGGCGGTTCTTGTCGGCGGCGACATAGCCTTTGCCGATGGCGACCGTCAGTTCCATGTTCAGCTCGGCGCCCTCGTCGAGGTGGCAGATCACATGGTCGCGGTTCAGCACGGTGATGCCGGCGGTTTCGGTGATCTGGCCGGCCTTGACCTCGCCCGGGCCCTTGGCGGAAAGCGTCAGGCGCTTGGGCCCGTCCACGTCCATGCGGAGCGTGACGCCCTTGAGGTTCAGCACGATGTCGGTCACGTCCTCGCGCACGCCCGGCACCGAGGAGAACTCGTGCAGGACGTTGTCGATCTGCACGCTGGTGATGGCCGCGCCCTGCAGCGAGGACATCAGCACGCGGCGCAGCGCGTTGCCCAGGGTCAGGCCGAAGCCCCGCTCCAGCGGCTCGGCGACCAGGGTGGCCACGCGGGCCGAGTCGCCGCCCGCGCGGATGTCGAGCTGCGCGGGCTTGATCAGCTCGGCCCAGTTCTTGTGGATCATGCGATTTCCTCCATTCCTGTTTCCGGCCCCATGACCAGCCGCCGGAAACGCCCGAGGCAAAATGCGAAAGCCGTCCCGCGCCGATCGATGCGGCGCGGGACGGGTCAATGTGGTGTCGTCAGACGCGCCGGCGCTTGGGCGGGCGGACGCCGTTGTGGGCGATCGGCGTCACGTCGCGGATCGCGGTGATGTTGAAGCCGACGGCGGCCAGCGCGCGCAGCGCCGATTCGCGGCCCGAGCCGGGGCCCTGGACCTCGACCTCGATGGTGCGCATGCCGTGTTCCTGGGCCTTCTTGCCGGCATCTTCGGCGGCCATCTGGGCGGCATAGGGGGTCGACTTGCGCGAGCCCTTGAAGCCCATGGTGCCGGCCGAGGACCAGGCGATGGCGTTGCCCTGCACGTCCGAGATCAGGATCTTGGTGTTGTTGAACGACGAGTTCACATGCGCCACGCCGGTGGCGATGTTCTTGCGTTCCTTGCGCTTCATGCGCGTCTTGTCGCGTGCCATGACTCTCGCCCTCCCTTACTTCTTCTTGCCGGCGATGGGTTTCGCCGGGCCCTTGCGGGTGCGGGCGTTGGTGTGGGTGCGCTGGCCGCGCACGGGCAGGCCGCGGCGGTGGCGCAGGCCACGGTAGGAACCGAGATCCATCAGGCGCTTGATGTTCATCTGCGTTTCGCGGCGCAGGTCGCCTTCGACGGTCAGGTTGGCGTCGATGTATTCGCGGATCTGCAGGACTTCGGCGTCCGACAGCTCGTTCACGCGGCGCGCGCGGTCGATGCCGACCGCCTCGCAGATCTGTTCGGCATTCAGCGGGCCGATGCCGTGGATATATTGCAGCGCGATGGGAACGCGCTTCCCGGTCGGGATGTTGACGCCAGCGATACGGGCCAAGTCCGTTCTTCCTTTACGTTGCGCTTCCGTAATCCCGGAAGCTTTTTTCACAACCAATGGCCCGCGGCGTCGTGCCGTCGGGCCATCGCTTCACCCCGGATGGGTGATTCTCGAATGAGATGACTGCGGTTAATGGATCACGGGCGGCCCGTCAACCGCCGGCCGATCGGACCTTGCCCGCCGTGCCGGACCCGAGGCCGTCCATGATGGCCGCGACCTGGGTGCCCACCTCTTCCATGGAGGCCATGCCGTCCACGGGCGCCAGTGTCTTCTTGGCGTAATAGTAGCCGACCAGTGGCGAGGTCTTCTTGTAGTATTCCATCAGCCGCGTCTTGAGGCTTTCGGCATTGTCATCTGCCCGGCGGCGCAGGTCGGTCGAGCCGCAGACGTCGCAGCTGCCCTCTTTCGCGGTGGGCTTGGTCCGGTCGTGATAAACCTCGCCGCAGCTGCCGCAGGTGAAGCGGCCGCTGATGCGGTCCACCAGCGCCTCGTCATCGACCTGCATCTCGATCACCGCGTCGATCCTGCGGCCCATGCCCGACAGAAGCTCCTCCAGCGCGTCGGCCTGGGGCAGCGTGCGGGGAAAGCCGTCGAAGATGAAGCCGGGGGCGTCCACCGTGTCCAGCTTCTCGCGGATCAGGCCGATGACGATCTCGTCGGTGACGAGCTGGCCGCGGTCCATCACGTCGGCCACGACGCGGCCCATCTCGGTGCCCGAGCTGCGCGCCTCGCGCAGCATGTCGCCGGTGGACAGCTGGACGAGGCCCCGTTCCTCGACCAGCGTGCGGGCCTGGGTGCCCTTGCCCGCGCCGGGCGGCCCCAGCAGGATGATGTTGATCGTCACGCGTCCCCCCCTCGGTGGCTGATCAGCGGCGGGCGGGCAGGCGACGGGGCTTGGGTTCCCCGGCCTTGCGCTTGCCGCGCAGCTGCGACCGTTCGATCAAAGCCTCATACTGATGGGCAAGCAAGTGGCTTTGAACCTGGTTGATGGTGTCCATCGTGACCGAGACGATGATCAGCACCGAGGTGCCGCCGAAGTAGAAGGGCACCGAGAACCAGTCGCGCACAACCTCGGGCAGAAGGCAGACCAGCGCGAGATAGAGCGAGCCGATCACCAGCACCCGGTTGACCACGTAGTCGAGGTATTCCTCGGTCCGCTTGCCCGGGCGGATGCCGGGAATGAAGCCACCCTGGTTCTTGAGGTTCTCGGCGACGTCGTCCGACTTGAAGGCCACGTTCTGGGTATAGAAGTAGCTGAAGAAGATGATCATCGCCGCGAAGAACAGCAGGTAGAGCGGCTGTCCGGGTCCGAAATAGGCCAGGATCGTGGACATCACGGGCCCGGTCTGGTTGCCCGAGAAGGTCGAGATCGTCACCGGCAGAAGCAGCAGCGAGCTGGCGAAGATCGCCGGGATGACGCCCGCCGGGTTCACCTTCAGCGGCAGGTGGCTCGACTGGCCGTCATAGATCTTCATGCCGACCTGGCGGCGGGGATACTGGATGCGGATCTTGCGCAGCGCGCGTTCCATGAAGACCACGAAGGCCATGACCGCGATCACAAGGGCGATGATGCCCAGGATCACCGGGGTCGAGATCGCGCCCGAGCGCCCCTGGGCGAAGAACTGCGCCAGGTGGCCGGGGATCTCGGCCAGGATGCCGACATAGATGATGAGGCTGATGCCGTTGCCGATGCCGCGGGCGGTGATCTGCTCGCCCAGCCACATCAGGAACATGGTGCCGCCGACCAGCGTGATGATGACGGCCGCGCGGAAGAACCAGCCCGGATCATGGGCCATGCCGCCCGCCTCCAGGCTGAGCGCGATGCCATAGGCCTGGAACAGCGCCAGGACCACCGTGCCGTAACGGGTGTACTGGTTGATCTTCTTGCGGCCCTGCTCGCCTTCCTTCTTCAGCTGTTCCAGCGAGGGAACCATCGCCGTCAGAAGCTGCACGATGATCGAGGCCGAGATATAGGGCATGATGCCCAGGGCGAAGACGCCCATGCGGCCCAGCGCGCCGCCCGTGAACATCGACAGGATGCCCCCGATGCCGGCCTGCGCCTGCTCCATGAAGGTGCGCAGCGCGCCGCCGTCGATGCCGGGGACCGGGATATAGGTGCCGAGCCGGTAGATGATCAGCAGACCGATGGTGAACCAGATGCGGCTCCGAAGCTCGGTCGCGCGGCCCAGCTGTCCCCAGCTGAGGTTCGCGGCCATCTGTTCTGCGGCTGACGCCATGAGTGCCCTCGTCTATCGCCCACCCGCAAAAGGGGGGACCGGATTTGGCAGCGCCGCCGGACCGTTTCCGGTGCGGCGGCGCCTTTGGAAAAACTCACCGCTATCTAGGCGGCGCGCCGCACCGCTTCAACAGCTTATTCGGCCGCTCACTCGGCGGTGGCGTCGTCCTGCGCGGCCGCGGGACGGGTCAGCACCAGCGAGCCACCGGCAGCCTGCACGGCCGCGGCGGCCGAGCCCGAGGCGCCCGACAGCGTCAGGTTCAGCGCGGTGGTCAGCTGGCCCTTGCCCAGCAGGCGGATGCCGTCGCGCTTGCGCTTGGTGGCGCCGGCCGCGATCAGCGCGTCCTCGTCCACCGAGGCGCCGGCCGTCAGCTTGCCCGCGTCCACCATGGCCTGCAGCTGGCCCAGGTTGACCACGGCGAATTCCAGCCGGTTCGGCTTGGTGAAGCCGCGCTTCGGCAGGCGGCGGTACAGCGGCATCTGGCCGCCTTCGTAGCCGTTCAGCGCCACGCCCGAACGCGAGGTCTGGCCCTTGATGCCGCGGCCGGCGGTCTTGCCCTTGCCCGAACCCGGGCCGCGCGCCACGCGCTTCTTCTTGCGGGCGGCGCCTTCGTTGTCGCGCAGTTCATGCAGTTTCATGTCGCTATCTCCCTTGCCGGAAGCACCCCAACAGCGACAAAGGGGCGCACGCGGCGTGATGAATCGAAGAATCGCCGCGAAAACCCCAAGGGGCCGGCGACCGCATGCATCTACAGCCCGCGCGCGCCCGGCGCAAGACCGGACTGTTCGCGGGCCGCGCGCCTGGGGTATCACGCCCTGCGAAAACGGGGGGCGCGATGAACTGGGACGACCTGCGCGTGGTGGCCACGATCAACCGCACCGGCTCGTTCACGCGCGCCGCGGCCCTGCTGGAGGTGGACGAGACGACGATCTCGCGGCGGCTGGCCCGAATCGAGGCGACGCTGGGGATCACGCTCTTTGCCGCCAGCCACGGGCGGCGCGAGCCGACCGAGGACTGCCGCCGCATCCTGCGCCACCTCGCGGTGATGGAGCAGGCGAGCGAGGAGATCGGCGCGATCCTGACCGCCCCCAGTGCCGCCCAGCGCCGGCTGCGGCTGTCCACCATCGGCGCCATCGCGCATTTCTACCTGGCCCCGGCCCTGCCCGAACTGCTGGAAGCCGAGGGGGAACTGGCCCTGTCCATCGACATCTCGGACCACAACATCGCCATGTCGCGCTGGGAGGCTGACTTCGCCCTGCGCCTGGGGCGTCCGAGCCGGGGCGATTTCACCGTCCGCCGCATCGGGATGCTGCAATTCGCGCTGGTCCGGCCCAGCGATCCCGACGTCAGTCCCCTGCTCGTTGCCTATCCCGAGGTGCTGATGGAAACGCCCGAGATGCAGGCGCTGCGGTCGCTTCTGGGCGATATCCGGCCCCGGCTGGAAACCTCGGACCTGGGGCTCACGCGGCGCTTCCTGGCTTCGGGGCGCGGCATCGGCGTCGTGCCGGACCGGCTGGCCCGGACGCTTGCCGGGAACCCCGCCCTCGAGATCGAGCCGCTGGAGGTCACGCGCGATGTCTGGCTGCTGTCGCAGCCGCATCTGCGCGACGATTCCCTCGCCCGGAGCGTGTCCGAATGGTGCACCCGGCAGTTCGCATCCATGCCGCCTCAGTCAAAGGTCTGATCCGGCAGGCCTCTGCCGGGGCGCCGATCAAAGCACAGTATGCAAATGAATACAGGGGGTTGGGGAGATACGACCGCGATCCTGCAGAAACGCAGCCCCTCACTGCGGAAATACACGTTTACGATGTGCGACCTTACGTCACAGTTGCCTGAGAATTAGGCAGCGGACGGGTAAGGAGGATGCCCCCCGCTGCCGGAGAGAGGGAGGGCGCAGCGTGGCTTTGATCGACAGGTTCCCTGAAATGGTGGAAGGGCAGTCGGGGGTTCCCGACTGCCAGGTCTTCGCCGAAGGGTTTTCCGGCACGGCACGGGCGGCGATCCTGGGGGCCTCGGCCATTGCGGGGGCGGCGGGCGGCCTGGCCATGGCCGGCGCCCCCGACATCCGCGCGGCGGTCTGGGGAGTGCTGGGCGTCTCGGCCATCGCGGGGGGTGTGCTCTCCACCTGGTCGCCCTGCGGCTATTCCTCGATCTCGCTGCTGCGGCCCACCGGGCGCGGGGCGAAAGCGGTGGCCGACTGGCTGCCGACCTTTGCCATGCACGGTGCGGGTTATGCGCTGGGGGCGCTGATCCTGGGCACCGCGCTGGGCGGCATCGGGGCGATCCTGGGCTTTGCGGGCTTCGGCACGGCGGCGCTGGTGATGCTGGCGCTGGTCGGGCTGATCTACGGCGCGCATCAGCTGGACTTCCTGCGCGTGCCCTATCCGCAGCGCCGGGCGCAGGTGCCCCATGACGCGCGGGTGCGGTTTTCCAAGCCGGTCGTCGGCGGCCTTTACGGGCTGGCGCTGGGGCTGGACTACATGACCTATGTGCAGACGCCGCTGCTGTACCTGATCACGCTGGCGGCGGTCCTGACCGGCAACATCCCCGAGGCCATCGCGCTGATCGCGCTGTTCAACCTCGGCCGCTACCTGCCGGTCGCGGCCAGCGCCCTGCCGGTCAACGACTACCAGATCCAGGCCTGGCTGGCCCGCAACCAGGAACGCGCCGCCATGGCCGACGGGGCGATCCTCGTCGCGCTGGGCGCCGCCTTCGCGGTGGCCGCGCTGGCCTGATTTCCACCGGATTCATGAAACCGGACTGCGCGGCCCACCCGCGCAGCCAGCACCACGCTGCCATCAATGGGAGGACAGGATGGTCGAAGCAGGCCAAAAGCCGCGGATCTTGCGCGCATCTTTCGTCGGGGCGGGGCTGACCTGCTCGCTTCTCGCCCTCAGCGCGGCCTGGGCCCAGACGCCCGCCCCCGCCGAAGGCCAGCCGCCGGCGGCCGAGGCTCCTGCCGCCCCGGCGCCCGCGGCTGACGCCGCCCGCGCTGCGACCGGCGCAGCCGCTGCCGATGCGGCCGCGACCTCTGCCACCCCGGCCGAGGGCCAGACCCACGGCCAGCGCGCCGCCGCCGAGGCTGCCGCCGCCCTTGCCGCCGGCGAGGACGACGAGCCGGTGATCCTGGAAGCGCCCGCGCCGAACGCCCGCCGGGTCTATGTCAACGACTCGGCGCATTTCGCCTCGCTCACCCAGCAGTTCGTGATCGACACGGAAGAAGGCCGGGTCATCGCCATGACCGACAGCGGCTTCCTGCCGAACCCGGTCGTCTCGGACGACGGCTCGGTCTATGCGCAGGTCAGCACCACCTATTCGCGCATCTCGCGGGGCGAGCGCGAGGATTACGTCGAGGTCTTCGACCCCGTCACCTTCAATCCCGTCGCCGACATCACCCTGCCGGTCGAGGCGCACCGCTTCCTCGTCGGCACCTATCCCTGGATGTCGGCGCTGACGCCCGACAACAAGACGCTGCTTTACTACCAGTTCTCGCCCGCCCCCGCCGTCGGCGTGGTGGACCTGGAAGGCAAGGCCTTCCGCCGGATGCTGGAAGTGCCGGACTGCTACCACATCTTCCCGACCGCGGCCGACAACTTCTTCATGCACTGCCGCGACGGGAGCCTGGCGCGGGTGCAGTTCGACGCCGCTTCCGACGCCGAGCCGCAGGTCACCCACAGCGCGGTCTTCCACCCCGAGGACGAGTATCTGATCAACCACCCGGCCTATTCGCAGAAGACCGGGCGGCTGGTCTGGCCGACCTACGAGGGCAAGATCTACCAGTTCGACCTCTCCTCGGGCGAGCCGCAGGCGCTGAACACCATCGACGGGCTGACCCAGGAGGAGCGCGCGGACAACTGGCGGCCGGGCGGCTGGCAGATCGTGGCCTATCACCGGCCGTCGAACCAGATCTACATGCTGGTCGACCAGCGCGCGGAATGGACCCACAAGACCCCCAGCCGCCATGTCGTCGTCATCAACGCCGAGACGGGCGAGCGCGTCGCCAGGCACGAGCTTGGTCATGACATCGACTCGGTCGCGGTCAGCCAGGACGACGATCCGCTGCTCTACGGTCTCTCGACCGGGGCCAAGACCCTCTACATCTACGACGCCGAAACGGGCGAGGAGCTGCGTTCCGTGAACCAGCTGGGCCACGGCCCGACCGTCATCAGCCTTTCGGACATGGGCTGAGGCGCATGCTGCACGAGCTTCTTGCCAATCCCGCGGCTCTGCTGGCGATCCGCGTCTTCCTGGCGCTGGTCTTCGCCACGGCCGCGCTGTCCAAGCTGGGCCACGCCGAGGAATTCCATGGCGTCGTCCGCAACTTCCGCATCCTGCCCGACGGGGCGTCCCGCGTGACCGCGCTGGTGCTGCCGGTGGTGGAACTCGCCGTGGCGGCGGGCCTGCTGATCGGGGCGACGGCGGTGCCTGCCGCCATCGCCGCGGCGGCGCTGCTGGCGGTCTTCGGGGCGGCCATCGCGGTCAACGTGCTGCGCGGGCGGACCTGGATCGACTGCGGCTGCTTCCGCAACGGGCTGAAGCAGCAGGTCGGCTGGGCGCTGGTTGGGCGCAATGCGCTGATGGCCGCGGCGGCGCTGGCGGTGGCGGGGCTTCTGCCCGCCGCCCCCGGTCCGATGCTGGCCGAGGCGCTGGTCGGCCTGATGGCCGGGCTGACCGCCATGATGCTCTACCTCAGCGCCACGGCGCTGGGGGGCCTGCGGGCCGCGCAAACCACGACGTCGAAAGGACGCTGACATGACCAATCTTCTGATCGTTTCCAACGTCCTGCTGTGGGTGGCCTTCCTGGGCGTCACGGTGGTGATGCTGGGTCTGATGCGCCAGGTCGGGCTGCTGCACGAGCGTTCGTCCCCGATGGGCGCGATGATCACCGACCACGGGCCCGACATCGGCGACAAGGCACCGGAACTGGACCTCAAGGACTTCGCGGGCCGCGCCGTCAAGATCGGCGGCCCTTCGGCCGACGGGCGCCAGACCCTGCTGATGTTCACCGCGCCGACCTGCCCTGTCTGCGACAAGCTCTTCCCGATCATCAAGTCGATCGCGCGGGCGGAAAAGATCTCGGTCGTGATGATCTCGGACGGCGCGCCGGAAGAACACCGCCGCTTCCTCGACAGCCACGACCTGGGAGAGATCCGCTATGTCGTCTCGGCCGAGGCGGGAATGGCCTTCCAGGTCGGCAAGATCCCCTACGGCGTCCTTCTGGACCCGCAGGGCGTCATCCGCGCCAAGGGCCTGACCAACACGCGCGAGCATCTGGAAAGCCTGCTGGAGGCCGACAAGACCGGCTTCGCCTCGCTGCAGCAGTACATCGCCAGCCGGAAGAAGGCGGCCTGACCGGCTGCCATCCGCAACCCCGCAAGGAACAAGGGAGGAGACTTCGATGCTGGGGAACTTCAGGTTCGACGACATGGTCGAGAAGATGTCGCGGCGCGTGGCAGGACGGACCAGCCGCCGCGGCGCCATCGGCAAGCTGGGCACCGTCATGCTGGGCATCGGCCTGGTGCCGCTCTTGCCGGTGGACCGCCGCGGGCGCGTCAGCCGGGCGAACGCCGCCACCCCCGAGCCGGGCGCGCCGAGCCCCCGCCAGGGCTTCACGCCGCAGGACCATGACATCCAGGCCTGCGACTACTGGCGCCACTGCTCGATCGACGGCAACGTCTGCGACTGCTCGGGCGGCTCGCTGACCAGCTGCCCGCCGGGCACCAAGCTGGCGACGGCGTCCTGGGTGGCCAGCTGCTACAACCCGACCGACGGGCAGAGCTACCTGATCGCCTATCGCGACTGCTGCGGCGCCAACGTCTCGGGCCGCTGCCCCTGCTTCAACACGGAAGGCGAGCTGCCCGTCTATCGCCCGGAATTCGGCAACGACATCATCTGGTGCTTCGGGGCCGAGGACGACGCGATGACCTATCACTGCACCATCTCTCCGATCGTCGGCCGCGCCGGCTGATCGAGAGCGCCGGAGGGGCGGCTCCCCTGCCCTTCCGGCCCCTGAACCCAACGGAGCCATCATGACCCTCGCCACCAAGACCCGCACCCTGCTGACCGCCCTCGCGCTGACCGGCTTCGGCACGCAGATGGCGCTGGCCGACAAGATCTCGGTCCTGACCGAAGCCCCGGCTCCCGCCGCCGAGGCCCCCGCCGACGCAGTCGTCGTGAACATCGCCAAGATGAAATACGAACAGCCCGAGGTGACCATCAAGCCCGGCCAGACCGTCACCTGGATCAACACCGAGGCCATGCCCCACAACGTCGCCTTCAAGGCGGGCGTGGTCGGCGAGGCCAAGATGGACGGGGCGATGATGAAAAAGGACCAGTCCTATTCCATCACCTTCAACGAGGCGGGCACCTATGATTACCACTGCACGCCCCACCCCTTCATGAAGGCCAAGGTCATCGTCGAGTGAGGTGAGGAGCCAGCGTCGATGTGGATCCCCTATGACATCAGCGGATCGCTGAAGGCAGCCAGCGCGCCCGAGACGATCCGGCAGTCGCGCGCCGACCTGTCGCCGCGGGTGTTCCTGGTGGGCTTCCTGCTGCGCAACCCGGTGACGCAGGCATGGGAGCTGGACCTGGTCGCGGACCCGGCCGGGACCGACCTGACCGAGGGCGACCTGCACCTGACCCTGCATGGCAACGAGGCCGGCAAGCTGGCCGAGGTGATCGTCCGCGTGACGGCCACCTCGGCCAGTGCCGCGCTGGAACGCGCCCATGCGGCGATGACCCGGCGGCTGCTGCGCTATGTGGTGGAAACCGGGCGCGGCATGGCCATCGCGGGCTGGCGGGTCGCCGACATGGCCCATGACGCCCGCTGGCGCTGCACCCCCTTCCGGCCCAGCGCGCTGACGCTGGACCATGCAAGCCTTGCGCCGATGCCGGACGACCTCGCGCCACTGGCCGAGCTGTTCCAGTCGGCCCGCGCCGCGACCGAACCCGGCGCGAGGCTGCTGGCGGCCTTCGCCCTGCTGCACGCGGCGCAGGACGGCCACCCGGCGCTGGCCCGCGCCGATGCCGCGGGCTTCCGCGTAACGACCGAGATGCTGGTCCATGCGGGCGCCGACGATACATCGCTGGCAGGGCTGGACCTGCCCGGCCTGCTGGCCGCGCTGCGCCCCTTCCACGACCGGCTGGTCGGGCCGGACGGTGTGCGGCTTCCGCTTTGCGACGACCTGCCCGCGCGGCAGCGGCTGTCGCGCATGGCGAACCTTGCCGATCTCGCCGCGCACCGGCTGCTGGCCGCCGAGATCAGGGCGCGCGGGCAGGATGCCCAGCAGCCCGCACTGGAGCCCGCGCCATGCTGAGGGCGTCGCTCGGTCTCGGCGTGCTGGTCGCGGCAGGCTGGGCCGCAGTTGCGCTGGCCGCCATCGCCGAGCCGCTCGAGAGGCGCCAGCCCGATCCCGCCCGTCTTGCCGCGCTGGGCGAGCGGCTGTTCTTCGAAACCGCGCTGTCGATGAACGGCACGCAGTCCTGCGCGACCTGCCACGATCCCGCCCGCGCCTTCACCGACCCGCGCGAGGGCCGCGCGGGCCTGGCCGTCTCGGTCGGGGACGACGGTGAGTCGCACGGCGACCGGAACACGCCGACGCTGGCTTACGCGAGCTTCAGCCCCGAGTTTCACCAGACCGCATCCGGCGACTGGAAAGGCGGGCAGTTCTGGGACGGCCGCGCCGCGAACCTGCGCGAGCAGGCGGGCCAGCCCATGCTGAACCCGGTCGAGATGGCGATGCCCGACAAGCAGACCGTGGCCGCCCGCCTTTCCGCCGATCCCGGCTACCCGGCCGAGTTCGAGGCCCTTTGGGGTCCCGGCACGCTGGACGACCCCGCCCGCGCCTTCGAGGCCGTGGCCGAGGCGCTCGCCGCCTATCAGCAGACCGAGGAATTCGCGCCCTTCGATTCCCGCTATGACCGCTGGCTGCGCGGCGAGGAGACGTTCACCGCGCAGGAGGAATTCGGCCATACCGTCTTCATCACCTGGAACTGCCGGCTTTGCCACATGAACCGCAAGCAGGGGGTGGCCGAGAACGAGACCTTCACCAACTTTGAATATCACAACATCGGCGTGCCGGTGAATCCCGCCGCGCGGGACGCAAGCGGGCTAGGCCCCGATCACGTGGACCTCGGGTTGTCCGCCCATCCCGGCATCGACGATCCCGCGCAGGACGGCCGCTTCAAGGTGCCGACCCTGCGGAACGTGGCCGTGACCGGGCCCTACATGCACAACGGGGCGTTCCAAGACCTGCGCACGGCCATCGTCTTCTACAACAAGTACACGAGCCGCCGGAAACACGCGGGTATCAACCCCGAGACGGGCGAGGATTGGGGGCCGCCCGAGGTGGACGCGAATCTCTCGCTGACCGAGCTTGAATCGGGACTGATGGTGGATGACGCGCGGGTCGATGCGCTCGTCGCCTTCCTGGAAACGCTGACCGACCGCCGCTACGAGCCGCTGCTGGCCGAGCAGAAGGCTGCCCGCGCGACCGCGCAAGAGGATTGAACCGGCGAAACCTTGGGGAGGGTGACGATGGCCGGACCACGCAGGATCACCCGCCGCGCCGCCCTGGGCGAGGTCGCCCGCGCAGGCGGCGCGGCTTGCCTGGCCGGGCTGTCGCTGACGGCGCTGGTCAGCATGGCCAGCCGCGCCGATGCCCGGGCCCTGCGGCCCCCCGGCGCGCTGCCGGAAGACGACTTCCTCTCGGCCTGCGTCCGCTGCGGCCTTTGTGTCGAGGCCTGCCCTTATGACACGCTGTCCCTGGCCGAGTGGGGCGACGAGGCCGCCGTGGGCACCCCCTTCTTCACCCCGCGCGACGTCCCCTGCTTCATGTGCCGCGACGTGCCCTGTGCGCGGGCCTGTCCCACCGGCGCGCTCGACCGCGAGATCCCGGACATCAGGCATGCCGACATGGGCGTGGCTGTGCTGGTGGGGCACGAGACCTGCCTGAACTACAAGGGCCTCAACTGCAGCATCTGCCACCGCGTCTGCCCCATCCGCAACGAGGCGATCACGCTGGAAAAGGGCGAGATCGACGGCCGCGCCGTGGTCCTGCCGGTGGTCCATTCCGACAAGTGCACCGGCTGCGGCACCTGCGAGAAGCATTGCGTCACCGGCCATGCTTCGATCCGCGTGCTGCCGCGCGACCTCGGGCTGGGAGGCGAGGGCCGCAACCGCGCCGGGCGGGCCACATGATCGGGCGGCTCGACCTCGACGCGCGGCGGCAATCAGTCGCGGCGCGGGGCTGGTGGCGGTCTCACAAGTGGTGGCTGCTGCGGCGGACGAGCCAGGTCGCCGTGATGGCGGTCTTCATGCTGGGGCCGTGGCTGGGCATCTGGCTGGTGCGGGGCAACTTCGCGTCCAGCGATATCATGGGCGTGCTGCCGCTGTCGGATCCCTACATCCTGCTGCAATCCCTCGCTGCGGGGCATGGGCTGGCGCTGACGGCGCTGGTCGGGGCAGGGCTGATCGTCGCGCTCTACGTGGTGGTCGGGGGCCGCGCCTATTGCAGCTGGGTCTGCCCGGTCAATGTCGTGACCGACAGCGCCCATTGGCTGCGGGAGAAGACGGGCCTCACGCGGGACCGCAAGCTCGGCCGCCGGACACGGGTGGTGATCCTGCTAGCCACGCTGCTGGCCGCCCTGCTCACCGGGCGGATCGCGTGGGAGTTCGTGAACCCTGTCAGCATGATGCAGCGGGGGCTGATCACCGGCGTGGGCCTCGGCTGGGGACTGGTGGGGGCGGTCTTCCTGCTGGATCTGTTCGTCGCGCGCCGGGCCTGGTGCAGCCATCTCTGCCCGGTGGGCGCCTTCTATGGGCAGATCGGGCGCTTTTCGCTGACCCGCGTGGCCGCGACCCGGCGCGCGGCCTGCACCGACTGCGCGGCCTGCTTCAACATCTGCCCCGAGCCGCATGTGATCGCGCCTGCCCTGAAGGGCACAGGCAGCCCGGTGATCCGATCCGGCGACTGCCTGAACTGCGGGGCCTGCATCGATTCCTGCCCCGTGGACGTTTTCCGCATGACCCACCGCTTCGCGGGGGTCGAGGAAGGCGCAACCCCGGCGCCGCGGAGAGCGGTCACACCGAGAACGGCTCCAGCGGCAGGTCCCGTTCAGTAGCCAGCGCGCGGCATTCCTCGGCGGTCAGCCCGGCGAAGAAGCCGGGGATGTCATCCCCCGCAACCTCGGCCAGTCGCGCCGAGAAGTGCGGCTCCAAGGCAGCGCAGGCGACCAGCCCGTCGCGAAGGCGATGGATGGCGTAATCCGGCAAGGCGCCGGAGAGAAGCCCGCCATCGACGGTGATCCCATGGCGCACCGGCGCGGCGAAGCGTTCCGCTGCCTGCCGCAGCCCGACGACGGCATGGCGCTGGGGGCGGCCCCGTTCGCGCGCCAGCAGCAGGATGACGGCGGCGCGGGCGGCGGCCTCGGCCCCGGCCATGTCGGCGATCACCGTGCGCGGCATCCGCCCGTCCAGCAGCCCGGCCGAGGCTTGGTAGGTCAAGTCGTGGCCGGGCACGTCCGGGGCCTCCTCGTCGCCCACGATCTCGACCCAGGCGAGGCGCGGGTTGACCTGCGCCAGCGCCGCTTCGGTGATCCCCAGCCGCCCAAGGGCCGAGCGGCGGTGGCTGGAGATCAGCAGGTCCGCGCCCTCCAGCAGCGCGCGGAACCGCGCCTGCCCTGCGTCGGAGCGCAGGTCCACCGTTTCGGTCCGGGCGGCGCGGTTCAGCTCGGCATACCATTGCGGCATCGCATGGCCCGTCATGTCGCCCGAGGGCGGCTCGATCTTGATCACCGCCATGCCCTGTGCCGCCAGCAGCGCGGCCGCAGCCGGGCCGGGCACGTTGGCGGCCATGCAGACGGCGGTCAGGCCGGACAGCGGCAGGTCGTCGGACATGGAAGCGGGCCTTTCCTTGCTTGGCCGCAGCTTGTCACGCCACCGGGGCGCAAGGCAACCAAGGTCGCCCTTGCGCCGCGGTGGCAACGGTGCATCCTTCGGCGCAAACAGGGGGACGGCATGGCAGGACGGCTGGAAGGCAAGCGGATTCTCATCACGGCGGCGGGCCAGGGGATGGGCCGGGCAGCGGCGATCGCCTGCGCGGCGGAAGGCGCGCGGGTGCTGGCGACCGACCGTGACGCAGGCCTGCTGGAGGATCTGGCCGCGCAGGGGATCGAGACGGCCGCGCTGGACGTCACCGACGCCGGAGCCGTGCGGGCGGTGGTCGGGGGTGCGGGCGACCTGGACGGGCTGTTCAACTGCGCAGGGATCGTGGTGAACGGCACGCTGGCCGACACCGCCGAGGCCGAGTGGCACCAAAGCTTCGACGTGAACATCCATGCCATGTTCCACGTCACGCGCGCGGCGCTGCCGGGACTGTTGCGGCGGGCCGAAGCGACGGGCGCGGCCTCGGTGGTCAACATGGCCTCGATGGCGTCCAGCGTGAAGGGATTCGCCAACCGCTGCGCCTATGGGACAACCAAGGCGGCGGTGATCGGCTTCACCAAGTCGATCGCCGCCGATTACGTCCGGGCGGGGCTGCGGGCCAATGCGCTGTGCCCCGGCACGGTGGACACGCCTTCGCTGCGGGGCCGGATCGCGGCGGCGGCGGACCCTGTCCAGGCCGAGCGCGACTTCATCGCCCGCCAGCCGATGGGGCGGCTGGCCCATGTGGACGACCTCGCCCCGATGGTGGTCTATCTTCTGTCCGACGAAAGCCGTTTCATGAGCGGCCAGGCGGTGCTGGTCGACGGCGGGGTCACGATCTGAGATGGACAGGCCCGACTGGATCGCCGTCGACTGGGGTACGAGCCGACTGCGCGCCTGGGCCATGGGCGCAGACGGCCGCCCCCTGGCGCAGGCGGACTCCGCCCAGGGCATGGGCGGGCTGGCCCCGGACGCCTTCGAGCCCGCGCTGCTGGCGCTGGTCGAGCCCTGGCTCGACCCCGACCGGGTCACGCCCGTGGTGGCCTGCGGCATGGTCGGCGCGCGTCAGGGCTGGGTCGAGGCCGCCTATCGCGCGGTTCCCTGCCCACCGCTGGGCCCGCCCCTGGCGCAGGCACCCGCGCGCGACGGGCGCATCGCAGTTTCCATCGTGCCGGGACTGTCGCAGACCCACCCCTCGGCCGACGTGATGCGGGGCGAGGAAACCCAGATCGCCGGCGTCATGGCCGCCGCCCCCGACTGGGACGGCGTCATCTGCCTGCCCGGCACGCACAGCAAATGGGCCGAGGTCTCGGCGGGCGAGGTCGTCAGCTTCCGCAGCTTCCTGACGGGCGAGCTGTTCGCCTGGCTGTCCACGGGCTCGGTCCTGCGGCACGGGATGGCGGGGGAAGGCTGGGACGAGGCCGCCTTCGACGGCGGGGTTTCGGACGGCATGTCCCGCCCCGAGTGGCTGACCGCGCGGCTGTTCACCCTGCGGGCCGAGGGGCTGCTGGCCGGACTGCCGCCGGACGCCGCGCGGGCGCGGCTGTCGGGCCTGCTGATCGGCACGGAACTGGCGGCGGCCAGGGCCTGGTGGCTGGGGCGCGACGTGGTGATCCTGGGCGAGGGCACGCTGGCCGGGCTTTATGCGCGGGCGCTGGGCGCGCAGGGAGCCGCCGCACGGCAGGTCCCGGCCGAGGACGCCGTGCTGGCGGGACTGGCCCGCGCCCGGGCGCTTGCGGGCCGGGCCTGAACTGCAACCTCATCGGCAAGGGCGCCGGTCAATGCCATGGCCGGGGCTGATGCCTCGAACCCTACCGAATGGACAGGGCAGGCTTCGGGGTCGGCGGTGTCCTTTCCCGTCGTGGCCAGACGCCCGAGCAGGGGGCAAGGGCGGCGGCCGGGATCGCCGCCGCTCATGACTCCGCGATGGCGGGGCGCGCTCAGTAGGTCGCGCGTCCCCCCGACAGGTCGAAGACCGCGCCGGTCGAGAAGGCGCAGTCCCCGGACGACAGCCAGGCGACCATGGCCGCCGCCTCGGCCGGTTCCAGAAAGCGCTTCATCGGGATCTTCGACAGCATGTAGTCGATATGCTCCTGGCTCATCTGGTCGAAGATGGGGGTGCGCGCGGCCGCCGGGGTCACGCAGTTCACCAGCACGCCGGTTTCCGCCAGTTCCTTGCCCAGCGACTTGGTCAGCGCGATCACCCCGGCCTTGGAGGCCGAGTAATGCGCGGCATTGGGGTTGCCTTCCTTGCCCGCGACCGAGGCGATGTTGACGATGCGGCCATAGCCCCGCCCGATCATGCCAGGCACCAGCGCGCGGCAGACCACGAAGGGCGCGGTCAGGTTCACCTCCATCACCTGCCGCCAGACGGCGGGGTCCAGCTGCCAGGTGGGCGCATTGCCCCCGGTGATGCCGGCGTTGTTGACGAGGATGTCCACCGCGCCCACCGCCTCGGCCGCACGCGCCACGACATCGTCGTCGCACAGATCGACCACCCGGGCGCTGACCGCACTGCCGATCTCGGCTGCCACGGCCTGGGCGGGGCCATCCTGGATGTCCCAGATCTCGACGGTGGCGCCGCTGGCGGCCAGCCGCTCGGTGATGGCGCGGCCCAGGCCCTGGGCGCCCCCGGTCACGACGGCGCGGCGGCCCGTCAGGTCGATGCGGTTCATGTCAGCTCCTTGTCGGACGGAAGAATGGGCAGGACCGGCGGCTCGGCCGGGGACAGCACGCGGTGCAGCAGGGCCAGCTGCACCCGGTCGGCGCGTGCCCGATGCGCGAGATGCCCCGCGTGGGCCGCGGCCACGTCGCCCGACAGCACGGCGTCCAGGATCACCCGGTGCTCGGTATCCGAGGCCGCCGGCAGCGGCCGGTGCGTCAGGATCAGGCGGCGGCCGCGATATTGCAGCCCCCAGTATTCGCCGATGGTGCGCTGCAGGCGCGGGTTGCCGCACAGCCCCACCAGCGTGGAATGGAAATCGTCGTCGAGGTCCGACCAGCGGGCGATGTCGCCCTCGGCCGTGGCGCGTTCCATCTTCTGGACAAGCTGCACCAGCGCCTCGCGCGCGGCAGGCTCGACCGGGCGCGAGGCGGCCAGCGCCACCGCCCGCACCTCGAGCGCCGAGAACACGTCCAGGATGTCGCGGAAATCCACAAGCGTCAGGTCCACGACCGTGACGCCATGGCGGGGGCGGATGCTGACCAGCCCTTCCTCGGCCAGCCGGATCGCGGCCTCGCGCACGGGGGTGCGCGACAGGCCCAGAAGCGCCGCCAGTTCCGTTTCCAGCAGCGTCGTGCCGGGCGCGAGCCGCCCGGTCAGGATGCGGTAGCGCAGGTCGTGATAGGCCCGGTCGCGCGCGTTCAGCCCCGTGGCCTGCGAGGGCACCGGGCGCGGCCGGGCGGCGCGGCTGATGGCGGGGCCGCCCGGTGTCATCCGGCGGCCGCGGTGTCGCGGATATGGGCGCGGATGATGTCCTGGAAGCTCGCGTCGGCCGTGAAGCCGAGTTCGCGCGCGCGGGCCGGCTCGAAGTTGCGCGGCCACCCGGCGACGATGCCCCGGATGGTGGCGTCGGGCTCGCGCCGGATCAGGGACACGGCCTCGGGGCCCGCGACCTCGCCCAGCGCCTCGATCATCTCGCCCACGGTGACGGACAGCCCCGGCATGGTCAGGTTGCGCCGCGCGCCCAAGGTCGAGGTGTCCATAGTCGCCGCGTGCAGAAGGAATCCCGTGGCGGCGGCGGGGCTCGCAACCCAGTGGCGCACGTCGTCATCCACCGGCAGAACCGCCTCGACCCCCGCCAGCGGTTCGCGGATGATGCCCGAGAAGAAGCCCGAGGCCGCCTTGTTGGGCTTGCCGGGGCGCACGACGATGGTGGGCAGGCGGATGCCCACGCCGTCGAAGATGCCGCGCCGCGAATAATCGTTGAGCAGCAGTTCCCCGATCATCTTCTGGGTGCCGTAGCTGGTCATGGGCGCGTTCAGGAACTCGTCCCCGATCGCCTCGGGGAAGGGCGCGCCGAAGACCGCGATGGATGATGTATACACCACGCGCGGATGATAATCGTTCAAGGCGCGGATCGCCTCAAACAGGTGGCGGGTGCCGTCGAGGTTGATGCGGTAGCCCTTGTCGAAATCCGCCTCGGCCTCGCCCGAGACGATGGCGGCAAGATGAAAGATGACCTCGGGGCGATCCGCCACCAGTGCCTGGACGGTGGCGGCGTCCGAGATGTCGCCCGCCGTGACATGCACCTTCGTGCGCTCGGTCCCGCGAAGTTCGGCGGGCACGACGTCGAACAGCGTCAGCGCCTCGACGGGCCTGCCGCCGAGTTCACCATCCGCCAGCAGCCGCGCCGCCAGGTTGCGGCCGACCATGCCCGCCCCGCCCAGGATCAGAACCTTCATGCGCTTCCTCCACGCCCCTCGCTCGTGTATACATTACGAGAGGCGCGGCGGGTTTCAAGCGCCGAGAAGGCCCCGCGCGGCCAAGTTGCGCATCAGCGCCGCCGCGCCGAAGTCCCAGGGCGCGCAATCGGTGGACAGGCGCACCGTGTTGACCAGCGCGCCCAGGGCGGGCTCGGCGATGGTCACCACGTCGCCCGCGTGATGGGTAAAGCCCTGACCCGGCGCGTCCCGGTCCTGCGTCGGCGCGAAGAGCGTGCCCAGATACAGCATGAAGCCGTCGGGATACTGATGATGCCGCCCGATGGCCTGCGCCACCAGATCCGCCGGATCGCGGCTGATCTGCGCCATGGACGAGGCGCCTTCCAGCACGAAGCCATCCTGCCCTTCCACCCGCAGCGTCAGTTCGGCCCGGCGCACGTCGTCCAGGCCGTAGCTGCCATCGAACAGCCGGATGAAGGGGCCGATGGCGGCCGAGGCGTTGTTGTCCTTGGCCTTGCCCAGCAGCAGGGCCGAACGCCCCTCGACGTCGCGCAGGTTCACGTCGTTGCCAAGCGTCGCGCCCTTGATGCGTCCCTGGCTGTCCACGGCCAGCACGATCTCGGGTTCCGGGTTGTTCCAGCGGCTGATCGGATGCAGCCCCACGTCCGCGCCCCAGCCGACCGAGGCCATGGGCTGGCACTTGGTGAAGATCTCGGCGTCGGGGCCGATCCCCACTTCCAGATACTGCGACCACAGGCCCTCGGCCTTGAGAATGCGCGCGACCTCGGCTGCCCGATCCGATCCCGGCACGATCCCGCGCAGGTTGGCGCCGATGGCCTCGCCGATGCGGGCGCGGATGCCGGCGGCAAGGTCGGGATTGCCCGCCGCCTGCTCCTCGATCACCCGTTCCACCATCGAGGCGGCGAAGGTCACGCCGCTGGCCTTGATCGCCTGAAGGTCCGCGGGCGACAGCAGCCGCGCCGCATCATCCGAGGCGCCG
The DNA here is from genome assembly GCF_042432925.1 of Paracoccus niistensis. Lineage (NCBI taxonomy): Bacteria > Pseudomonadati > Pseudomonadota > Alphaproteobacteria > Rhodobacterales > Paracoccaceae > Paracoccus > Paracoccus niistensis. Next base: position 15,323 of record NZ_JBHLWE010000029.1, on the reverse strand, counting down.
GTGGCGGCGAAATCCGCCAGCGAGCCAAGATCGCGGCCCGCCTGCGCGTCCAGCCAGCCCAGCGGATCGTCCAGTTCCAGCAGGTCGCGCATCGTCGGCACCTCGGCCGTCGTCACATCGACCAGCCGGTCCCCGCGCCGTTCCACCAGCACCGGGCCCATGCCCGGCAGCCATGCGCGTCCGACGAAGCGGCCCTCCTCGGGCAATCCGAATTCCATGACCGCTTCCTCCCTCGCGTGTTCCGGCGCGGATGCTAGTGCAGCCGCGCGCGGTGGCAAGCGGATCAGGAGGGGCCGGCGCCTTGGGTGGCGGTGTGGACGGCATAAAGCGACTGGCTGGCCGCCATGAACAGCACGTTCCGCTTGGGCCCGCCGAAGCAGAGGTTCCCGCAGACTTCGGGCAGGCGGATGCGGCCCAGCAGTTGCGCCTCGGGCGACCAGACCGTCACGCCGTTGTAGCCCACGGCGCGGCCCGCGTTGCTGGACGCCCAAAGATTGCCGTTCACGTCGCAGCGCAGCCCGTCGGGGGCGCATTTCACCCCGTCCACCATGCAGTCGGAAAAGACGCGCGGGTTCGACAGCACGCCATCCGCCACGTCATAGACGAAGATCTCGCCCGTGCCGCCCTGCCCGTTGTCGCCCGGTCCGGCGCCGGTGCTGGCGACGTAAAGCCGCGTGTGGTCGGGCGAGAAGCACAGCCCGTTCGGGTTCGCCACCTGGTCCTGGGTGCCCACGCGGGTGATCGCGCCGTCCGGGGCGACGCGGTAGATGCCGTGGTCCATCTCGCGCACGGCCTCGCCGATCTCGGGCGGCTGGCCCAGGCGGTTGTTCAGAAGCCCGTCCGGGTTCGACCGGCCGCCGGGCGCATCGGGGGCGCCTTCGTAAAGCTGGCCGCCATAGGGCGGGTCGGTGAACCACACGCTGCCGTCGCTATGCTCCACCACGTCATTGGGGGAATTGAAGCGCTTGCCCTCGAAGCGGTCGGCCAGGATCGTGACCGAGCCGTCCAGTTCATAGCGGACGACCCGCCGCGTCAGGTGCTCGCAGGACAGCTGCCGCCCTTGCCGGTCGAAGCTGTTGCCGTTCGAGTTGTTGGAGGGCGCCCGGAACACGCTGACATGGCCGTCGTCGTCCAGCCAGCGCATCTGGCGGTTGTTCGGGATGTCCGACCAGACAAGGAACTTGCCGACCCCGTTCCAGGCCGGGCCTTCCACCCAGAGCGCGCCGGTCCACAATCGCCGGATCGGGGCATTGGGCTGGGCAAGGCCATTGAAGGACGGATCGACTGCGATCACGTCGGGGTCCCAGAAATACACGTTCGGGGCCGCATCGGGGGCAAAGCTGCGCGGCGGCGTGGTGACGGTGCTGGGGGGCTCGGGCGTCTGCGCCGCCTGCGCCAGCACCATCTGCGGCGCAACCATCGCCGCCGCGGCGCCAAGGCCGATGCTGCGCAGCGATTGGCGCCGGCTCATCCCCTGCGATGGCGGGACCGGCGTGGCATCGGGCAGGGCAGGATCGTTCTGGATCAGCATCGTCACCTCCTCGTCGAGTCATGCGGTGCCGGGTGGCCCGCTTTACAGGGCTTTCGGAAATGGTATACCAGAATCATGCCCCGGTAAATCGCAAGGGCGATCCACCAGCCAGGAGACGCTCATGGGCGACACGCGCGCCAACAAACGCTTCCGCAGCCAGGAATGGTTCGACAATCCGAACAACCCCGGCATGACGGCGCTGTATCTGGAACGCTACCAGAACAGCACCTTCACCCGCGAAGAGCTGACCGCCGAGCGCCCGATCATCGGCATCGCCCAGACGGGCAGCGACATTTCCCCCTGCAACAAGATCCATGTCTTCCTGATGGACCGGATCAAGGCGGGCATCCGGGACGCGGGGGGCATCCCGATGGAGTTTCCGGTCCACCCGATCCAGGAAACCGGCAAGCGCCCCACCGCGGCGCTGGATCGCAATCTCGCCTATCTGAGCCTCGTCGAGGTGCTGCACGGCTATCCCATCGACGGCGTCGTGCTGACCACTGGCTGCGACAAGACCACCCCCGCGATGCTGATGGGGGCGGCCACCGTGGACATTCCCGCGATCACGCTGAACGGGGGGCCGATGCTGGACGGCTGGTGGCAGGGCCGCCGCGCAGGCTCGGGCACCATCGTCTGGGAAAGCCGCCGCCTGCTGGCCGAAGGCAAGATCGACTACCCCGAGTTCATCGAGCGCGTCTGCGCCTCGGCCCCGAGCCTGGGCCATTGCAACACCATGGGCACGGCCTCGACCATGAACGCCATGGCCGAGGCCCTTGGCATGTCTCTGCCCGGCTGTTCCGCCATCCCCGCGCCCTTCCGCGAGCGGATGAGCATGGCCTACCAGACGGGCCGCCGGATCGTGCAGATGGTGCTGGATGACCTGAAACCTTCGGACATCCTGACGCGCGAGGCTTTCGAGAACGCGATCCGCGTCAACACCGCCATCGGCGGGTCCACCAACGCGCCGCCGCACCTGCAGGCCATCGCGCGCCACGCGGGTGTCGATCTGGACGTCAAGGACTGGGAAACCGTCGGCTTCGACCTGCCGCTGCTGGTCAACATGCAGCCTGCCGGGGAATACCTGGGCGAAAGCTTCTTCCATGCGGGCGGCGTCGCGGCCGTCATGGGCGAGCTGCAGGAAGCGGGCCTTCTGCACGAAGGCGCCATGACCGTGACCGGCAGGCCCGTGGGCGAGAATGTCGCGAGATACCGGTCCACCGACCACAAGGTGATCCGTCCCGTCAGCCAGCCGATGCGGGAAAAGGCGGGCTTCCTTGTCCTCTCGGGCAACCTCTTCGACAGCGCGCTGATGAAGACCAGCGTGATTTCCAGGGACTTCCACGACCGCTTCCTGTCGGACCAGGGCCGCGAGGGCATCCACGAGGCGCGCGCCATCGTCTTCGAAGGCCCCGAGGATTACCACGAGCGCATCAATGACCCAGCGCTGGCGATCGACGACCGCTGCATGCTGTTCATCCGCAACGTGGGCTGCGTCGGCTATCCGGGCTCGGCCGAGGTGGTGAACATGCAGCCGCCGGACGCGGTGCTGAAGGCCGGGATCAACCACCTGCCCACGGTGGGCGATGGGCGGCAGTCGGGAACCTCGGAAAGCCCCTCGATCCTGAACGCCACGCCCGAGGCGGTGGTCGGCGGCGGCCTTGCCCTGCTGCAGACGGGCGACCGGGTGCGGCTGGACCTGAACGCGCGCCGGCTGGACGCTCTGGTGGACGAGGCTGAATGGCAGGCCCGGCGCGACGCCTGGACGCCGCCCGAGCTGGTCAACCAGACCCCTTGGCAGGAGATCTATCGCAAGACCGTGGGCCAGCTGGCGCAGGGCGGCTGCATCGAGCTTGCCACCGCCTATCGCCGCGTGGCGCAGTCGCTGCCGCGCGACAACCACTAGGCGGCACTTCAACAAGAAAAGGGACAGGGCATGGACAGGACCATCCTCATCACCGGGGCCGGCAGCGGCATCGGCCGGGTCACGGCGCGGACCTTTCTGGACGCCGGCTGGCGCGTGGGCCTGATCGGCCGACGCGAGGACGCCCTGCGCGAGACGGCGGGCGACAGCGCCGCGCTGGTCCTGCCCTGCGACGTCTGCGACGCCGATGCAGTGGACGCGGCCTTCGACCGGGCCGTGGCCGAATGGGGCCGGGTGGACGTGCTGTTCAACAACGCGGGCACGGGCCTTGTCCCCCAGACCCCTGACGAGATCCCGGCCGACGAATTCCGCCGTGTGATCGACGTCAACGTCAACGGCGTCTTCATCTGCGCCCGCGCGGCCTTCCGGGTGATGCGGGCACAGGACCCGCAGGGCGGGCGGATCATCAACAACGGCTCGGTTTCGGCCCATGCGCCGCGTCCGGGGTCCATCGGCTACACCGCCTCGAAGCACGCGGTGACGGGGATCACGCGCTCGATTTCTCTGGACGGGCGGCCCTTCAACATCGCCTGCGGTCAGATCGACATCGGCAATGCCCTGACCGACATGGCGGTGGCGATGACCAGGGGGGTTCCGCAGGCGGACGGCTCGACCAAGGTGGAACCCGTGATGGACGCGCAGGTGGTGGCCGACACGGTGCTGCACATGGCCTCCCTTCCTGACGGCGCGAATGTCCAGTTCGTCACCGTGATGGCGACCAACATGCCCTTCATCGGGCGCGGGTGATGTCGCTGAAGCTCTTCGACCTGACAGGCCGGCGCGCGCTGGTCACGGGCTCGTCCCAGGGGATCGGCTTGGCGCTGGCCCGCGGCCTTGCCGGAGCGGGCGCGGCACCCGTGCTGAACGGGCGCGATCCGGCAAGGCTGGACGCAGCGGCCAAGGCGCTGCAAGCCGAGGGCTTCAATGTCGATACCCTCCCCTTCGACGTGACCGACCACGCCGCCGCCCGCGCGGCGGTGGACCGCTTCGAGGCCGAGACCGGCCCCATCGATATCCTGATCAACAACGCGGGCATCCAGCACCGCGCCCCGCTGGAGGAGTTTCCCGCCGACGCCTTCCAGCGCCTTTTGCAGACCAACGTCGCCAGCGTCTTCAACGTGGCGCAGGCCTGCGCGCGGCACATGATCGCGCGGGGACGCGGGCATATCGTCAACATCTGCTCGGTGCAAAGCGCATTGGCCCGCCCCGGCATCGCGCCCTACACGGCGACCAAGGGCGCGGTGGCGAACCTGACCAAGGGGATGGCCACCGACTGGGCGCGCCACGGGCTGAACTGCAACGGCCTCGCTCCCGGCTATTTCGACACGCCCCTGAATGCCGCGCTGGTAGCGGACCCGGCCTTCAGCGACTGGCTGTGCCGCCGCACGCCCGCGGGCCGCTGGGGCCGGGTCGACGAACTGGTCGGCGCCGCGATCTTCCTGTCCTCGGACGCGGCATCCTTCGTGAACGGCACCGTCGTCTATGTGGACGGCGGCATCACCGCCTCGCTGTGAAAGGGATTGCCATGCGGGACCTGAAGCGGCGGAACCTTCAGGCGGTGCCGTCGGACCGGCCCGCCCTGATCGCGGTCAACTGATGTCTGACCCTGCGCCCGAGACCGCCACCTTTCCGGCCGCCATCGCGGCGCGGCTCCGGCGCGAGATCCTGACGGGCGTCCTGCCTCCCGGCAGCCCGATCAAGGAACGCGACCATGCCGAGCGGCTGGGCGTCAGCCGCACGCCGCTGCGCGAGGCGGTCCGCATCTTGGCAAAGGAGGGGCTGGTCACGCTGCGCCCCCTGCGCAGCCCGCTGGTGGCCGATCCCACCCGCGACGAGGCCCTGGACGAGGTCGCCGTGCTGCGCCAGCTGGAACTGTTCGGCGCCGACCTTGCCTGCCGGAACGCCACCGGCGACGAGATCGCCGCCATCGCCCGCCTCAGCGAGACGGTCGAGCGCAACCATGCGGGCGGCGACGCGGTCGAGGTCTTCGACCTGGACATGCAGATGCACCGGCTGATCGTGGCGGCCGGGCACAATGCGGCGCTGGCCCGGACACATGGCGAATACCTCGCGCGCCTGTGGCGCATCCGCTTCATGTCGGCGCGGCAGCGCACGGATGCCGACCGCGTGCTGGCCGACCATCGCGGCATGGTCGCGGCGCTGGCGGCCCGGGACGCCGGGGCGATGCGGCGGCACATGGAAAGCCACCTCGACGGGCTGGTGCGCAATGTCGAACGCCACTTTGCCGAAGCCCGCCCCTAGACCTCGATCCGTGCGCCCCCGCCCCGATCACCCGCCGGGTGACGCCATGGCCCGCGCACAGGACGGCAAGAGCGGCCCCCTTGGGGAACACCGCTATTCCTTGACCGCCCCCGTCATGGACGAGACGTAGTAGTCCACGAAGAAGGAATACAGGATCACCACCGGCAGGGATCCCAGCAGCGCTCCGCTCATCAGCGCGCCCCATTCGTAGATGTCGCCCCGCACCAGTTCCGTCAGCACGCCCACGGGCACGGTCTTGTTTTCGGAACTGGAGATGAAGGTCAGCGCATAGATGAACTCGTTCCAGGACAGCGTGAAGGCGAAGATCCCGGCCGAGATCAGCCCCGGCACCGCCAGCGGCAGGACGATCTTTGTCAGGATCTGCCAGCGGCTCGCCCCGTCCACCAGCGCGGATTCCTCCAGCTCGTAGGGGATCGACCGGAAATAGCCCATCAGCAGCCAGGTGCAGAAGGGGATCAGGAAGGTCGGATAGGTCAGGATCAGCGCCAGGCGCGAATCGAAGATGCCGACCTGGAAGACAATAAAGGCCAGGGGGATGAACAGGATCGAGGGCGGCACCAGATAGGCCAGGAAGATCATCAGCCCCGTGATCCGCGAGCCCTTGAAGCGCAGCCGCTCGATCGCGTAGGCCGCGAAGACCGAGGCCACCAGCGAGATCGCCGTCGAGGCGACCGAGACGATGATCGTGTTCCACATCCAGCGCGGATAGGTCGTCTCGAACAGCAGGTAGCGCATGTGGTCCAGCGTCGGCCCCACGACCCAGAAGGGACTGTGGTTGGCATAGTCCGTCAGCTGGTTGTCCGGCTTCACCGCCGTGATCGCCATCCAGTAGAACGGGAACAGCAGCACGAAGACAAAGACGAACAGCGGCAGCCAGACGGTCAGGATGCGCCGGGGCAGGCTTTCGTATTGGTCAAGGCCGACGGCATTGTCTTCGGTTTGCGCCATTTTGGCCTCCTCAATCGTTGCCCTGCTGCCAGCGGCGGCGCTGCAGCCCGAAGAAGCTGAACAGGATCGCCGCCAGCAGGAAGGGGATCATCGCCACCGCGATCGCCGCGCCCTCGCCCAGCTGACCGCCGGGGATCGCCCGCTGGAAGCTGAGGGTGGCCATCAGGTGGGTGGCGTTCACCGGGCCGCCGCGCGTCAGCACGTAGATCAGCTGGAAGTCGGTGAAGGTGAACAGCACCGAGAAGGTCATCACCACCGCGATGATCGGCGTCAGCAGCGGCAGCGTGACCTTGGTGAAACGCTGCCAGCTTGTCGCGCCGTCGATGGCCGCGGCCTCGTTCAGCGACTGCGGGATGGTCTGCAGCCCCGCCAGCAGCGAGATCGCCACGAAGGGGATGCCGCGCCAGATGTTGGCCGCGATCACCGACCAGCGCGCGTTCCACGGGTCGCCCAGGAAGTTGATGGGCTGGTTGATGATCCCCAGCTGCATCAGCGTCCAGGAGATGATCGAGAACTGGCTGTCGAAGATCCACCAGAAGGCCATGGCCGACAGCACCGTGGGCACGACCCAGGGCAGCAGGATGATGGCACGGAAGAAGTTCTTGAACGGCAGGTGCCGGTTCAAGAGCAGCGCGAGCCAGAGGCCCAGCGCGAATTTCGCGATCGAGGCAAAGGCCGTGTAGAAGATCGTGTTGAACACCGCCAGCCAGAAGACCGGATCGTCGAAGAGCCACTGGTAATTTTCCAGGCCCACAAAGATGCCGGGCTGCCCGATCTTGGTGTCGGTGAAGCCCAGCCAGACCCCCAGTCCCAGCGGATAGGTCAGGAAGAACAGCAGGAAGATCGCCGCAGGCAGCATGAACAGGAAGCCCAGGCCATTGCGGCTTTCGGACAGGCGGCCGAGTCGGCGCCTGCGGGGCGCCTGTGTTTCGAGCGTGGCGGTCATGGTCCCTCCTGAAAGGAAGGAGCCGGCGGCTCAGGCCCGCCGGCCCCGGGGGATCAGCGGTAGTAGCGCTGCAGGCGCCGTTCGGCGTTGGCGATGGCGTCCTCGGTCGAGCGCTGGCCTGTCACGGCCTCGGCGAACATGTCCACCAGCACATAGTCGGCCATGGCCCCTGCCGATGCCGGCCCCAGCGGCCCGGCATAGCCGTTCACCCGCAGCGACTGCGACGCCTTGGCATAGGGCGCGTGGATCGGGTTCGAGGTCCAGACCGGGTTCGCCTCGAACTCGCGCAGCGACTGGCAGCAGTAGGCACTGGCCGCCTCCAGCCAGCGGTTCATGTTCTCGGACCGGAACATGAATTCCAGATAGGCCTTGGCCGCGTTCGGGAACTTGCAGTGGTTGAAGATCGAGATCGTCGAGGTCTGGTGCAGCTCGACTGACTGCCCCACAGGACCGATGGGCAGGTTCACCGTGCGGATGTCCTGCGCGATCTCGGCCATCGCCGGGTCCTTCATCGCGGCGTAATACAGCGAAACGCCGTTGGCGGTCAGGGACACCTCTCCGGCCAGGAAGGCGCGGTTGTTGTTGATGTCCAGCCAGCTTTCCGTGCCGGGGATGAAGGTCGCGTAAAGCTGCTTGGCATATTCGATCGCGGCCGCCGTCTCGGGGCTGTTGATGACGACCTCGCCCGCCTCGTTGACCGTCTGCCCGCCATGCGACCACAGCAGCCAGTGGGCATAGTTGTTGCCGTCGCCCACCGCCTTGCCATGCGGGAAGCCCGCGGGGGTGCCCTTTTCCTTCAGCGCCTGGCAGAGCTTCAGGAAGCCGTCGGTGTCGGTCGGGAACTCGTTGAAGCCCACGGCCTTCATGTGGCTGTCGCGGTAGCAGATCGCGTTGCCGATGGCGCAAAGGGGGGTCGAGATCCACTTGCCGTCCTGCTGGCCATAGGCCGCAAGCCCCTCGTAGAAGCCGCCGTGGCGTTCCGACAGCATGGTGCAGAGATCGGTGACGTCCACCAGCTTGTCGGGATACTGGAAGGGGTCGTCGAACCAGCTCATCACCATGTCGGGGCCGGTGCCCACGTTGGCGGCCACGGCGGCCTTCGGGCGCACGTCCTCCCAGCTTTCCTGATCGATGGTGACTTGCACACCGGTCGCCTCGGTGAAGGCCTGGGTGTTGGCGTTCCAGGCGTCCTCCTCGCCCTTGACGAAGGGCACCCAGCGCAGCAGGCGCAGGGACGCGCCCTCCTCGGGGGTGAACATGGCGGCGCTGGCTGGGGCCGCGGCCTGGGCCGCCGCGCGGCGGGCGCCGAAGGGGCCGATCAGGGCGCCGGCGGCAGCCATCGCGGCCGTGCCCTTGAGCAGCGTTCTGCGGTCGATGGTCATTCACTCTCCTCCTCTGTCTTCCCCTTGGCGCAGGCTCCTCTTCCGGCGCGGCGGGGTTGTTATGTCAGGCGGTCAGGCGCTGCCCTCCCTCGGCGTCGAACAGGTGGACGGCGGCAGGGTCGATGGCGATATCGAGCGTCCCGCCCGGAGCCACGCTGATGCGGTCGCGGAAGACGCCGGTGATCGGGGTGCCGCCCATGCGGCCGACGACATGGGTCTCGGCCCCCGTGGGCTCTGTCACCTCGACGGTCAGGGGCACGGACCCGCCCAGCCGCATCGCCTCGGGGCGGACGCCGTAGATCAGGGGCTGGCCCGCGCGCGCGCGGCCCGTGTCGGCCACGGGCAGGCGGGTGCCGTCGGCGGCTGCGAAACTGCCGTCAGGGGCAAGCGTGCCGCGGATCATGCTCATGGCCGGGCTGCCGATGAAGCCCGCGACGAACAGGTTGGCGGGGCGGTCGTAAAGCTCCAGCGGCGCGCCGATCTGTTCCACCCGACCGTCGTGCATGACGACGATCTTGTCGGCCATGGTCATCGCCTCGATCTGGTCATGGGTGACATAGACGGTCGTCGTGCGCAGCCGCTGGTGCAGGTTCTTGATCTCGGTCCGCATGGTCACGCGCAGCTTGGCGTCCAGGTTCGACAGCGGCTCGTCGAACAGGAACACCTGCGGGTCGCGGACGATGGCGCGGCCCATCGCCACGCGCTGGCGCTGGCCGCCGGACAGCATCCGGGGATAGCGGTCCAGCAGATGCGCAAGCCCCAGGATCTCGGCCGCGGGGCGCACCTTGTCGGCGATCGCCGCGCGCGAGGCACCCGCGAGCTTCAGCGAGAAGCCCATGTTCTCGGCCACGGTCAGGTGGGGGTAGAGCGCGTAGTTCTGGAACACCATGGCGATGTCGCGGTCCTTGGGCGGCAGGTCGTTGACCACCCGCCCGCCGATCAGGATGCGTCCGGCGGTGATATGTTCCAGCCCCGCCAGCATCCGCAGCAGCGTGGACTTGCCGCAACCCGAAGGGCCGACCAAGACGACGAACTCGCCTTCCTCGATGCCGATGTCGACGCCGTGCAGGACCTCGTGCGAGCCATAGGACTTGCGAACGCCGTCGATCGTCACCGAAGCCATGCACACCCCCTCCCAAAGGTATTCATTGCAAGGATGCTAGGCGCGGAGACTTCCGGCTGGCAAGAGTTTTGTTGGTCTGCACAGGCGTGCTGCCGCTTGCACATCAATGTATACAAAAGCGCCACAGCCTTCCGGTGGCGCCATGCCGAGGCCCAGGCGACACGGGCCTGCCCTGCCACGGTCGCGTGATCTTGCGCTGTCATCGGCGCGGAAAGCTGCCAAACCTGAGGGCGACCGAAGCACAGGCGGACCGAATGCACCGGCGGCGATTTCTCGACGTATCCCATTTCCCGCTTTATCTGGGGCTGGCCTTTTTCGCAGCCTCGCTCACGCCTTCGCTGATCCCGCGCGGCTGGCTCGTGCAGGGTGTGCTGGGCGGGCTGGTGGCGGCGCTGGGCTACATGCTCGGGCGCCTGCTGGTGACGCTGTGGCGCGCGCTGGACCTGCCCGCCCCGGGCGGCCGCGCCGCGACGGCCGCGCATCTGCTGGCCGGGGTCCCGGCGCTCACGCTGCTGGTCTTCTGCCTGGCGCGGGCGCGGGACTGGCAGAACGGCATCCGCAGCCGCATGGGGATGGAGCTGCTCGACAGCGTGGACGTTCCGAACATGGCCGTGGTGGCGCTGCTGGTCTTCGCGGTTCTGATGCTGATGGGGGCGCTGGTGCGCTGGGCCTTCGACCGGCTGCGGGCATGGCTTTACCGGCACATGCCGCGGCGGACGGCGGATGTCTCGGGGCTGCTGCTGGTGACGCTGGCGCTTGCGGTCATCACCCGCGACGGCGTGCTGGACCGCGTGATCCGCGGGCTGGACCAGTCCTATACCGCCGCGCAGGAGCTGTTCGACACCGCGCCCCCGCCGCCCGGCGATGCCCGGGTGCCGGGCAGCGCGGCCTCGCTGATCGACTGGGGCGCAATGGGCCAGCCGGGGCGGAACTTCGTCACCCAGGGGCCGGATGCCCGTGCCATCGCGGCCTTCGCGGGACGGCCCGCCCTTGACCCGATCCGGGTCTACGTGGGCTTGGCCGAGGCCGACAGCGCACAGGGTCGCGCCGAGCGCGCCCTGGCCGAACTGCTGCGCCTCGGCGCCTTCGAGCGCGAGGTTATGATCGTGGCCATGCCCACGGGGACCGGCTGGCTGGACCCGGGCAGCTTCGATGTGGTCGAATACATGCATGGCGGCGACATCGCGACGGTGGCTGTCCAGTATTCCTACCTGCAGTCGCCGATGGCGCTGCTGCTGGAAACGCGCGCGGGCCTCGACCAGGCGCGGGCGCTGATCGGCACGATCCACCGCCACTGGCGCAGCCTGCCGCGCGACCGCCGGCCGCGCCTGTATGTCCACGGGCTGAGCCTCGGGGCCTGGGCCTCAATGTATGGCACGGATCTCTTCGCGCTGCTCGACGACCCCATCGACGGCGCGCTGTGGGCGGGGCCGCCCTTCCCCTCGGCCCGCTGGAACGAGGCCATGGCCGAGCGCCGCCCCGGCAGCCCCTATGTCGCGCCCCGTGTGGGCGAAGGACGGCTGATCCGTTTCGCCAGCCATACGCAGGATGCGGGCGGCCCGCAGGGCTGGGGCGACATGCGGCTGATGTTCCTGCAATATTCCAGCGACCCCATCGTCTTCTACGAGCCCGCCTCGCTGTGGCGCGCGCCCGCCTGGATGCGCGAGCCCCCGGCGCCCGACGTGTCGCCCGACCTCAGCTTCACCCCCGTGGTGACGCAGTTCCAGCTGGTCGTGGACATGATCCTGGCGACCAGCGCCCCGGAAGGCCACGGCCATTCCTATTACGCCCGCGACTATATCGGCCCCTGGGTGGCCGTGACCGACCCCGAGGGCTGGACCGCCGAAGACAGCGCCCGGCTGGCCGTCCGCTGTGACAAGGGGTTCCAGCAGGGATGCGACAACGGATGAGAAGGGCGCTGCTGATCGCCGCCGCGCTGGCGGTCCTGATCCTGGCGGGGCTGGGCGCCAACACGGCGCGGCACTGGGCCGGGCTGGCCGGCCCGACCGAGGCCCCTGCCCTGCGCCGGGCGGAACTTGCGCCCTTTTGGCGCGTCGTGGCACCTTTCCCGCGCGCAGCCGAGACCGGGGGCGCGGTGCTGCTGTCGGGCTGCGACGGCGTCCACGACAACATGGACTTCTGGGCCGGCCGCCTGGCCGCACAGGGATACCGGGCGCTGATCCTGGACAGCCACCGTCCGCGCGGGCTCGACCGCTTCGAGGCCTGGCGGCTGGTCTGCGCGGGGCAGGCGCTGCCGGGGGCCGAGCGGGCGGGCGACCTGGCTGTCGCGCTGGCCGACCCGGCACTGCCCCAGGGCGGCAGGGTCGTGCTGGGAGCCTCGCATGGCGGATGGACGGCGACGGAATTCCTGCGCCTTGCCCTGACCGGGCAGGCCCCGCCGGGGCTGGGGGGCTGGCCCTCGCATCCCAAAGGGCTGCTGCGCGGGCTCGACGGGGTCATCCTGCTTTACCCTTATTGCGGGCTGCTGAACGGCGCGGACGAGGGCGACTGGAACGCCGCCCCGCCGATCCTGATGATCCTGGCCGCCGAGGACCGCATCATCAGCACCCCAACCTGCGAGGAGATGGCCGACCGCCTGCGCGAGAGGGGCGCGCGCATCCGGGTCGAGGTCCTGCCCGGCGCCGACCACGGCTTTGACCAGCGCGAGCGCTCGGCCCTGTCCCCCCTCAGCTTCGACGCGGCCCTGCGGGACCGCACGGCCCGCGAGGTTGAGGAGTTTCTGGAAAGCCTGGACTGAAGGGTGGCGGGATTGTGCCCTTGCCTTGGTGGGACCAGGGGCAGTGCGGGGATGCGGCCCACCGTTCGTCGGAAAGAGCTTTGCCGCGGACGATGCCCGGAACGCCATCAACGACCATCAGGACATGAAACCTCCTGCGGCCTGCACCGTTGAGGACCATGCCCTGCCCGCCCGTCCAGACCCCCGCCGATGCAAGCGCCGCCTTTAGGGCCGCGCTGGAACGCTTCGCCCCGGATCGGCGCCCGCTGATCCTGGGCCATTTCGACGCGGACGGGCTGTCGGCCACGGCAATCCTGTCGCGGACGCTGGAACATGCAGGCCAGCCCGCCGACATCCGCATCCTGGGCAAGGGCGAGAACCCATGGTCGCCCCCGCTTCAGGGCGAACTCGAAGCGCGCCGCCCCGGCGGGCTGATCGTCACGGACCTCGGCGTGGGCGAGGGCGAGATCCTGCGGGGGACGCCGACCGTGCTGATCGACCACCACGTGCCCCGGGGCACCCCCGGCGAGGCGGTGGTGATCACCGGAAACGGCCGGCGGCCCGAGCCGACCTCGTCGCTGCTGGCCTGGTGGTGCGTGCAGGCGCTGGATCCGCCCGGTGACCTGCTGTGGCTTGCGGCGCTGGGGCTGGTCGGCGACATGGCCGAAGGGGATTTCCCCGAACTGACCGAGGCGCAGGGGCGCTACGGCAAGACCGCGCTGCGCGATGCCGCCTCGCTGGTCAACGCGCCGCGCCGCACCGCCTTGGCCGACCCTGCGCCCGCGCTGGCGCTGCTGCTGAGATGCAGTTCGCCCAAGGAACTGCTGAAGGGCGGACATCCCGAGACTGACCAGTTGCTTGCCGCCAAGGCCGAGGTCGCGGCGGCGCTGGAAGGCGCGCGGCGCGTGCCGCCCAAGGTGCGGGGCGACGTGGCGCTGATCCGCTTTTCCTCGCCCTGCCAGATCCATCCGCTGGTCGCGCAGTCCTGGCGCTGGCGGCTGAAGGACAAGATCGTGCTGGCCGCCAACACCGGCTATCGCCCCGGCTGGGTCCATTTCGCCGCCCGCAGCGCCACGGGCACCGACCTCATCCGCTTCCTGGCCGGGCACCGACCCGCGGGCGCCGGCCCCGAATACGGCGGCGGCCATGCCCAGGCCACGGGCGGGGCCCTGCGTCCCGCCGACTGGAACGACTTCGCCGCCCGGATCGGCTTTCCCGAGGAGACCCTGCCCCATGAGTGACCGCCCCCTGCGCCTGGGCTTTCCCGTCAAGGTGATGGGCAGGCCCGGCCTGAAAAGCAACGACACGCGGCGCTGGCGGCAGAACCCGCATCTCAGGACCTCGCTGGAATACCTGGACGCGATCTTCGACTATCTCGTGCAGATGGGCATCGACATGTACCGCATGTCCTCGGACCTTGCGCCTTACGCGACGCACCCCGACATGCCGCAGTTCCACGACATGGTGGCCGAAAGCGATGCCGAGCTGGCGGCGCTCGGGCGGCGGGCGCGTGAGCTCGACATCCGGCTGTCCTTCCACCCGTCGCAATTCGTGCTGCTGAACAGCCCCGATCCCTCGCTGACGGCGAAAAGCATCTGGGACCTCGCCTCGCAGGCCGAGATGCTGGACCGCATGGGCATGGGCCCCGAAGGCGTCCTCGTCACCCATGTCGGCGGCGTTTATGGCGACCGCGAGGAAAGCCGCGCCCGCTGGATCAAGGGCTACGAGCAATGCCCCGACCATGTCCGCCGCCGTCTGGTGCTGGAAAACGACGACATCCGCTTTTCCGCCGCCGACGTGCTGTGGATCCACGAGCGCTGCGGCGTGCCGCTGATCTTCGACTATCAGCATCACTGGTGCCTGAACCCCGAAGGGCTGGCGCTGCGCCCCACGCTGGAGCGTGTCCTGCGATCCTGGCCCGAGGGCGTGCGGCCCAAGATCCATTTCTCCTCTCCGCGCACCGAGATGCGCGAGATCAAGCGCAAGGTGACCGACAAGGAGCGCGAGGCGGCAAAGAGCGCGAGCCCCCGCAAGGGCGCGCTGACAAGGGGCGTGGTGAAGCCCACCTCGCGCATCAAGACGGTGCTGCTGCCGCCGGTCTGGACCGGCCACGCGGATTTCACCAACCCCTTCGAATTCGCGACCTTCATGCGCGAGGCCGAGGGGCTGGAGTTCGACGTCATGCTGGAGGCCAAGACCAAGGACCTGTCGCTTCTCAGGCTGAGATCGGACCTGTCGCGCTATGCCCCCGACGTGGCCGCCCGCTTCGGCGCGGGCCCGGCAGGCGCCGCCGTTCTGGCCGAGGAGATGCTCGACCAGGGGATGGAGGCCGAAACGGTCGGGGACGAGGACGGCTAGCGGCGGCGGGGCCTTGGCGCCGCGATCCACCCCCAGATCACCATGGCCACATAGCCCAGGCACAGCACGATCAGCGTCAGCCAGGCGAAGCTGA